>JALZJE010000002.1 GCA_030859955.1 Chloroflexota bacterium | reverse complement strand
TCAGGCCGACCATGCCGACGTTGACGTCGAACTGGTACTGGCGCGCGGCGCCCCCGTCGCGGGTGAAGATGGCCGTGCCGTTGCCGTACTCGTTGTCGTTGACGATCTTCAGCGCCGATGGATAGTCGGGCGCCCGAACGACCTCCAGCACGGGCCCGAAGATCTCGTTGCGGTAGCACTCCATATCCGGCGTCACGTTGTCGAGCAGGCTGACGCCCAGCCAGAAGCCCTCGCCCTCCTTGTAGAGGACGTGCTCCCGGCCGTCAACACGCAGGGTGGCGCCCTGCGCCGGGCCGCTGTCGAGGTACGTGGCGACCTTGTCACGGTGCTCCCTCGTGATGAGTGGGCCCATCTCCGAGCCCTCATCGTTGCCCGGTCCGATCTTGATCTTCGGCAGCCGCTGCTCGATGGCCGATACCAGCGGATCGGCCACGTCGCCGACCGCAACCACCACGCTGATCGCCATGCAGCGCTCGCCGGCGGAACCGTAAGCGGCGGAGACGGCGGCATCGGCGGCCATGTCGATATCGGCATCGGGCAGGACCACCATGTGGTTCTTGGCACCACCCAGCGCCTGCACGCGCTTGCCGTTCTTCGTTCCGGTCTCGTAGATGTAGCGCGCGATCGGCGTCGAGCCGACGAATGAGACCGCCGCGATGTCGGGATGCTCAAGGATGGCATCCACCGCCACCTTGTCACCGTGCACCACGTTGAACACGCCATCCGGCAGGCCCGCTTCCTTCCACAGCTCAGCCATGTAGACCGATGCGGACGGGTCCTTCTCTGAGGGCTTCAGGATGAACGTGTTGCCGCAGGCGATCGCGTTGGCGAACATCCACATCGGCACCATGGCCGGGAAATTGAACGGCGTGATGCCGGCCACCACGCCCAGCGGCTGGCGGATCTGGTACACGTCGATCCCGGTGCTGACCTGCTCGCTGAAGCCACCCTTCAGCAGGTGCGGGATGCCGGTCGCGAACTCCAGGTTCTCGAGGCCGCGGGCGACCTCGCCAAGGGCATCCGAACGCACCTTGCCGTGCTCACGTGTCAGGTGCGCCGCGATCTCCTCGCGGTGCTGCTCGACCAGGTTTCGGATGCGGAACATGATCTCGGTCCGCTTGCTGATGGACGTGGCGCGCCAGGCCGGGAAGGCCTCGTGGGCAGCGGCGACCGCCGAGTTGACCTCGTCAACGGATGCGAAGTCGACCTCACGCGCCACCTCGCCGGTGGCGGGGTTGTAGACAGGACCATGTCTTCCACTCGTTCCCATCACGAGGGCGCCGTTGATCCAGTGATTGACCCGATCGACGGCGGCCGGCCGTTGGTCGGCGCGCGGCTCGGCAACCTGTGTCATGACACTCCTCATCCGTGCGCTCGGTGATCAAGTAAGACAGCAACGATACTCCCCATGGACCGATGCGTCAGATGGCCCGGCTTCTGCGAACACGTTCGCCACGACCAATATAGAGCGCAACCAACCGGATAACCCGCCAATCGACGAATCCACGCCCGCCCCGAATCACTCGGCCGACGAGCGACCTGGACGTTCGGGGAGAGGGATGTCAGCGCCGCGAAGGATCACCTCCGCGCTGGTCGCGCCCCAGTCGTAGTCCGCGACCGCTTCGTCGGCCCCGAGCAGGCGCATTTCGCGCAGCCAGTCGTCGTTGTACAGCTTGCCGACGTAATTGCGCCCCGAATCGGGCAATAGCACCACGAACAGTGCGTCGGGATCGTCGAGATCGCGGGCGACCTGGAGCGCCGCCCAGAGTGCGGTGCCGCACGACTCGCCCATGAGGATGCCCTCTCGCGCAGTGGCAATCCGCGCGGTCAGCATCGAGTCCCGGTCCGGGACGCGTACGATGACGTCGCAGATTCCGGTGTCGTAGGTCGTCGGCCAGAAATCCTCGCCGATGCCCTCGGTGAGATACGGCTGCGGCGTGTCTCCTGAGTAGACCGATCCCGCCGGGTCGGCGCCGACGATCACGATGTCCGAATTCCGTTCCTTCAGGTAGCGACCGGCGCCGGAGACAGTCCCGCCGGTCCCAAGCGCCACGACGAGGTGCGTGATCCGCCCCCGCGTCGCCTCCCAGATCTCGGGACCGGTGGTTGCGTAGTGCGCCTCCGGGTTGGCGGGATTCGAGTATTGGTCCGGCTTCCATGCGCCCGGCACTTCGCGCGCCAGGCGATCGGAGACCCTGTAATACGAGCGCTCGTCGTCAGGGTCCACGTCGCTCGGGCACACGATGACCTCCGCGCCGTACGCGCGCAGCAGCGCACGCTTCTCCTCGGACTGCTTGTCGGCCATGACGAAGATGCATTGATATCCCTTCACCGCGGCCACCTGTGCCAGGCCGACGCCGGTGTTGCCGCTCGTCGGCTCGACGATCACTCCGCCCGACTTCAGCAGCCCGGCGCGTTCGGCCGCCTCGATCATCGGCAGCGCAATCCGGTCCTTGACAGAGCCTCCGGGATTCATGTGCTCCAGCTTTGCCACCAGCCGCGGCCGGACATCGGCTCCCAGGCGGTCCAGCGCCACCACCGGCGTGTTGCCGACCGCGGCGGTCACGTCAGCAAGGATCCCGCGCGGGAGCTCAGCCAGGGGTCGCCTCCGGGTGAGGCTGCGAAGCCGGTGAAGCATCGGCCTGGCGTTCCTCGGCGGGCTTGATCATCGGCGAGCCCCAGCCCCGCCGGTGTCGGTAGATCAGCCAGGCTGCGGCAAGGACGAAGCCGATGATGCCGACCCACATCGCGGTGGGCACGCCCAGGATGGTCCAGTTATTGACGCGATAGGTCTCGAGCAGCGTGCGTACCGCGCCGTACCACATGATGTACATCAGGGCTGCGTCGCCAGCAAACAGGCGCGGCCCGAAGCGACGGATGGCGAAGAGCAGGACGACCAGTCCGATGAAGTTGAGCGCCATCTCGTAGGCGAACAGCGGCACAAACGTGGTGGTCTCCACCGGATACGTGACCGCGTCCCATGGAGTGCCGGCTCGGTGATCTGCCCCGATCTGCACGCCGAACGGCAGACAGGCAGGGAATTCGACTCCGCACAGCGACGTGGGAGGACCGTACAGCTCCTGGTTGACGAAGTTTCCAAGGCGGCCGATGACCTGGCCCAGTAGCGCGGCCGGCGCAAAGATGTCGAGCCAGCGCGCCGTGTTGATGCCCTTCGACCGGGTGTAGAGGAAGATGCCGACCACGCCGCCTGCCAGGGCGCCGGGAATGCCGATCCCGCCGTTCCAGATCTGCGGGATGACGAGCGGGTTCGCACTGTAAAAGTCCCACAGGTGGATGACGTGGTAGATCCTGGCGCCGATGACGCCGGTGATAACGACCAGCAGGAGCATCGACCAGCCGTCCTCGGCGCTCTCGCCGACCCAGCCGGCAACCCTGGCACCGAGGAGCGCGGAGATGAGCACCGCGCTGGCGATGATGATCCCGTACCAGTGCAGCTGGAGCGGACCGAGCTCGAAAGCGATGGGGTCGATCACCCGCCGATTCTAGCGCCGTTTGGCCCGTGGCTCAGATCCGGGTGGTCCGCCGCCGCATTCCGACCGCAGTGAGCGTGCTGCAATCTCTAGCCAGCGAGCCCACGGTGTCCTAGGGTTCGACCACGAAGCGCAGGATGGACCGATGACCAATACGGGTCCCGAGCAATCCCGGATACTGCTGCCGCTCTCGCAGCTCGTCACCCTGTCGATCTACTGGTTCGGCATCCAGACGATCTGGGGCGGACTGAACATCACGATCATCCCGGGCCGTCTCGACGACCTGAGCCGCGACACCCAGGGCACGCTGCTGGCGATCATCATGATCGCAGGAGCGATCGCGCCCATCATCATCCAGCCGACCGTCGGCGTGATCAGCGACTACACGGTGACCCGCTGGGGCCGCCGCAAGCCGTACATCGTGATCGGCAGCCTGCTGGACGTGGTGTTCCTGGCAGGCATCGCGTTCAACAACGACTTCGTGTCACTGGTCGCCTTTTACTTCCTGCTCCAGGTCAGCTCCAACTTCGCCCAGGGACCATTCCAGGGGTACGTCCCGGATCTCGTTCCGGCGAAGCAGGTCGGCACGGCCAGCGGCCTGATGGGTCTGATGCTCACCATGGGGACCATCGCCGGGGTTGGCATCGCCACGCTCGGCGGGATCCTGGACAACGTGCCGCTGGGGATCCTCGCGCTCGGCGTGGTCGAGGTCATCACGATGGTCGTGCTGATCGCCACCGTCGATGAGGGTCGCGCGGCACCCAAGCGCACGCGTTCGTGGCCGCAGATCGCGCTCTCGGCGTGGGGGCGCGACATCCTCCAGCAACGCGATGTGCTCTGGCTGCTGCTCGTACGGCTGTTGTTCCTGGGCGCATACAACGCGACGCTGATCGCCGTCGGCTATTTCCGGCGCTCGCACGGCCTGAGCGACGCCGGTGCGGATGCCACCGTTTTCCTGGCCACCGCCATCGTGGGCGTCTCGACGGCGATCGCCGCCATCCCAGGCGGCCGGCTTTCCGACCGATTCGGCCGCCGGCCGGTGATCTGGACCGCGGCAGGGATCGCCGGGATCGGCCTGTTGGGCGTTGCCGTGGCCCCAACACCGGAGCTGGCGATCGCCTCGTGGATTCCGTTCGGGATCGGGATGGGAACCTTCTTGTCCGCCGATTGGGCGCTCATGGCCGACGTGATTCCCAAGCACACCGCCGGCAGGTACATGGGGATCCTGAACGCCGGCACCGCCATGGCCGGACCGGTCTTCATCATCGTGGCCGGCCCCGTCCAGGATCTCGTGGCGGCCGGGTTCGGCGACGCGGCCGGCCCGAGGGTGGCAATGGGCGTGGCCGCCGGGTTCGTTGCGCTCTCCGCCCTGGCGCTCACGCGCGTCGATCCGCGTCGACGCGAGGAGGAAGCGTGACTGTTCCACTCAATCGCGCCAGGCGAACCGGACCCCGGCAGCTGAGCGTGGCCGTCACGCCGCGATATCGGCTCATGTGGTGGGTCAACCGGACCGTCCTGCGGATCCTCTTCGAGGTGCGCGTCAGCGGGATCGACCATTGGCCGTCGCCGCCGTTTCAGCTGGTCGCCAATCACCACAACGGCTTCGACCCGCTGCTGGTCCTGTCGGTCGTGCCTCTCGAGCCGCGGATCACCTGGTTCGGCCCCAGGGAAACGGACTTCAGCCGCGGCTTCAAGAACCGCGTGATGACCTTCTTCGGCGGCGTCATCCCGTACAACCCCGAGCGCACGACTCTCACCAGTGCCGTTCGTGCCGTGCGACGCGTCTTCGAAGCCGATGGCGTCCTCGGCATCTTCGCCGAGGGGCGCGTCGGTTTCCGAGAGGCTGAGCTTCTGAACTTCGAGGAGGGAGCGGCGGCCTTCGCCACTTCCTCGGGGGTCCCGGTCGTGCCGTGCGCCATCGTAGGTTCGACCGAACTGTGGTTCCGGCGCCGAATCGACGTCCGGTTCGGCGCACCGCTTCAGACCGATGCCGTCCGCGGCCGCGAGGCGCGAGCCGACCTCGATGCCCGCATGCGCGCGGCGGTCGCCGCTCTCCTCCCCGACCACGAGCCGACCCTGCCGCGCCGCCGCCCATTCGGATTCCTGACTGACATGCTCAATGGCCAGGACGATATCCAGCGCCGCAGGACGGACGCGCGGAAGTAACCTCGCGTTGATGGGAGCGATCAGAGACGTCCTCCGCGTGGCCGACTGCCGCCGCATCGAAGCCGGCTGGTTCGCGTCGCTGGCCGGCGAGCTCGCAGGATCCATCGCACTGCTCGTCTATGCGTACAACGAGGGCGGCGCGCCGCTCGTTGCCCTGTACGGCGTCGCCCGCACGCTTCCCGCGATGGTGGTCACGCCGGCGATCGTGGGTGCGACGGACCGGTTCGCGCCCGACAGCGTCCTACGAGTGACGGTTGCCGCCCGAGCAGTGCTCCTTGGTACGTCAGCCGGCGGGGCCGTCATCGGCGCACCGGTCGTGGTCGTCATCGGTGCCGGGGTCACTGGATCGTGGTTGGCTGGGGCGTACCGCCCGATCCAGGCGAGCGTGCTGCCGTGGCTGGCCCGCACGCCACGCGAGCTCACGGCGGCGAACGTGGTCGCCGCCATGGCCGAAAACGCGGGGACGCTGCTGGGTCCTGTCGCTGCCGGCGTCGCTCTTGGGCTGCTCGGCGTGCCTGCCGCCATCGCCGGGGCGGCAGCCATGGTGATGTTGGGGCTGGGAATGATCTGGCGCCTGGAGGTGCCCGCGCGAGGCACCGACGATCCTGCCATGGGCAAGCACGCGCCGATGGCTGCCCTGGCAACGGGCGCCGCGGACCTGGCGCGCCTGGCGCCTCCGGCCGGGATTGCGGTACTCGTCTTCGCCCAGACGTTCGTGCGCGGTTCGCTGACCGTGCTCACGGTCGTGCTGGCACTCGACGTCCTCCTCCTCGGAGAGGCCGCGGTGGGGTGGCTGACGGCAGCGATGGGCATTGGTGGGCTGCTCGGTGGCGTCATCGCGGGGACGGCCCTTTCCGCTCGCCGGCTGGCGCGCGGATTCCTGTCAGGTCTGTTCCTCTGGGGACTTCCGCTCGCGGTACTGGCACTGGTGCCCGAGCCGGTCGTCGCATACGGGGCCATGTTCGTCGTGGGGGTTGGCAACGCGCTGGAGGACGTTTCGCTGTACACCCTCATGCCTCGCGCCTTCCGCCCCCGGTTCGTCGGACGGGCGATCGGGGCCCTGGAGCTCACCGTCTTCGCCGGTATCGGACTGGGGTCGATTGCGGCCCCGTTGCTCGTCGTATGGCTTGGCGTGCTCGGTTCACTCGGTGCACTCGGCGTTGGCCTGACGGCACTTGCCTGCCTCTACGCGCTTTCCCTCGCGCGCCTCGATGCGGATCTTCCGGTCCCGGGCGCGGAGGCCGACCTCCTGCGTCGCAATCCGATCTTTGCGCCGCTTCCGCTGGCCACGATCGAGCTCCTGGCGACACACGTCTCCGAGCACCGATATGGGCAGGGCGACGTTGTGATGTCGGAAGGAGAAGCCGGTGACCGGTTCCACGTCATCGTCGACGGCACAGTTTCCGTAATGGCTGGGGGTCAGGCGCGCGCGACGCTCGGGCCTGGCGAGGGCTTCGGCGAGATCGCGCTCCTGCGCGACATTCCCCGCACCGCAACGGTGACCGCCATCGGGCCGCTGCACACCCTCGCCGTGCACCGCGACGAATTCCTCGCCGCCATCGCAGGCAGCCGACTCTCGGCGGCGGCCGCCATGACCAGCGCCGACCGCCGGATGGTGGCCAATCGGGTCGCTCAGGAGCCCCGCGAAGCCGACTCCTGAGGTGAACGGTGCCTGACGCTAGGATCGTTCGAACATGCTTCCCTTCATCTGGACCCTCTTCGCAGTTCTAGCAGTCGGCGGATTCCTGATGATCGCCGCCTACTGGCTGGACATACAGGAGCGGCCCGACCTGAGCACCCGCGCACGCGTCGGATGGTCGGTCGCCGTTGTGCTTTTCCCCCTCTCAATCCCCGCCTATGCATTCACCGGCGGTCCCGGCTGGCCGTCGTTCCTGCGCGTCGCGAGCCTGGTGCCCGTAATCGCCTTCGCGCTATTCCTTGGATTCGTGTTCGGAGCGTTCAGCTAAGGACGTCCAACCTTGGTGGCCCGGAAGAGCACTACCACCAGTGCTGCGGCTGCGGCGAGACCGATCAGCAGCGCAACCACGACAGGGGTGTCGACCATTGACCCGACTGCCGTGGCCGTGGGTGCGACAGCAGAAACCTGTGTCTGTGGACCGGACGTGGCCGCAACGGGCTCCATCGGCAGCAGATCAACAAGCTCTGCCATGCCGGCGTCGCCCACATCCTCCATCCTCAGATTACCGCTGCATAGGTGCGACCTGAGGGACCCGCCCTCCATCGTGGCGGCGACGAACCAGCGCTCCCCGATGCCGAAGGTAAATCCACAACTTGCGCCGCCGCCGTCGTCGTGGGCTGCCACCTCGACAAAGGGGCCGACCGCCTGCGATGCGCGCTCGACCTCGAACGCATATCGGACCAGCGGCCCTCCCATCATCGGGTCTTTTCCTGCAGGCGTCGAATCCGCGACGGTCCCGACGAAAGCCAGGTCAGCGGCCTCGACAGCGTCGGCTGCCGTGAAACCCACGCAAGAACAGGCGTGGACGCTGGTCAAGGGAACAGCCAGCGTCGCGACGGCCAACGCGGCGGCGACAAAGCCGTGGGCGAGAAACCTGTGCATCATCGGCTCCGAGCTGCGTTTGGTGGCGGGGAGACGCTGGCAGATGGCAATGAGTTGCGACCGGCCGCATCGGTTTACCATGACGGCATGATGAGCCAAACCGAAACCGCCGCTGCCACCGACGCAGCTGTCGCCTACCTTCGCGAGCACGACGCCGAGCATCTCGCGCAGCTCGATGAGTTTCTGCGCATCGAGAGTGTCTCCGCCGACCCCGGTCGCAACGACGAGGTGCGGCGCGCAGGGCAATGGATCGTGGATGAGCTCACCCGCCTCGGGGTGGAGCGAGCCACCCTGCACGAGACCAGCGCACATCCGATCGTCACCGCTGAGTGGCTCAAGGCCGGCGACGACGCCCCCACCGTGCTCGTCTATTGCCATTACGACGTACAGCCCGCCGATCCTCTCGAGGAGTGGATCCGTCCGCCCTTCGAGCCGCGACACGAGGACGATCGGGTCTACGCTCGCGGCGCCGGGGACGACAAGGGCCAGCTCTTCATGCACCTCAAGGCGGTCGAGGCATGGATGTCGACCTCGAACCGGCTCCCGGTCAACCTGCGATTCTTCTTCGAGGGTGACGAGGAGGTCGGCTCGGAGCCGGTCGAGAAGTTCATCGCCGACCACCCGGAGCTGCTCCAGGCCGATGTCTGCGTCGTGTCCGACGGCGACACGTTCGACGATGACGGCACGCCCGCCATCGGCTACGGCCTGCGCGGCATCGCGTACTGGGAGGTGCGTGTCCACGGCCCGCGCCAGGACGT
>JALZJE010000001.1 GCA_030859955.1 Chloroflexota bacterium | reverse complement strand
ACCTTGCCGACTGGCTGTGGAGCGAGGTCAAGGCAGGACGCCTTCGCCAGGGCTGGGCTACCAGCCGAAGCAGGAGCTGACCCTCCTGCGGCATCGGCGCGAACAGGGTGAGGGGCTGGACATTGACGACGAGAACGCATGGCCGAATCTGCGGATGGTTTCGGACGAGCCGGGCGGCATGCAGATCGGCGATCTCATCCTGACGCCCCACCTGCCGCGCGAGTGGCATTGGTCAATCGTCTGCATCACCGGGCCGTATCGGTACAAGATCGATGCGGCTCATGGGAACTACGGCCACATTCTCCCGGTCGAGATCCTTGCGGCTGATCTGGGCGACGACGATGTCACCGATGCCGTGCGTCGGATGCGGACCTATCCCGGTCGCCTGAGACGGCTCACGCGCCAGGCATACGAGGATGTTCGGGCGCTGACCGGCCAGAATGTAGCGCGCACTTGACGAGGCGCCAGTATGGCGCCATTATGGCGCCATGAGCCAGACGCGTCGACAGCGGCTCCACGTGGATGTCCCCGAAGCGGTGAGCCGTGGTATCCGTGAGACCGCAGAGGTCTACTACCGCGGCGCGACCGGAGATGCGGTGCAGGCATCCCTCGCCGTCTTCAGCTGGGTCGTGCGGCAGCGCCAAGCCGGACGCCGCGTGATCGCAGTCGACGCCGATCACCTTCCGGCCGCATTCGAGGAACCGATCATCCCCGGGCTGGAGGAAGCGCTCGCCCCGAGGTGGCAGTGGCTTGTAGCTCGCCCGCACCCGTGGCGCCGACAACTCGCCATCAAGGGGCGACGCCTGCTGGCGGGGCGCCTTGCTCGTACGATCGAGGCGAATGGCTGGTCTGCCGACCGCGCGGCGACGGAATTCGACGTGCCTGTAGCCGCGGTCCTTGAGGCACAGCGGTACGCCGCCGAGGATACTGACCTGCTCGCCGCCGAGGAAAGGGAAGAGCGTCTCCTCTCGACCCTCCTGCTGTCTCGGGCTGACGCGCCGCCTCCAAACGCCTAGGCGATTTTGCGCCGTGCGGCTGTGTGTGGACGAAGACGTCCGAAGCGACGAGCTGCTGAACCGATTACGAGCCAGCGGCCACGACATCATCGCAGTCGACAAGGGCCTTGCGGATCAGGAACTCTGGGACCTCGCGCAACAGCGCGATGCGCCGGTGCTGACGAGGAACACCGCAGACTTCATCGGCCTGGCTCACTCCGGGGTCGAGCACGCGGGCCTCTTGGCCCTCTTTGCCGAGGGAAACCCGACGCGGGACATGAAGCCGGGGGCCATCGCCCGGGCGATTGACCGCATCGATACGCGTTATCCGGCGGGACTGCGCGACCTCATCGTCGTCGTCAATCAGCATCGATCCTGACTAGCGGCGTGGCGGGCGGTGTGTCGACGGGGAGATTCGTTGGAGTGAACCCGGTGGGCGGCCTCGGGCGAGCTCGGCTCGCCGTCAGCCGATATATCACTAGTGGCATATTCGCTGACAGCACGACGCTGAGCCGGCCTGGCCGACGGGATGCCTCCGCGTGGACCATCCAAGGTCGGTGGCCGGCATGACCTGCATGTCGCCGGCTTCCAGGTTTGCGCCATCGGTCCACTTGCGGGTGATGGTCGTCGCGCCCGGTTGGCCCTCGATCGCGAATTCGCCGGCAACCGAGGTCGGCGAGGGCTGATGAAGGTTCCGCCACCCTTGCTTCCAGACGACGGACCGATTCCGCCAGCGCCAGTTCGAGGCCGTCAGCAGGATCTCCAGCCCCTCCGCGAACGAGCTCTTGCCGGACCCATTTCGACCGATGACGAGCGTCAGCCCCGGCCCCGGCTGGACCTCAATCCGCCTTGCCGGACCGATCCCGCGGAAGCCCTCCACGGTGATGCTGCGGAGGTAGGCGCCGAGTGGGTCGCCTTCGTTGCTCGCCTTTGCTGCGAGCTCGCGAGCCTTGTGCACGGCGCCGCCCAGGACCGAGTCGAGCGCTCCTGGCCCTCGCAGGCGGCAAGCACCAGCATCGCCCAGTCGTGGTCGCCCGCCCCATCGGCATCCAGGCGTCCCTCAACAATACTGAGCAGTCCTGCGTCCAAGGTCCCTCCTTCATGCGGCGTCGTTCATGACGAACGTGATGAACCGTACCTGGTTTGTCCGCAGCGCGACCATGGGGCGGCGGGTTGACCGTAGGTCTGCAAAGTAGGAAAGTGCGACTATCACCAACGAGGGAGCCACGAGATGACATTGACGAAGGTCCGCTCGAAGGGCCAGGTCACGTTACCCGACGCGGTCCGCAAGGCTGCCCGCCTGGCTGACGGCGACTATCTCGAGGTCAGCGTCGAGTCCGGCGCGATCGTCATGCGCCCCAAGAAGCTGATCGATGCGGACCAGGCCTGGTTCTGGAGCGACGAGTGGCAGCGCGGAGAGCGCGAGGCGAGCGAGGACATCGCGCGGGGTCGCACCCGCCGCAGCGATGAGGCCGACGCCCTTCTCGACTCGCTCGGCTAGCGGCGAGCCGCCGTGCCGTCATACGAGCGCACCAGGCGCTTCGAGCGGGACTGGAAGGCGCTCGCCGAATCTGACCGCGACAGATTCCGCACGGTGTTTCGTCGCTTCGATGCCGATCTCGTCGAGGGGACATTGCGATCCGGCCTTCGGGTGAAGCGGGTGGGGGGAACAGACTCGGTCTTCGAGATGACTTGGGCGCCGGACGGTCGGGCGACTTTTGAATACGGGACGCCGCAGGGAAAGGGCACCCACGTGATCTTGCGCCGTATTGGTCGACACGACGTGTTCCGCCGCCCCTGATTCTTACCGGTGACTGACCCCATTTGGCCGTCCGCGCGCTTCAGTCGCTATCGCGTGGGTCGGCCGGGGATGGACGCTTCGTAGCGCAACGGTGGACGGTTCGCGCGCCGCTCATCGGATATATCAGTACTGCTATATCCGTTGACACAGCGAGTCGGCCGATCGAGTGGTTGCCGAGGAAGTGTTGCCTGCGCGGGGAGGCGGAGGAGAACCGTCCAAAGCATGATTTCTCGATCTTTTCGAGCTCACCGTTTGCGACCCGGATCATTCGATTGCCGAAGAGCGGTCCTGAGCATCGGGCAGTCGCGCCTGGGTCGCCTGCTTGTCTTGGGGTACGTTGAGTGGGAAGTAATATCCGCATCATCTGCGCGAGGCGGGCGACAGGGCTCGAACGGATGGACTATGAGCGTGTCTGACGAGCCCCGGGACGAGTACGGCTTTCGAGCCGGATCGCGAGGCCGCCATCACCGGAAGCTGGTTGAAGACGGTCTTCGTGTGAGACTGGACCCCGACGTGGCCGCCCGCTTCCCGACCTCGGAAAGCGCCGACGCCGCCTTGCGGTCGGTGGAGCGCAAGCCTTCGGATGGCGCGAAGGGCTAGCCGGCCACCGAATCGGACGGCATACGCGTCCTGCTCGCGGCCGTTAGTTCCGTTTTCGCGGCAATGTTCGGGACGGCGCAGCACGAACGCTCTGCAGGTCGCAACAGTGATGGGGCGTTGGACGTCATGACGGTAACCGACACCACTGGGGGCACCTGACCGTGAGACCGATAACGCCGCGACGCCGCGCACTGACCATCATTGCGATCCTCGGGCTCCTCATCACCGTCCTCCCCACTGCACCGGCGTCGGCGGCCGGCAACATCGCCTTCAAGCTCGAGCGCATCTCCGGTGCGGACCGATACGCAACGGCCGCGGCCATCAGCCGTCGCTTCTTCCCGTCGGCCACCACCGTCTTCGTGGCCACGGGCGCCGCTTTCCCGGACGGCCTGGCCGCCGGCCCGGCGGCCGCGAAGTTTGGCGGCCCGGTCCTCTTCGTCAGCCGAGACTCGCTTCCCAGTGCAACGCGCAACGAGATCGTCCGCCTGGGTGCACAGAAGATCTACGTCATCGGCGGACCCGTGGCGATCAGCGAGACGGTCCGAGCCCAGCTGGACGGCCTCGTCAGCGGCGACGCACAGCGCGTTTACGGGGCCGACAGGTACGGCACCGCCGCTGCCGTCGCGGGCCTCTTCCCCGATACGACCACGACCGTCTACATCGCCACCGGCGGCACGTTCCCAGACGCGCTGTCGGGTGGCGCGGCGGCGGCGGCCCAGGGCGCGCCGGTCTTGCTGACCAGGCCCGACGTACTGCCGACGGCCGTCGAGGATCAGCTCGCCCGCATCGGCCCCGCAAAGATCGTTATCCTCGGTGGCACCGCCGCCGTCAGCTCCGGGATTGAGACCCACCTGCGCACCTACACCTCGAACGTCGTGCGACTCGCTGGCGCGGACCGCTTCGGAACCGCCGTCGCCGTCTCGCGTGCCACCTATCCGTCGGGAGCGGCGCGCGCGTTCATCGCGACGGGCATGTCCTACCCCGACGCCCTCGCCGGGATCCCGGCCGCCGGACGTCAGCGAGCGCCGATCCTGCTCGCGCAGGCGTCATCCATCAGCAGCGCCACGCTCACCGAACTTGGGCGCGTCAACCCGGGTACCGTCTTCATGCTCGGCGGCCAGTCGGCCCTGGGCACGAACGTCGCCAAGGGAGTCCAGCGGACCTTGGGCCCCTGCTGGTCCAGCAACAAGGTCGCGGCAGGCTCCCCGCAGACATTCCGCACCATCCCCAATGCTGGTCCCGAGGTGGCGCTCACCTTTGACATGGGCGGACGCATGACCCCGGCGGCCGACATCATGAACTTCCTGGTCGCGAACCAGGTGTGTGCCACCATCTTCGCCACCGGGGTGATGACCCAGACGCCGGAAGGCGAGCGGGTCATGGCCATCATCCGCGCCCATCCCGAGCTGTTCGAGATCGCAAACCACACCATGTACCACTGCGACCTCGCGCGCGGCGGTGGCGGGTCACCCAGCACGGCACCCTGCACGGGCACGTTCAGCACGGCCCGGATCCAGCGCGAGATGACCGATGCCGACGCCATCCTGCGCGTGGCCACCGGCCAGAGCCCCAAGCCCTACTGGCGTCCGCCGTACGGCTCAATCAACTCCACCGTGATCAACGCCGTGGCGCAGGTCGGTTACACCAAGACCTTCATGTGGGACATCGACAGCATCGACTGGAAGCCGATCAGCGAAGGCGGGCCGACCGCGTCGCAGATCGCGTCGAAGGTCGTGACAAATGCGGTGAACGGCTCGAACGTCCTCTTCCACCTCGGCGGCTACGAGACCCTGAGTGCCCTGCGGCAGATGGTGCCCGCCCTGCGCGATCGAGGCTTCTCGCTGACGACGCTCTCCGACCTGCTCGACGGCCGCTAGCCGAGAGGCGGGCGCGCTTTCGATCCTAACGCGGACCTCCAGGAGCTGAATGGCCAGGCGTAAGTGACTTGGGGGCCAAAACTGGATTGGAATAAACGCGCAGGAGCTTCTAATCGGCTGCAGCCGGTGGATCGCACCGAGGGGGATCCCGTCACGCCGCATTGGGGCTTCGGCTTTGGACGCAGCGGCGAGGCACTTTGTGCGCCGGCGGGCTGTATCGGCGAAGAAGTGTTCGTGGCAGCCACCGGGTGCATCGGCCAGGCAGGAAGAGGCGTCTCCTTGGCTTTTCGATGCAGCGAGTGCATCAAATGGCCACTGCTTGACCGATACAGCCACCCCGTGGATTTTGGTGTCGTATAACTTCCGCCTACCAACGGACGGAGCGTGGCGAGCGTCGGTGGAAAGCTCCGCCGACTACTGCGTCGGCGGAGGCTCCATCGTCTGCGGATTCAGGCGGTTGAGCTTGAAGGCCTTGGCCGTCGCCGGATCGGCGATGGCGAAGACGTCGAGGCCGCGACTGCGCGGAGAAAGCGAGTTCACGTCCTCGTCGAAATTGTTGGCGTAGATGTAGCCGCGGTACCAGTACGAGGACCACGCGGCGCTCACTTTGTCGTCCTTGGCGACATAGAAGCCGAGCTGCCGAACATTCGCCGGATCGGTGTAGTCGAGCACCGTCGTGCCGCCGTTGTACCAGGCCGACACGAGGACGTCGCGATCGTTGCGGGTCGGCACGGTGTTGAAGTTGTGCGCCGTGCAGAACGCCGTAATCTCCTGTTGGGGGATCGAGTAGCTCGACTTCATGACCGGCACGGATGGGTTCGAAACGTCGTAGAACCACAGGGCGCCCAGCGGAAGGTGCTCGCTGCCGTCGGCGCAGCCCGGCGAGGCGGCCGCACCACCGAGCTCATCGCCGATGACCAGCGTGGTGCCCTGCCAGTTGAACGTCGACGAGTGATGGATGTTGATCGCCGGGTTGACGATGTGGCTAAGGACCCGCGGATTGACCGGGTCGGAGATATCCCACAGCTGCGACTCGGTGAGGCACGCGGCAGCGGCCAGGTCGAGCCCCGTGAAGACGGTCACGTCATGGCAGCCGACCGCCGGTGACACGTCGGGGGTCGAGATCACGCGCGCGGCGGTGGGATCCTTCAGGGGAACCTCGACCACCGAAATCTGGCGGTGCGTCTCGGCGTTGCACTCGACGCCCTGGCCGCCCAGCGGGTAGCTCTGCACGTAGATGAGCACGCGCTTGTTGGCTTCATCGGGGACGAGCGTATTGGTGTGCGAGCCACAGTCGGTGTCGACAAAGGCAATCTGCGTGGGCTTCGCACGATCCGCGATCGAGACGATGCGGATACCCTCGAACGCCGCGCCATTCGCCACCTGCAGCGTTCCCGCCGGCGCCGCGCCGCACTCCGGCGCCGCCATCGGCGTGTCGACCGACACGAAGACCAGGTCACGCCAGATGCTCACGTCGGCCTGGGGGCCGCGGCATTTGAACTGGCCGACCTCGACCGGGTTCGACGGGTTCTCGATGTCCATGAGGCGGAAGCCGCCCGGGTTGTCGAAGTTGCCGAGCACGGCGAGGTTGCCCCAGAAGGCGAGGTCCGATCCCTGGCGGTAGGTACCGCCATCATCGTTGTTCGCCACCAGGAACATGTTGTCCGAGTGGACGTCGTGATCATGCCCGGCTGGCTGGGGAAGCGTGCCGTCCGGAAGCGGCTCCAGAAACTCCCCCAGCTCCGCAGGCAGCGAATCATGAGCGAGCGCGACGACGGGCAGGATGAGCACGGCAGCGAGTGCCAGTCCGAGTGATTTGCGAAGCACCGGGAGCGTCCTCCACCTCACGACCGCCAAGGGCCCGGGTCGCAACCCCTGACGTCATTCTGTTCGGGTGAGTGCCATCTTGGACCCGCGTCGAGAATTGTACTGTAGTCACTCAAGACCGCAGCGGCGAAGATGCACCGGGGCCCCCGGCGGAATGCCGAGGGCCCTCGGGTGATGGGTCGGGCCGTGCGTCCGGATTATGGGTTCCCGGCCGCCCCCTTGTTATACCGGAGGATCCACAGGCCGGCGTCGCGGTCACTGGCGAGCACGAACGCCTCGTCGCTCCCCGGCATGTAGTGGACCTCGACGCCCCACATGTTCGTGCCTCCCTCCGGGATGAAGGCTCCGATCTCCTTGATGCCGCTCTTGCCGAACTGGACGACCCGGAAGCCGCCCGAGTAGTGCGACAGGTACGCCCGGTTGTTCTTCTGGTGATCGGTCGCGACCTCGTGGATCGACAGGTCGCCGGAGCCTGCGGCGTGCGCCGGGTCGAGCGATTCCGGCAGGGCCCAGTGGGCCAGCGGCTGCCTCGTCTTTGCGTCATACGCATGCAGATAGCCCCAGCCGTCGAAGTACGGCTTGAAGGTCAGACGCTCCCCCAACGGGTTCAAGAGGTCGACCGCAGGCGTCGGGGTCGCGCACGGGTCGGTGAACTCGACGTCGAGCAGCTTGAGCCCTGCCGAGCGTTGAACGAAGGCGAACGGAATGGTTCCCACCGCGAGCATGAACAGGGTCGAGTCGCAGTTCGGATCGGTGGCCTGGTCGTTGAAGACGAGCCCGGCCTTGTAGCCTGCCGCGGTCACAATCGAGGCCTTGATGCTGAAGGTGCATACGCCTCGCTCGACGATCGCGACGTGGTCGGGGGATGGTGCCGGCGGGAGCGGCGCGCAGGCCGAGCCGACGAACTGTGATGGCGACTCGGCCATCTCCGGCATCGGCGGCACCGCGTTGCCGTCGACCGCCGAGAACCGATGCCCTGCATACCTGCCGGTGGCGACAGTGCCGGCTGGCCGGTATGGCCCGAAGTCCTCATCGGCTCCCAGGAAGATGTCGTTCCTGGCGCTGAACTCTGCCTGGTGTGCATTCCCCTCCGGCGTCCAGTCGGCCGGCAGGCCGAGCTGGGCAGCGAATGGCTCGACCGCGCCGAAGTCGGTGTCACCGACGAGGGTCGGCTTCGCCGGTAGATTCGTCACGTCGAGCTGGATGTAGCCGCCGTCCCAATAGGAGCCGAGCAGGATCCAGCGAGTACCCACCTGCTTCACGACCATGTCGTGCAGGAAGGCAGCGTTGCCGTTCGGCGCCGGCGTCTCCAGGATCTCCGGGAAATCGGCCAGGCCCGTCTCGGCGACGAGCTGCGGAGTGGCCGGGTTCGTGATGTCCCAGATGTCGATGTCGCTGTCGCCGAACTCGTCGTTGTCCACCTGGACGACGTACGCCCGATCGCCCTGCTGCCATCCAAACGCGCTGTGGCTCTGGTGAGCCGCGACGCCGGACACGCCCTCGCCGAAGTGCAGGGCCAGCGGCTTCGGGTTCAGCGGGTCGGTGACATCCCACATCGAGGTGCCGCCGCCGGTCCCCGCGCCCGTCGGCCCTGCTGCCGGGACGCAGGTCTCGTTGTTGTGGATCAGGACCTGGCCGCTGAACGAGGCCGTCTTCAAGTCCAGGATCTGGACCCCTTCGCCGACGTACGTGTAGGGATCGGCCGGGATGAACGACACCTCCCGAGGCGTTTGCGGGACCGAGATATCGATGACGAAGACACCGCCGGGCTCGGCGCAATCATCGGCGTGGAAGGCGCCGAGGTACGCGTAGTTCCCGAAGGCGGCGACATCGGAGACGCGGCCCGGACGTTCAAGCAACGTGAACAGGTCGACGCGTCCGACCACTTCGACGTTGCGTTGGACACCCGGCAGGTGGCCGTCGGACTCGCCGTGCTGAT
>JALZJE010000356.1 GCA_030859955.1 Chloroflexota bacterium | reverse complement strand
GGATATATACGTATATACTCGCGGGGTCAGCCTTCCATCGCGCGACCGACGAGCTCTCGCAGCCGATCGGTCCCGACCGGCTTGAAGCCTTCGGTGGCCAGCCACTCGAAGAGCTCTGTACGCTCGACATGCGCCATCACCGCGCACACATCACCGCGCCTGGCGCGGGCGACCAGCGTTCCGAACGCGGCCCGCTCACTCGGGAGCGCGTCGATCTCGTCCGCATAGCCACCGTCCCGGGCCCCGACGCGCAGCAGCTCATTCATCTCGTCGTTATCGCGACCACGCAGATAGTGCCGTTTCTCGGCGATGACGAGGTCGTCGGCCTTGCCTGCCAGCACGCCGAGCGCATGCAGGATCTCGTCAGTGCGGTCGCCCGCCGTCCCGAACGCGAGGCGGACCTTGCGGCGGCCAGCGACCGCGCGAGCGACGTCCATTAGCCCGGCGAGCCCCGCCTCGTTGTGGGCGAAGTCGACCAGGGCGAACACCCCACGCCGCTCGTAGAGGTTGAGGCGACCGGGATTGTCAGCCGCGTCCTGGGCGAAGGATTTGAGGCCGCGCCGGATCGTTGCCATCGGAATTCCGAGAGCGTCGCAGGCGGCCGCCGCGGCCAGCGCGTTGGCGGTGTTGTATCGAGACAGCCCGGCGACCGTGACGGGCAGCTCATC
Organism: Chloroflexota bacterium; assembly: GCA_030859955.1. Lineage (GTDB taxonomy): Bacteria > Chloroflexota > Limnocylindria > QHBO01 > QHBO01 > JACDBZ01. Next base: position 2,942 of record JALZJE010000356.1, on the reverse strand, counting down.
CGCCGGCGCCAGGCGTCGGGAACGGCGTCCGGCCGCGCGCATCACGAGCATCCCGCGATCAAGCACGGCCGCCCGTCCCCCGCCGTCGAGGGCGCGCTCTACCCGCTCGGAGTGCGGGTCCATGCTGAACGCGTACAGATTCGCCCGAGTCCTCCGATGCATGGCCCACGCGCGGTCGTCATCGGCGTTGAGGACAGCCCACCCGCCGCGCCTGGTGATGCGCACGACCACGCCCTTGACCTCGGCCAGCTCGTCGACGGTGTCGATGCCCTGGAGACCAAGGTGATCGGCGCTGACATTGGTGACGACGCTGACGTCGTTGGCCGCGTATCCGATGCCGCGCAGCAGGATGCCACCGCGTGCCGTCTCGAGCACCGCGAGATCCAGCCCCGGCTCGGACAGGACCCGGCCCGCGCCTCCGAATCCGGTCCAGTCTCCGGCCTCGACGAGCTCGCCGCGGACGAAAATGCCGTCAGAATTGGTCATCCCGACCTTCATCCCGGACTCCGAGGCGACGTGCGCAATGAGCCGCGTCGTGGTGCTCTTCCCGTTGGTGCCGGTCACCGCCACGATCGGGATCCGCGCCTTCGGCAGATGCGCGAGCGGCCCGTGCGCCGTGGCACGCAATGCCGCCAGTTCCCGTCGGTCGACCGAGCGCCCAAGCGCCAGCCGGGCGGCGGCTGAGCCGATCACCTGGGAGACGGTGCGCCGGCGCCAGGCGAAGGCGAGGACCGACCGCAGCCCATCCACGGACCGTCGCGACGTCACGCGTGGCTCAGGAAGATTGAGGGCAGCGTGGAGTCGCTTGACCGCGAGCGCCGCGTTGGCGGCGACCGCATCGGCCTGTCCAGGCTCTTCGCCGGAAAATTCAAGCTTGACGGCGGGGCGCGTGAAGAAGCGATTCGGGCCGTCGAGCACGCGCAGCTCGACCAGCTCGACTCCGGACTCCGGTGGTTCGCTCCCGCGCGGCATGGGCGTGAGTATATTGACCGGCATGCCCGATACCATCGCGCTGCGTCGCATCATCGAAGCGCGGTTGCCACGCTTCCTCGCCGATCTCGAGTCGCTCGTGAACATCGACTGCGGCTCCTACACGCCGGACGGCGTCAATCGCGTCGCCGACGTTGTGGTGGACGCGCTCGGTGAGCTCGACGCGCGGGTGGAGCGCATGAGCCACGTGCCCGCCGACGGCCAGCAACGCCTCGGTGATCTCGTGATCGGCCGCATTGCGGGCGACGGTCCTCGACTGCTCCTCATCGGTCACATGGACACCGTGTTCGACCCGGGAACGGCCGCCGCGCGCCCGTATCGGTCCAGCAACGGTCGGGCGAACGGTCCGGGGGTCACCGATATGAAGGCGGGGCTGCTGTCGGGGCTGCACGCCATCGCAGCGCTGCACGCTTCCGGAGAACGGCCATCGATCACCTTCGTCGCCAATCCCGACGAGGAGATCGGCTCACCCTTCAGCACGCCGATCATCCGGGAGCTGGCTCCGCAGCACGATGCCGTGCTCGTGCTCGAGTGCGCTCGTGCCAACGGTGACATCGTCAGCGCGCGCAAGGGAATCGCGGATTACCACCTCGAGCTCGTGGGCAGGGCCGCGCACGCTGGCGTCGAGCCCGAGAAGGGAAGATCCGCCATCCTGGAGGCGGCGCACCAGGTCGTGGCCCTCCACGGGTTGAATGGCCGATGGCCGTCGGTGACACTCAACGCCGGCGTCATCCACGGCGGCACGCGTCCGAACGTTGTCCCGGAACGCTGCGCGATCCAGATTGACCTGCGGGCGGCCACCGTCGAGCACTTCGATGCGGCATCGGCGGAGGTCGAGCGGCTGGCGGGTTCGCCCACCGTGGATGGAGTCACGGTCGATCTGCGTCAGATCGCCGGCCATCCGCCCATGGAGAAGAGCCAGGCGTCCGAGCGGATGGTGGGGCTCGCGGTGGCCATCGCGGCCGACCTGGGCTTCGACCTTGGGGACGCGGCGACCGGCGGCGCCTCCGACGCCAACACGACCGCCGCGCTCGGGGTCCCCACCCTCGATGGCCTCGGGCCTGTAGGAGGTGACGATCACTCGGTTGACGAATGGTTGGACCTCGCCAGCGTGGTTCCGCGTACCACGCTGCTGGCGGCGCTGATTGCGCGCATGGGCAAGGCTCTCTAGGCGCTTCTCATCCGCGCGTATATATCTATATACTTCGGCACCATGCCAGCCAAACGCGTCCTGATCTCCATCGACGAACGCCTTCTCGCACGCATCGACCAGGAATGCGCTCGCAACGGATTCAAGCGCAGCACGTACCTCGCCCAGCTCGCGGAGCGCGAGCTTCAGGCTGCGGGCGGACCGGGCGCGACTCCGACCGCCCGCGCCGCGCTCGTCGCACTTGACGCCCTCCTGCGCGAGTCCAACCCATGAGACGGGTCATCCTCGACGCCTCCGCCCTTCTCACCTGGTTTGCGGCGGACGGTGCCGGCGGCCGGCTGAGATCGGAATATGAGAACGGGCTTCTCGGCGTTGTCGCCCCGCACACGTTGATCACCGATATGCTCGCCGAGCTCGCCGCAACCCGCAACGTGCCCGCAGACCGTCTGGTGCGCATCGCGGCCGAGGTGGATCGGCTCGGATTCGAGTTCCGTGAACCGCCGCTCGACGAAGTGGCGGCGTGGCTTGCGCGCGACATCGATAGGCAGCATGCGTCGTATGCCGCGCTAGCATCGGCCCTCGACCTTCCGCTCATCACGGCTGATCCCGATCTCCTGCGCCGAGCGTCAAGCGTCGCTCGCTCGATCACCGACGGCTGACGGACTTCCCACATCGTGGCGTATATACGTATATACCCCGCGACGTAGCGGACCCGGCGAGCGCGCCGTCGCTAGAATGGGCGCCCCGTGACCGATGACTTTCGCCACCGCACGACCCTGCAGGTGCGCTTCCGCGATATCGA
>JALZJE010000350.1 GCA_030859955.1 Chloroflexota bacterium | reverse complement strand
CTGGCCCGGTCACCGCAGCGACACCTGGCCGGGGTACTGAAGCGTCAGCACCCGGACGATGATGTCGCCCAAGCCGCTGGTAACGAAGTCTGGTGCGGGCGGACTCAGGAGATCATCGACGGTGAGGGCAGTCCATCGTCCGAAGTGCTCCAGGATGCGCTCAATCGCGTCCGCGTCACTCAAGAGCAGCTGCTCCCCATGAACGAACAGGTAGAGCCGATCCGGGCCGTCCTCGCTCGGTTTCGAGACGACGCCCAGGCCGGCGATCTTGTTGGTCGGGAACTCGTCGAGGAAGCGAACCGCGTCCGCAGCAGCCTGGGGACTTGGCACCGCATAGACCCAATAGCGTTCCATTCTCAATCACCTCCTTCTCTGTTGGACTTGGCGTTCCGCCCGCTACGCCGGCGGGCAGACAGGTACGCGAGGCGGGTGAAATAGGCCTTGCGTGCGGCCTTGGCGCGCCGCGTCCGCTCACGTTCGGAGAGCCGGCGGCCTGGGTCGACCAGATCGAGGAAGCGACGGTCGAACGCCTGCCGCGCGGCCGCAGTCGTGACGCGGGCGTCGTATCTGGCATGAAGCGCGTAGGCGCCGATGCGGGAGCGCTGGCTTCTCTCCGCGGGTGTGAGCGACTCTCGGCGCCCCACCATGCCAGCGTCTCGTCGAGATCCTCGGCGCCGCCACTGCCGAGCATCTGTACCCAGGCGGGCGTGCCGACGGGAGCGGGGGAGTTGCGCCGCCGTTGATCAACCAGGATCGCAATGATTGGCTGCGATGGGGCATCCGACCCGACCGCGGCGATCGTGGCCCCCAGCGCCTGCTGCTGGAGCTCGGGCAGCGTCAGCGTCCACGCACGTCCGGTGAGTCCGGGTCGATCGTTTCAGCGCGCCACGCGGCGCAGCCAGTCGAGTCGATCCTCGTTGGGGACGACGATCAGCAAGTGCCAGCCGCAGCGCGGCAGGATCCGGGAGTAGGCGTCGAGCTTCGCCAGGATCTGTGGCGCATGCTCGGTCGCTTCGTCGACCTCGAGGCAGACTACACCCGAGCCGCCCTCGGTTTGGAGCACGAGGACTCTGTCGGGTCGGACGAGGCCGTTGAGGACATCATCGGTCATCACCGGCGTCATCCAGGATTGGAGGGCCGGCCGATCCGGTCGCACGAGGGCGCAGATCACCTCGACGGTATCGAGCGCGTGGCGGATCTGCGTGATGCCACCATGGCGTCGCGTCGAGTAGCCAAGGCGCTGCATGCCGCGGCGGGTGAGGCGGTAGGCGACTGGAACCCCACCCCGGTTGGGAGGCAGCGGTGTTCGTTCCACCAGGCCGAGCTGCCAGAGGCGTCGCAGATGGCGCAGCGCGGTTCGGCGGCTGGTGTAGACCAGGCTCGTGAGCTGGAGACCGGTGGCGAGCTCGCATCGGTACAGTAGCCTCAGGCCGGCACGGTCGGCGAGGTTCAGCAGGCCGATGTCCAACCGGGCGATCTACGCGCGTTCGGGCGATGCGCGGAAGAGGGTGCTCATGTAGGGAGTCCCGGAAATCGAAGGTCGCCGATGAGCACGAACGGCCGGCACGGGCGTGACGCGGGTCGACCCATCCTCGCGACGGCCGCGCGCCATGCCCGCGTCATGCTTGCAGCGGTCCGCGCGCATGATGCCGGCGCTTGCGTCGATGTCGTCCGTTGCCGTTCGGCTGGCCGTCTGACTCCGTTGGTGCGGTGGTCTCACCACCGGCGCGACGGTGCACCTCGTCGCGAACGACGTGAAGCGGTCGCGCGTCGCGCGTATCGCTGGCGGCGATGATGGCTTCGGCTGTGCGCGGGTCGCCGGCCGGAAGCGGACTGATCCGTCCGCCGTAGACGGTCGGTCGGCCATCGGCGTCGAGCGCTCGCAGCACCATCTCGAAGCGCCGCAGCCGATACAGCTCCTCGGCCGGGATCTGGTCGAACAGGCGGGCTAGGTCGCGGACGTCCTCGGCGCCGGGCGAGAGGAGCGCCATGGTGGCCACGTTGGTCAGGATCGTGGAGCGCAGGCGCTGCGGTAGCGCGGCCAGGGACTGCGTCGCCAGGCACAGGAGCAGGCCGAACTTGCGGCCCTCGACACTGATCTTTTCGACGGCACGGGTGCTGAAGCGCTGGGCCTCGTCGACGATGAGCAGGTGCGGCCGGCGCGACGCAGCCGACGTGCCCTGACGCCCGACGGCGTCGACGTAGTAGCGGCTGATGAGCATGGCGCCGAAGAGCTGCGCGTTGTCGCCGCCGACGCGCGACAGATCGACCACCAGCAAGTCGCCGTCGTCCATGACCTGTCGCGGCCGCAGGGTCGAGACGCCGTGGCCGACGACCTGGCGGATCGAGCCGTACGAGACGAAGGCGCCGAGCTTGTTGAGGACGGCCTTGATCGAAGTGTCCCGGTCGCGCTCCCGTGGGCCCCGTCGATGATGTCGACGCCACCCACCAGGCCGCGTGCGCGGCGGGGGCGACATCAGTGCTCGAACCGAGCGACCAGCCCTGGGGCGACCGAGTCGGAGGATTTCACGATCCGTTCGACAACCGCTGGTGGGTGGCCACCCATCTCCGGGAGTTCTCCTAAGCAGTCTGGAGGGCATCCGAGAGGTGTCAGCTAGCTGAATCAAGTCAAAGTGCGGAAGGGAGTTTCCACACTTCTTGACGAAAGCTCTCTAGGAGGCGCGGCCCAGACTCTTATGCCAGACCCGTCTGCTGACGGATGCGATCGGCAAGCATCGCGGCACGACGTGTCGTCTGACGCCTGACTGCCTGTCACGTCGCCTCGGCGGATCGAGTCCAGCCCGGGGTCAGCCCCCTGAGATCAACGATCTCGACCAGGTCCTTCACTGTGGCGAAGTAGTCTCGCGATACGGGTCGAGGCCGCCAGCGGCGCGTTCCAGGTTGAGCAGCGAGGCATACGCACCCGCGTCCAGATCGTTTGGGCGGCCTGTCGGCCCGGCGGCTCGCCGGCGTTGCGGCCACGCGTGGGCCGGCTCAGGCCACCGCGATGGCCTCCCGGCCCCGCGCCATGACGTTCGCCAGCTCCGCGACCCGCCGCCGGCCGAGGTGTTCGCCGGTGGCGAGGTCGCTCGCCGGCGGGGCCTCGTCGGCCGACTCGTCGGAGTTAGCCTGGCTCATGGCGCCGAACCAGCTGCCGAGCCGGTTGAGGTCGTCCGCGCCGTTCCGGGGTGCGGACGTTCGAGACCGCCGGATCGGCGGTGTGCCAGCCGGGATAGAGGTCGAGCCCGACCCAGATCATGCCGTGCTGGGCCGCGAAGGCGGCCAGGTCGAACAGCGTGTTCAGCTTGTCGCCCGACATCGTCTTCGAGTTCGTGAACCCGGCTGCGAGCTTGTCGCTCCAGCGCGGACCGTCGATCCAGCGGTCGACGGTGCCTTCGACCACGGGGCTTCGGGCGGCCTTGGAGCTGAAGCGCACGGTCACGTTCTGATGGCGACCGAAGCGCCGAGCAGCGGCAGGTCATCGAACCATGCCAGCACGGCGCGCTCGTAGGCGATCCCGAAGTCCAGAGTTGCAATGGCGAACGGATCGACCTCCGCTGCGCCCGGCGGCAGCGAGGTGCGCTGCGCCTCATAGCCGGCCAAGCGGTCCGAATGGGCAGCGCGATGGCGCGCCAGGAATCCCGCCAGCCGGTCGGGATTGACATGGCTCGCGAACAGCAGCGTCAACAGCAGGGGAAAGCGGATGCTTTCCGGTGCCGGCTCACGGTTGACCCAGTCTGCGAACGCCGTGCGCCCGGCATCGGTCAGCGCATACGGCCGACGCTCGCGCCGGCCGCGCTCACCGGCGGACACGAAGCCGGCTTCGGCCATGGCGGAGAGCTCGCGGTAGACCTGGCTCTGCGTCAGGGACCAGAAGTCGCCGATGCGGCGCTGGGCGGTCACGACGAGGTCGTACCCGGCCATCGGCCCATCGTGGAGGAACCCCAGCAGGGAGGCGGCGGTGGCGTTCAGGCGGAATGCTTGACGTGGCACAGTGGAACATCTATCCTCCATAATGGCATACCCCACTATGACACGGAAACGGAGGGCCTCGTGGTTGAGCGTCGGCTGATGCCCCTGATCATCGCCGCACTGGTGCTGTCCGCCGGACATCATCTGGATCACATCGTGCGCGGCAACCACGTCGGCTGGCCGGTGATTGCGGAGGTCAACGCATTCAGCGCCAGCCTCGTCATCTATCCGCTGATCCTGGGCGGGCTGGCGCTCTCGCTGAGCGGCCGGATGGGCCCGGGCGGATGGGCCTTCCTGTCGGGTGGGGGAGCCCTCTTCCTCGCCGCGATCCACTTCGGGCCGTGGGCAGCCGAGCCACCCGGCGACATCATCGGCATGTACGACCCGCCGGTCCTCGGCTGGCTGGCCTTCGGCTGGTTGCTGGGCCTGGTATTCGTGCTGCTGGTCTCCACGCTGTACGAGCTGCGCCTGTGGCGGGGCGATCGCACCGCAGCGGCGGACTCGGGCGGCCCGCATCGACCGGAGTACTCGAAGTGACTCGCCCGCCGACTGCGCACGGCTGGGAGTTGCGCATCGGTGGCATGGCTGCCGTCGTCGGCTCGCTGCTGGCCATGGTCGGCAACCTGCTGCATCCGATGACGCCGGTGGGTGACCCAGCGGGTGTCGGGCATGCGATCCATGCCAGCCAGAGCTGGACCACCGTCCACATGGTGATCGTCATCGGCCTCGCGCTCATGCTCGGCGGCCTGGTGGCAATCGCCGACTCCATGCGCACGGGTCTTGCGGGCGCTCTGTCCCGTTTCGGCCTCTTCGCGGCGGTGTCTGGCGCGACGCTCGGCATGATCCTGGTGACCCTCGACGGCATTGCTGCCAAGCAGCTGGCCGACGCGTGGGCTGGGGCGCCGGCAGCCGAGCAGGCGGCTGCGCTCCGCGACCTCGTCGCCGAGGAGACCATGAACTTCGCGCTGGTCGCGCTGTTCAACATCCTGTTCGCCGGCTTCACCTTCATCCTGTACGGGCTGGCGGTGGCGACGGGCGACGTCTACCCGCGCTGGCTCGGCTGGCCGGTCGTGGTTGCCGGCATCGGCTCAATCGCGGTGGGGCTCATCCAGGGGCAGGTGGGGGAGTCGACCGGCATCAGCCGCATCGCCTCGATCGTGTTCCCGACCGTCATCACCCTGTGGGTCGCGACCCTGGGCATCCTGCTGCTGCGGCGCCAACCACTGCCAGAGTCACAGGAGTCGTGATTGTTCTGTGATTTCGCGTAACGAGACGCGTCGTGGTTGAGGCATTCGCCGTTCTCCTAGGCTCCCTTCCGAGGCACGCTTTACTTGACCTTGAAGTCGGTTCAAGCCATAGCCTCCTCAGCGCACCGGTGGATCGTCGGCACGTGACCGGTCCGCCTGCTCGGAGAACGCCAAGGAGCGGTAACGCAAATGGAGAAGAAGCGCGTCCTCTTTGTCTGCACCCACAACAGCGCGCGCTCACAGATGGCCGAAGGCATGTTGCGAGCGTGGGGCGGAGACAAATTTGAGCCATTCAGCGCAGGCACCGACCCGGGTGAGATCCGGCCCGAGGCGATTACAGTCATGGACGAGATCGCAATCGACATCCGCGGCCAGCGCAGCAAGGGTCTCGACGAGTTTGCTGGCCAGGAGTTCGAGTGGCTGATAACCGTCTGCGACCGTGCGCGAACCGAATGCTCGAATATCCCCGGCGTGGCAAACCCGGCACATTGGGGCATCGAGGATCCCTCGGCTGGCGAAGGAACCGATGAGGAGCGACTGGCGGTGTTCCGCGAGGTCCGCGACGACATTCGCAACCGGATGCACATCTTCATCCTGGCTGCCAGCCGTGATGATGTGCCTCGTCCGACGCCCACCGCAGTTCAGGGCTAGCTCAGGGTGCATCGAGCGTCTCAGTCGTGCCTCGGGCCTGGGCCTTCAGAATCACCCTTTGAGTCCGCAGCCGGATCCACCTCGTCTTCGGTCGATGCCCGGCGCAGCTCGCGAATGTTCCGTCCAATCGCCTCGCCCACGCGCGGCAGCTTCCCGGGCCCGAAGATGATGAGCACGATGATCAGGACCAGGACCAGCTCAGCTCCTCCGAATGGCATCCTCGTCAGCCTCCGATGTAGCTCATTTCGATTTTCGGCAGATCGGCGGTGGCGACAGATCGGAGCTCCGAGTAGCGATCTCCCCGCCTGCGCCAGACGCTGGTGATTGATGCGTCAAGCTCGCGATCGGTGGCACCGGCGCGCAGCAGGCCGCGCAAGTGATGTCCGGCCGTGGCGAAGAGACAGGTGTACAGCACACCATCGGCCGATAGTCGGGCGCGGGTGCAGTCGCCACAGAACGCTGGCTGACCGATGCTATGAGACCGATCTCGCCGGCCCCGTCGCGATAGCGGCGCGCCACCTCTCCACGGTAGGCCGGCGCGATGGGCTCGAGCGGAAACTCGGCATCGATGCGGCCCACGATTTCAGCCGCCGGCACGACGTCATCCAGGCGCCAGCCGTTGGTGTGTCCGACGTCCATGACGGCATTGGCCAGGAAGCGGGCCAGCAGGTCGAGCCCGGTCAGGTAGGCGCGCTGGGTGGCCGGCGTCAGGTTGGCGGCGCGCAGGTGGCGAGCGAAGCTGGCGACGTTGGCCGCGAGGTCGCCGTCGGTTACGATACCCCGCGTGGAAGCGGAATTGACCATGACGCGCAAGCTCCGGATCGGCGGATCAGCGTCTGTTTCTGAGCGTGTCGTTTCGACCGAGTTTTACGCTGTTTCAGCGCTGTGGTCCATGCCAAATCCACTTTTGTGCTCTCTTTGAGCACGAATAAGCGCCCGTAGCTCAGTGGATCAGAGCAGCTGACTTCGGATCAGCAGGTCGGGGGTTCGAATCCCTCCGGGCGCGCCAACCTCCCTGCCACACCACAACATGGTGTGGAGTAGGGTCCAGGGGACCCCACATCTTGTGCTCAGCCGAGCCTCCGGCGGCCCCCAGCCAAGGAGGCGCGACATGCCACGAGCATCTGACTCAGCCGGCTACCGAGCATCTTATTCGGACAGCGCTCTGACGTGGGCATCTGATCCTTCGGGGCCGGATGCATGGGCATCTGATCCTGATGAGGGCGGGGACGCCGGTTGGGCGGACGCCGCCGGGGCAGCAACTGACTCGGCACCCAACCGAGCGACTGATTTTGCGGCGGAGTGGGATGGCCGAGCGTGGGGAGCGGCTGACCGAATCAGATCGCTGCCTTCCGCCATCGGCCTCGGCGCGGCGCTCGATGCCTTCTGCGCCGGCAAGGCCGCCGAGGGGCTGTCGCCGCGCAGCATCACCTGGTATCGCATGATCGGCGAGCGGCTCATCGGGCGCTTCGGTCCCGAGCGGCCGGTTGATACGCTCACCGCGCCCGAGCTGCGGGCGTGGCTGGTCGAGCTGCGCGTCACGCTGGCGCCGATGAGCGTGGCGGGCTACGTG
>JALZJE010000343.1 GCA_030859955.1 Chloroflexota bacterium | reverse complement strand
GTCAGCAGGTAGACATCGGCCTCGACAAGCTCGCCGTCCGCCTTGCCGAGCCCCAGGATGCGCAGCGGCACCCACGGGTTGTCGGTGGGGATGGTGAGGTGGACCGGCGTGCCGTCACCGAGCGCCTGGCCGCGAGCCGCGGCGGCATCGGCGTCGAAGGCAGCGGCCATGAAGATGGGACTGCGATCGGCATAGAAATCGAGGACCTCCGGTGAATCCGGCGGCAGACGGAAGCCGTGATTCTTGGCCCACAAGCCGACCTCGTCGCCCCCGCCGCGCAGGATGGTGATGTCGAGGGCGTCGATCGTTGTCTCGAGCAGCACCTCGGCTACCCGCGCGCTCTCGCCGCTCGCGTCGGAGGCGGCGAACGCCTCGTCGAAGATCGGGTCGGTCTCGCGGATGAGGCGCTGGAGCGTCCAATCACCGCCGCGGACGACGTCAGTCGGAATGCCCGGCAGCGGAGTGATGCTCCCGAAGGAGCCGCCGCCACCGGCGAACTCGAACGAGGTCACATAGTGCTCGACGCCTTCGCTGTACCCGGCGAAGGTGGTGGTGCGGAGCAGGTTGACGGCCCCGTTCGGGCCGATGAGGCCGCCGCACGCCAGCGCGGGCGCAGCAGTGACCAGGAGCGCGGACGTGGCCGCCAGGAGCGAGAGCAAGGGACGTCGCATCGATCGTCCTCCTTTGGATGCGGGGGCGTTGGATCGAATCGATGCTGCAGCACCGTGCCTGACGCCTCGCGGCGCGGATCGGTTCCCGCGGAGAGGAGTTGCCACCTGCCGATGTGGTCGGCGTCAGGTGAGGCCAGCGAGGCGTCGACAGCAGAAATCGGGTTTGCCTGAGGTGATGACGCGCGTTGGGCGGATCAGCGCGACTGCGATTGGTCAACCTGACGCCGATACGGTCGAAGAATGGCAACGTTGACGCCCGCACCGCGTCAGTGGAACATGCGCTGCTGCTTCGCCAACGCGAGCTTCTCGGGCACTCCGTCAAGTGCGTCGTCCACGCTCCGCAGCCGTGTCGCGATGACGTTGAGCACCGCCCCCTCGACCTGGAGCCGGCCGTCGATCACGAGCAGTGGATGGCGATGCAGCAGCGCGCGGTGCGCCTGGTAGACCCGCGGGCGCAGGGTGACGTTGATCATGCCGGTCTCGTCCTCGAGCGCGATGAACACGAAGTTTTTCGCCGTCATCGGGTGCTGCACGCTGACCGCCAGCCCGGCCAGCCGGATGATGGCCCGATCGCGCAGCCGGGCCGCATCGGCCACGGTGATCACCCCGCGTGCAGTCAGCCGCTCGCGGAAGAGCTCAACGGCATGGAGGTTGGGCGCCACTCCCGTGTCGCGGTAGTCGGCGGCCACCTTCTCGGCATCGGTCATCGGCGGCAGTGAGGCGCCCAGCGCGCGCTGAGCATCATCGGTCAGGCCCAGCGCCGGATGCTCCGGGTCCGCGTCGGCCAGGGTGGTTCGAAGCTGCCAGAGGAGCTCGCGGCGAGGCGCATCGGTCCAATCGAAAGCGCCGATGCTGATCAGGCGCTCCACCACCTGCTCGCCCAGCTGCGTGCGGGCCACGAAATCGCGAACGGACGTGTACGGACCGATGGAGCGCTCGCGCTCGAGGGTTGCCCTCGCGCGCTTGTCGATCCCCTTCACCTGGCGCAGGCCGAGCCTGATGGCGTGCGTCCCGTCGATGAGGCGCGTGTCATGCTCCCAGCCCGATTCGTTGACGTCGATCGGCAGGACCGCGATGCCGTGGCGCTTCGCGTCGTTGATGACGACCGCCGGCGAGTAGAAGCCCATCGGCTGGTTGTTGAGAACGCCGACGGTGTAGTGCGCCGGGTAGTAGTGCTTCAGCCAGGCAGTGTCATAGCTGATCTTGGCGAAGGCGGCGGCGTGGGCGCGGGCGAAGCCGAACTCGGCGAATGCGGAGCATTTCTGGAACAGCGCCTCCGCGTCGGGCTCCGTCAGGCCGGTGCGCACCGCACCCCCGACGAAGCGGCCGCGCTCGGCCTGCATCTTGGCGTGGCTGCGGTGGCTGCCCATCGCCTTGCGGAAGATGTCCGCCTCGACCGCGGTATAGCCACACACGTCGATGGCGACCTGCATCACCTGCTCCTGGTACAGGATCACGCCCAGGGTGTCCTCCAGGATGGGTTCGAGGCTGGGATGGGCATAGGTGACCTCTTCCTCGCCCGCGCGTCGTCGCAGGTACGGGTGGACCGCGTTGCCCTGCACGGGGCCGGGCCGGATGATGGCGACCTGCACCACAAGGTCCTCGAAGCGCTCCGGCCGAGCCTTGGGGAGCGACTGCATCTGGGCGCGCGACTCGATCTGGAACATGCCGACCGTATCGGCGGCCTGGATGCTCCTGTAGACCTCGGGATCGTCGTGCGGAAGCGTGTCGAGGTCGGGGCGCTGCTGCGTGTCGCGCTCGATGCGTTGCAGCGCATCACTGACGACGCCCAGGGTTCGCAGGCTCAGCAGGTCGATCTTCACCAGGCCGAGCTGCTCGATATCCTCCTTGTCGTACTGCGTGACGACCCGCCCCGGCATGGTGGCGCGCTCGATGGGGACGAGGTCGATGAGCGGCGTCCTGGTGACGAGCATGCCGCCGACGTGGATGCCGAGATGGCGCGGAAAGCCATCGATCTCGGCGCAGAGGGTGAGGAGCCATTGCCATCGGTTGCGTGGGGCGAGGTCGGTGTCGCTTTCCTGTCGGATTGTCACCGGGTGACCGTTGGCGACGGTTCTCTCGTGTGAATCAGTCTGAAGGCTCAGATTTACCCGGTTTTCGGGACCAATATCGGGTCCCAAACCGCCCGATTCCGACGCTAAGGGTCTGGCGGTGAATATCCGAGAGGATTCGACGGCCTCCGTGGCCGCATCGGGTACGACCCGCGGCCGACGACGCTCCTCGACCGGCATCCCGCTCTCCGGATCCACGCGAACCAGCATCGGCCGTCCACTCGACGGCCCCGGCGTGCCGTTGTCACGCGGCGTCGGCAGCTGCAGGTCACCACCACTGAGCTCCCCGGAGCGGGCATAGCGCTTCGTGGTCTCAGACTCGTGCCTCACCGTCGTGACCGATGCATCGAGCACGCGGGCGCGCTTCGGCGGGACCCACCCGCCCTCGCTGACCGGTCGGGGATCCAGCGTCGGACGTGGGCGCGAGTTCCACGATGAATCCGACGTGGGATTCACGAATCCGCGTCCGTCGCGGCCGGGCGGGACGGCGGCATCGGTCATGTCCATGCCGAGCTCATCGAACAGCCAGCCGAAGGAGCCATCCAGTGCCAGGACGCGAGCGACATCGGTCGCGTCGCGGGTATCGAGCGCCTTGGCCAGCGCGTCAATCCCCGTGAGCGGGAAGCCGAGCGCCTTCGCCACCTCGCGCACGGCCGAACGAGCACGGTAGGTGACGATGGTGCAGACCATGGCGGCGTGATCGGCGCCGTATTTCGTGTAGAGGTACTGGATCACCTCCTCGCGCCGGTTGACGTCGAAGTCGATGTCGATGTCGGGCAGCGCGCGCGCCTCGTTGATAAAGCGTTCGAAGAGCAGCTTGTGCTCGATCGGATCCACCTTGGTGATGCCCAGGCAGTAGGCCACGATCGAGTCACCGGCGCTTCCCCGACCCTGGCCGATGATTCCGCCCTTCCGGGCGAATTCCATGAGGTCCCACACGATCAGGAAGAACTCGGACAGGTTGGTGCGATCGATGACGTCAAGCTCATGCGCGAGCTGGTTGAGCGCTCGCTTGGTAACAGGCTGGTAACGGCGCAGTAAGCCGGCATGTGCAAGCTGGTAGAGATAGGAGAACGCGGTCTCCCCCTCCGGAACCCTGAATCCCGGGAACCGATAACGCTCGAAGCCGAGCTCCAGGCTGCATGCCTCGCCGATGGCGGCGCTGCGCGCCATGCCCGCCTCCCAAGCACGGCGGCTGCGCTCGTCCGGCAGGCTCTCGCCGATACGCGCCAGCTCGTCACCCGTCTTGAGGCGGTACTCGGCGTTGGGCAACAGCAGCTCGCGGGCCTCATCCAGCGCAGCTCCGTGCCGGATGCACACGAGCACGTCCTGGAGCCGATGGCCGGCGGGATCGGCGTAATGGACCTCGTTGGTCACGACGGTCGGCAGGCCGGTGGTTTCGGCCAGCTCGGCGAGCTGAGCAACGAGCCAATCGTCGTCGGGCTGGAGGTGATGGCTCAGTTCGACGGCAAAGTCGCCGTCGCCGAAGTGTCGCGCCCAGTCGCGGGCTGCGGTCAATGCTGCATCGCGCTCGCCGGCCAGCAGAAGGCGCGGGACGTGTCCGTTGCGGCAGCCGGAAAGACCGATGAGATGGCCGCGCGCCTCGTCGAGTGCGGCCTGCACCAGTGAGCGCTCGAAGATGGGGAACTGCTTCTGCCCCGCCAAATGGCCGCGGCTGGCCAATCTCGAGAGCGCGGTGTAGCCGTCGACGTCGCGAGCCAGGAGGACGATGTGGTCGCCGGGAATCGGTCCGGCGTGGTGCTCGCCCGGCCAGCCGCGGCTTGCCCTGGCACCGCGCAGCGGATCGTTCAGCTTGCGACCGCGACGCGCCAGCCGCAGCTCGCCGTCGGTGCGCGGGATGGTCAGCTCGAGGCCGATGATCGGACGGACCGGACGCAGCCCCGCCTCGCGGGCGGCATCGGTCCCGGTCTCCTGTGCCGCCTTCCAGGCGCGGACCGCGGCATACAGACCGGCGTGATCGGTGATGGCCAGCGCGGGCAGGCCAAGCTGGACGGCGCGAGCAATCAGCGCCTCGGGGTGCGAGGCACCATCAAGAAAGCTGAAGTTGGTGTGCGCGTGAAGCTCGCAGTACTCGTCCGGCATGCCCATCGGACGATCCATGATAGAACGTTTGTTCTATCCAGCGGTGTGTTGTTCGTCACGGCGCGTGACGCGCGTCACGACGATGTCCAGATAGTTACTCCAACGGTGTGAGGACCAGCTCGACCTCGACGAGCTCCCCGCACGGCACAGTCACCCGGCGGATCACCTCGGCATACGCGATGTCGGTTGTCGTGATCTGAAATTCGCCGGACACCCCGGGCGCGGCGAACGCCCCGTCCTCCCCGGTGCGCGTCGAGCCAGTGAACCCGTCGGTGGCCTGGATGAAGATGTAGATGTCATTCAACGGGTTGCCTTCCGGGTCCACCACCATGCCGTCGATCCCCCCTGTCAGGACCTCTTCCGCACCGCAACGCTCGCTGATCACCGAGGCAGCAGGGCTGACCGGGGCTGGACCGGAGGGACCACATGCCGCCAGGACGATGAGCAGGGGTACGGCGGCGAGCAGCAACGGTCGAAGCGGGGCCCGCCGATCAGGAGGGGTGGTGGTTGTCATCGAGGCCAGTATGCCGAGGCTGATTCCATCGCGCCAACGAGGCTTGAGCCACCGATCAGGCGGTTCTGCCATTGAGTCCTGTCCGCCGCTGTGCCAGCAGCACCGCGGCCGGCGGGACGAGCAGGCCCACCCCCAACAGGCCGAGCGCGGTGTACGACGCGCCCGCCACGATGAGCCCGGACGACACGCTGGCAACGGCCGCCGATGTCCAGATCATGGAGTCCCCGACGCCCTGGATCCGTGTCCGCTCCCCGAGCGTCAACCCGGCGGTGAGCATCGATGAGCCCGCCACAAACCCAAGGTTCCAGCCGTAGCCCAGCAGGAAGAGGGCAACGGTCAACAGCGGACCGCCGTCGGGCGGCGCACCCGCGGCGATGAGACCTCCAAGCGCCAGCGTGGCAAGCCCGACGCCGATGATGCGCGGGCTGCCGAATCGGTCAGCCAGACGGCCGGAGATCGGCGAGAGGGCAAACATGCCGAACGTATGCGCCGATAGGACGAACCCGACCGTCTCGAGCCCGTGACCGTGATCCGTCAGGTGGAGGGGCGTCATGGTCATGATGAGCACCATCACCACCTGGCCGGCGGCGAGGGTGATGAGGGCGACCAGCACCGAGGGTCGCCGCAGAATCGCCGCCAGTGATGACGGCTCGGCGCCTGGGGCGGGCGGAGCCGGGGCGGATGAGTCGGCAAGGTCGTACGGCTCTGGCCGCAGGAAGATGTAGGCGATCACCAACGCCGCAGCCACACAGCAGAACGTGAGGATGAACGTGCCCGCGAGTGGCGGCAATCCGAACGACTCGGCGACTGCGCCGGCCGGGGCCACCAGGTTCGGCCCACTCACCGCGCCGATGGTCGCGCCCCAGACGACGGTCGCTATCGTCGCCGCGCGCCGCTCCGGGGGCACCAGGTCCCCGGCGATGTAACGCCCGAGCTGGCCGGCACCATTGGCAAAGCCGGCAAGGGCGGTACCGAGGAGCAGGAGCGGAAGCGAGGCCACCAGGACCCCGGCCAGCGCGACGGCACCGCCGAGCGTGCCGCCCATGATGCCCAGCAGCAGCCCATGCCGCCTCCCGACGCGAAGCATCAGAAAGGAGATGAGTCCAGCCGCGGCGGCCGTCCCGAGCGTGCTGGTCGCGTTTGGCAGGCCTCCGGCCGCGTTGCCCGCGATCTCGGCGGCCGCCAGGGTGCCGGCCGTGAGCGCCGCGATGTACGCGGTCGTCCCGAGTGCCGACACCGCGAACAGGGTCCAGATGATTCGGCGCCGCAGCATCGGCAGCCGTGCGGGATCGATAGGGTGGCGCGCCATCATTCGCCGACGTATCGCTCGAGGAACTGTCGAAGGTCCAGCCCGCTGTCGCGGTGGGCGGCTGCCACCTCGCGCCCGACCCAGCGGTAGTGCCAGGGCTCGTACGAGAAGCAGGTATCCACCTGGCTACCGGCCTGGTAGCTCATCACGAATCCGTACTCGCTCCCGTGGGCTGCCATCCAGGCCCCCTCCGATGTCTCCACCGCCCAGTCGCCAAAGCGGCCGCCCCATCCCGGTGAGCTCAGGTCGACCGTCGTCCCGAGCTGATGCTCCGAATGGCCGGCGCGCGCGCTGCGGCTCAAAGCCCCGGCGTAGCCAAGGCGTGCGACCCAGCTTTCAAACGTCGCCGCCTGGGTGGCATACGATCGATAACCCGAATCGATGAGGACGGTCAGACCGGCCGCATCCCACGCCGCGGCCATGGCCGCCAGGTCGTCCAAGAGCGCGGCTCGCACGAGCTTCGTTCCGGACGTGCCCACTAGACCGGCCTCGGACGCGGGGACCAGGTCGTCGGGAACATAGTCCGCCGGCAGGGCGTAGGTGCGGTCCAGCACGACGAGCGCCTCGTCGTCGACGGGCGCCTCGTCGTCGACGGGCGGTGCCGGCAGGTCGCGGTCGACACAATGGTCCGCGACCAAGCCGGTGCGATAGACCGCGTCCATGCCCGGCTGGGTGGGCCGATCGGGAGATCGCCCGCCGAGAAGCTCCGGCCCGCTGTCGGACTCGTCCGCCGAACGCAGTGTGGTGACCGGAGGGGCCGTGGAGGGATGAGCCTCCGTCATGGCGGCTGGTGGCGTGGTGACCGAGCACGCCCCCAGAAGCAATGCGATGGCGATCGGCGCCCCGAATGCCGGCCGAATCATGCCCTCGCAAGCTCTTCGAGCGTCGCTGTCTGCTCCGTAGTCCCATCGGGCGCCAACGGGATGATGGCGACATGGTCCGCTCCGGCTGCCAGCATCGCGCCGATCCGATCCCGAATGAGCTCAACAGGACCGATCGCAACCATCGCGTCCACGAGGCGGTCGCTCCCCGGTGGATTCCAGTCGGACGGCTCGAACCCCTGAAGCTCCCACGATGCCTGGTAGGTCGGCGTGCGCAGGTATGGCTTCAGGTATGAGCGCGCCGCGACCCGATCATCGGGCTCGCCGAGAACCGCCGGCACAGTGACCCCCAGCGTCGAACGCGCACCACCGGCGGCGGCTTCCAGGCGCGCGCGCATCCAGGCGACCCGCTCAGGCGTGACGAGGTACGGCAGGGTACCGTCGGCATCGGTCGCGGCCAGATCCGTCATTCGCTCGCGAAGGGCTGCGATCAGGACCGGTGGCTCGCGTGGCTCGGCCGTCCGCGGACCGAGGTACACGGCCGCGCGATACGCAGCCAGGTACGCACGCATCCGGCTCAGCGGACGCTCGAAGTGGTGACCGCGAAGCTTGTCTGCCAGATGGGGATGGCTGACGCCCAAACCCAGAATGAAACGGCCGTCGCTCGCCTCGGCGAGGGTCAGCGCAGCCATGCGTGCCGCCTGCGCATCGCGCCCCCAGATGTTAACGATGCTGGTTCCGAGATTGATCGAGTCGGTCGCGCCAGCCAGGAGCGACAGGAGGGCGATCGGCTCTCGGCCCACGGTCTCGGGGACCCACAGCGTCCCATAGCCGAGCGCTTCTGCGCGCTGCGCATACGAGATCGCCTCCCGCGCGGACAACGAGTCGAGATGACCCCACACACCGAGCCGCCCGAGCTCCGGTTGTGTCATGGACCGATGCTACCCGCGGCTTCGAATCGGTAGCGCAGGAAGAGCTCGCTCTCGTGGCGGAGCACGCTGACGAGTCGGCCGCGCCGCGCCGCACCACCGGCGACCGGGACGATCATCGGCAGCGCATCAGTCCCGAGCAGGTTGGGACCGATGGTCCAGTACACCTCGTCGATGAGGCCCGCGGCGAGGAAGGCGGCGTTGAGCGTCGGACCGCCCTCGAGGAGCAGGCAGCCGATGCCGCGCTCGAACAGCCGCGCCGCGATCCAGGCAGGATCTGGTCGCTCGTCCGGACTGCGCAGCAGCTCGGTCCCGGCGGGGGCGACCATCATCGGGTTGCGCGCTCCAACGATGAGGATGCGCCGTTCGTCGCCCTCGAACCAACCACCGTCAGTGGGCAACGGGGTGGAGCCGCCGATCACCACTCCCACCGGGTTCGGCGGCACACCCCGAGCGACACGTTGCGCGGCAAGATCGTCACCGACCCGAAGCCAGACCCCCGTCGCCCGCAGCGTGCCCGCCCCGCTTCCCACGGCGTCGAAGGCCGCCCGATAGAGGCGCATGAGCCGCCGATCCGCACGGCTCCCCAGGCCCTCCGCGGTTCCGTCGATCTGCGCCCGCCCGTCGATGCTGGTCACCATGTTGATCGCCACCAGCGGCCGATCCGACGGTGCCGCCGGCAGGCTGAAGCCGGCCATGGTTGAATCGAGCTCGAGGTCGAACGCCGGATCAGGCCAGAGGCAGTCGACGCGGTGCGACTTCTCGATCTCCGAGCTCATCGGCCGATCCTACCCGACCGGACACGAATGAACCGATCCAGCTCCCGATGCGCCATACCATGCAGACGCGCCTCGGATTGCGTGCGCAGAGGAGGTCTGGTGACGGACAGAGAGCTTGTTCACGCGGCGGCCCGCGGCGACCGCGACGCATTCGCCGCCATTGCGGCGCCACGCCTTGACCGCCTGTTCGCGACCGCGACGCTGATCCTGCGCGATCGCGCGCGAGCGGAGGACGCGGTGCAGGAAGCGCTCGTGCGCGCGTGGCGGGATCTACGCTCGCTCCGGGATCCTCAGCGCCTTGACGCCTGGCTGCGCCGGTTGCTCGTCAATGCCTGCCGCGACGAATCCCGGCGCGGCCGACGCCATGAATCGAACATCCGCCTGCTGCCGGACCACGATCAACCGACCGCGGATGCGAGCACCGAGCTCGCAGATCGGGACGAGCTCGACCAGGGCCTTCTCCGGCTCTCGGCCGACCATCGGGCCGTCATCGTTCATCACTACTATCTCGGCCTCTCGCTCTCCGAGATCGCCGATTCACTCGACATCCCCGTCGGGACGGCCAAGTCACGTCTCCATCACGCACGCCGAACGCTGCGCGAAGCGATGGACCCCGAATCTAAGCGATCAGAGGGACACGTCGCATGAACCCCCAGGACCGATTCGACGACCTGCTCACCCAGCGCCTGCGTGCGGATGCGCCGGCCGAGGCCCCCAGCCACCTGCTCGGCAGGACGATGGAGCGTATCGATGCAACGCCGCAGGGTGGCCGCGGATGGCTGACGGGCCCAGCAGGCAAGCTTCTCGCCGCCGCAGCCGTCGTCATCCTCGCGGTGCTGGTGGGCACTCAGCTCGGGAGTTTGATGGACAGGCCAATCGGGGATGAACCTTCGTTGCGTCCTTCGGTCATGCCGAGTGGCAGCTCGCAGCCGACCGCCACGGTGGCGCCGAGCATGTCAGCCGCCCCGAGCGCTTCTACCGCGCCGAGCGCCTCGCCGTCGACGCCCGAGTCCACGGAGTCGCCCGTGGCGGTCGACGACCTGCTTCTTCGAGTGGTCAGCGGGGGCGGTGGACCGATCGACCCGGCGTCGTTCATGCCCTGGGCGACACTGATGGCCGACGGGACAATGGTCTGGCAACCCGAATCAGGTACCGCCATCAATGGCTTCATGACGCGCAGGCTGACGCCGTCAGGACTTGCGGAGCTCCGAGAGCACATCTTCGGGGGCGGCCTGCTCGACGCGAGCGCAACCCACGAGCTGGAGGCGCAACCGGGAGTCGAGCCTCCAGGACGTGGCGTCGCGCTTTACACCTTCACGGTCGGCAACGGCGCCGACCAGGTGGTCGTGACGTCGGTGCAGTGGCTCGGGGATGACGAAGAATCGACCTATTATCAGGCTGCTCCCGAACGCCTCCAATTGGATACCCTTGCACGCCAGCTTCGCGATCCGGAGTCGCTGGTAGGCGCCGATGCGTGGACCGGTGCCGCCGAACCGTACGAGGCAGCCGACTACCAGCTGGTGCTGACGGCATATCGCGACGTGCCGCCCTATGGCAATCCGGACGCGTCGGCCGTGCCGTTTCCATTCGAAGGTCCACTCGACGAGTTCGGGGCCGAGAGCGGTGACCCGCGATCACCTCCGACCCGATGCGGTGTGATCAGTCGTGCCGAAGCGGCGCAGATCGTCGACGCCGTAACAGCCATGGGATCCGCCGTCACCAACAGCGTCGGGCTCGATCGGCCAACGCTCGTATCCCTGGATTGGGCGGCCGGCAACGGGACGGTGGACATGTACCTCCTGCCGCGCATGCCGGACGGATTCCCCGAGTGCGAGGACCAGCCCTAGTCGACCTTGATCGGATGGTGCTCTTCGGCGGCTCCAAGCTGGTCAGCGTCGTACGCGATCTCGATCCTGGACGAAGTCAGCAGCGTGACGGCGTCGGCAGGGACGACCCGCGTGGTGCCATCGTCGTAGGGCGTGACCGCGATCCCATGGAAGATGCCCTCGATCTCCGTCCCGAGCATCGCGTTGACCCGACCGAGCTCCTCACCGTCGGGTCCGACCACGAGCGTATCGGCCTCGACGTAACTCCAGGCAACCGGATCGTTTGGCCCGGGAAGGTCAAGATCCGCGGCCTCGGGTTCTCCGGGATCGCCGGTGTCGCCGGCAGAGCTCCCTGGCGGCAGGCTGTCCAGCTGCGGGTCGGTCCCGCCCTTCATGCCCGGGTCGTCGATGGCTCCCGGCGGCCGGTCGAAGTCATTCATGTCGCTTGCTCACCGCACGAGCGGTGCCAGCGGGGTTGTCTTCGGCGCCGGTTGCACCCCATGACACGAATGTCGACGGAGAGCCAGCTCCACCATCCTCGGTTGCACCGGATAGACCACTGGACGTGCGAGCGGCGGTTCGTTCAGCTTTAGTGTCGCTACATGCAAGTGCGGCACTGATCTGGATCAGTCGAAGAGTCGTTCCAGGTGCCAGGTACCGCGGATCTCATCAAGGAAGATCACCGCGAGCAGGCCCGAGCGGGTGACGACCTTGTAGCAGGCACGCGCCACCGGCTCACGCCACCAGCCGTCGTCGACGCGCCAGCGGTTGCAGATGCCGAGCTCACCATGGTCGGTGCCATCCATGCGCAGGCGAGTCGGCACCCCGGCCGCATCGGTCTCGACCTGGACGAGCGGATGATCCGCGTAGCGCCTCGTCATGGACCGATATCCACCAACCTGGACCGATGCTCCGGCAGCGCCGCGGTCGGCCGTTCGACGCTTGCCCGCCAGAGACGACCCTCCCCGAACCGATGCCGCATCCGCTCCAGCGACCAGCGCAGCTCCTCCCATCGACCCGTTCGTGCCTCGAACGCCGGCAGCTGCCTGGTTGCCGGATCGCTGAGGCGATCGAAGGCGAGGGTGACCGATACGATCCGCGGCTCGTGGCGCTCGAGCGCTTCAAGTTCCTGTCGGATAGCAATGGAGTGACTGCTACGGAGACTGTTCGGGGCAGGAAGGCGACGACCGGGCATATCTGACGCAGATTCGCGCAGATTCACAAGGCCCACGGTCCCTCGATCCTCGATGATCTGCTGCGTATCAGTCATCACGCTGCTATTCCGCAGGAACCGAATGCGAGCGGCGGCCTCGAGGCGGCTCAGGACGAGCCGCGCGATCCAATCCGGCTCAAGCGCCGGCTGCGGGAACGGCTGGGCCACGCGGAGCTCCGGCGCGTCCTCGAGACTCAGCACCAGCGTTGCCCGGCCCGGCGCCAGGTGCCGTTCGCGGAGCCGATCGCAGAGCTCGGCCGCCAGGCGTCGCAGGGTGAGCCCCACACCGATTCCATCGAGCGGCGGCTCGAAGGCCGCGCGCGCCTCCACCCGTTCCAGGCGCCTCCGCGGCGCGATCGGTCGCGGATCGTGGCCGCGGGCCAGCGCCTGGAGCCGCTCCCCCGCCGTGCCGAACTGAGCGCCGACCGCGGAGCGCGGCAGATCCGCGAGCTGCGCCATCCGGGTGAGCCCGAAGAGCGCAAATCGCTGGCGTATGGCGGGGTCGCACGGCAGCAGGCTCAACGGCAGGTCACGAAGCGCCTCTCGGGGAAGCGCATGGAAGGCGGCCGGGACATCGGGCCGTTCGAAACGCGCCAGCCGTGCGGCCAGCGAGGCCAGCCAGCGGTTGTCGCCGATCCCGCAGCGCACGCTCAAGGGCGCCACAGAGCGGGTCAGCATCACGGCTCGTGCCGCGATTCGCCGCTCCGCTCCCCACATCGGTCCCAGGCCGGTCACCTCGACCAATGCCGCGCCGGTGTCGACCGCCTCCACTCGCGGGGAGAGGTCGTCGAGCGCATCGAGCATGCGCTCGAACGGACGGACGTCGGCGCCGGGCACGCGCAGCTCGGGCCAGACCAGGGCGAGGAGTCGCGTCATCGGCCGCTTGGCATACGCCTGTGGGGCGAAAATGGCGCGCGTATCAGGCGCTCACGACGTGCAGGGCGGCGGGTCGCTCCTCAAGCAATTGAGGCCGGGCCAGCGTTGCCAGCAACGGGTCGATGCGGCGGCCCTCACCGAACCACAGGTCGAGCTCCGCCGAGCCGCCGGCGAGGGCCCATCGGTGGCGTTCGACGATCGCCTGCACCCGCTGACCGACGAGATCGCGACCGATTCCGAGCCAGGCGGTCCGATGCAGCGCCACCCGCACGCCCGCCGCGGCACCTGTGACCGCACGCCCGGCCGGCGCGAGCACGAGCGCCGATGTCGAGCCAGAGCGGGCAAGCAGCGAGGCAAGCCGATCCAGCGCGCGACGCTCGGGCGCCGAACGCTCGCCGAGGTCGAGGACGAGGGCATCGATCAGGCCCGAGCGACCAAGCCAGGCGGCCAGCTCGATCGCCTCGGCGGGGTCGCGCGGACGCACGACGAGGAGCCATTCGAGGC
>JALZJE010000342.1 GCA_030859955.1 Chloroflexota bacterium | reverse complement strand
CGCCACGGCCTGGTGTGCGCGAATGCGGGCGTGGACGTCTCCAACGTGGGAGGCGGGGATGTTGCCTCGCTCCTGCCCGAGGATTCGGACGCCTCCGCGCGCCGAATCCGCGACGCGTTGCGCGTTCGCACCGGCAGCTCTCCGGCGGTCATCATCAGCGATTCGTTCGGCAGGCCGTGGCGCAACGGGATCGTGAACGTCGCGATCGGGTCAGCCGGGATCGAGGCATTGCTGGACCTGCGAGGTGAGCCGGACGCCGCCGGACGCGAGATGCAGGCGACGGTGATCGCGGTCGCGGACCAGCTGGCCTCCGCGGCCGATCTGGCGGGCGGCAAGGTGGAGCAGCGGCCGGTCGTGGTAGTGCGTGGCTACGCGTGGCAACCATCTGACGAGGGCTCATCGGTGCTGGTGATGGAAGCCGATCGGGACCTGTTCCCCTGAGTTCGGTCCCAAACCTGCACCAGCCAATACGCCCGCCGGGCGGGCAAGCATGAACGAGCAGCTGATCCTGGACCGATACCGGCTCATCGAGCGCCTCGCCGTCGGCGGGAGCGCCGAGGTCTGGCGCGCCCACGACGTGCAGCTCGACCGCGAAGTGGCGGTCAAGCGTCTCCACCCGCATCTGCTTCCCGACGAGGCCTCGCGGCTCAGGCTCGCCGCGGAGGCGCGCGCCGCCGCCAGCCTGTCACACCCGGTCATCGTCGATATCTACGACGTGGATGCCACCGGGGAGGCGCCGGCCCTCGTGATGGAGCTGGTGGACGGCGAGTCGCTGAGTGCGCGCCTTGACCGTGGTGGGCCAATGACGGACCGCGAGGCTGCCGCAGTGACCGCCGATGTCGCCGAGGCGCTCTATCACGCGCACCAGCGCGGCGTCATCCATCGCGATGTGAAGCCCGGCAACGTGCTGCTCGGGAAGGATGGACGGACGCGGCTGGTCGATTTCGGGATTGCGCACAGCCTGGCCGAGGCCTCGGAGCGGCTGACGGTGACCGGGACGGTCATCGGCACCCTGCGCTCCATGGCGCCGGAGCAACTCGCCGCCGGGCCGATCACGCCACGCACCGACCTCTATGGCCTTGGGGTCGTGCTGCACGAGGCGCTCACCGGACGCTCGCCGTACACAGCTGCTTCGCCGGTCGCTCTCGCCGATGAGCAGCGCGCGGGTCTCCCGAATTTGGACGGGATCGAGCCCGCTCTGGCGTCGGTGCTGGCCTCGAGCCTGGCCTACGATCCAGCAGACCGGCCCTTGCACGCCGGCGCGATGGCATCGGCACTACGCGATTGGCTCGCCGGCGATTCGTCTGCTGCGCTGGCCATGCCACCTGCATCGGCCGCTTCGTACGTCGATACGGCGGAGGCCACGCAGCCGATGGCGGCGGTTTCTCCGGCGCCGGCTGTGGCCCACGCGAGTGCGGTCGCCAGGCCTCGACGCCGCCTGCCGCTGGTCCTGCTCGGCGCCCTGGCCGCGTCGTTGCTCCTGGTCGGGGCGGCCGTGGTGGTCAGTGGGCTCGGGCCGGGCCCGGACACGATCGGCGGCCCACCAGCAACGGCAACGGCAACGGCAACGCCGATTCCAACGGCAACGCCAGCGCCACCGCCGCCGGAGTGGCTCGCCGGCCTGGTCGAGCGGGTGGCCAAGGACTGCGGTGACGAGCTCGCCGATGAGGCCAGGGCGGTAATGATCGTGATGAGCGAGGACGAGGCGAAGGATCACGCCGACGAGCAGGCCCGAGCGTGCAAGGCCTCCGAGGATGGTGGCGGCGGGGACGGCGATCGCGGTGGCAACGGTCGCGGCGACGAAAATGGGAACAGCCGCGGCAACGACGACTAGTGCGGCGGCCTGCGTCGTCCACTGCTGCCGTTTGCGCCCCAGAGCACGCAACTACGAAGCAGCGACGGAAAACAGGCCAGATCGGCCGATTCAGGTTCATCGTTTGCGTCCCGGCGCAAGGCCCGGTCGGAATCGGGCCCATCCTCGTCGTTACGTGCGGTGGGGCGCAAACGTTGGCGCCGTTGCGCCGCGGCAGCCTAGTTGGGCTGGAGGAAGAGGGCCACGATCTGGCCGTTCTCGACGCGGAAATTCGCCTCGACCTGCATGGACGGCACGCCCGGGCGCATGACAGTCACATCGGCGATATAGCTGGCACCCATGTTCCGGCTGTCGTTGGTGAACATGCGGAATCCGTCGCCCGCTCTGATGAACCAGCCACCCACCTTGTCACGACCGCGCAGGTTCGTGCGCTCGTCGCCGCCCGGAACGCTGATCCCCAGCACGGCGTTCTCGGAAAACAGCTCGACCGCCTTCTCGCGATGGTCGTCGTTTATGAGCTCGAAGAACAGGTCGACGGTTTCGGTGGCACCCATGTCGGTCCAGTCTAACGCCTCACGATGACTAGACTGGAAGGCATGGAGCGGCTGCGGATCGGGTTGATCGGGTGGGGGACGGTCGGGTCCGCCCTGGGCGAGCTGGTGCGGTCGGGACCCCTCCCGCTGACGCTCGCGTCCGTATCCGTGCGTGATCGAGAGCGCGCCGGTCTGCCGAGGGGGGTGGAGATCGGTTCGGCGGAGCTGGCCCTCGAGGCCGATATCGTCGTCGAGCTGGCCGGTGGCGTGGATGTCCCGCTGACCTGGGCACGACTGGCGCTGGATGCCGGCAAGCCATACGTGACCGCGAACAAGGCGCTCCTTGCCACTCACGGCGGCGAGCTCGCCCGTTTGGCTGAGCGCCGGGTGGCGGCGCTTCTCGGCAGTGCCAGCGTTGGGGGCGGTACGCCGATGATCGAGACGGTTGCACACCTGGCGGCAACGGGCAGCATAGAGCGCCTTCGCGGCATCGTGAACGCGACCACGACCTATATTCTCTCGGCCATGGGCAATGGCCGGAGCTACGACGAGGCACTGCGCGAGGCGCAGGCTGCCGGCTTCGCGGAGGCGGATCCAAGCTTCGATGTGGAGGGTCGCGACGCCGCCCAGAAACTCGCCATCCTGGCGTCGGTGGCCTGGGGCACGTGGCGTCCGGAGACGGACGTGGAGTCCACCGGGATCGTCGGGCTCCCGGTTGCCGCGGGCGAGACCGTCCGCCTCGTGGCGGAAGCAACCAGCGAAGCAATGTCCATCACGCCGATGCCGGTCGATGCCGCCGACCCATTGGCCCGCGCCGCAGGCATCGAGAACGTCCTCGAGATCACGGTCGCCGATGCCGGCGTCTTCCGCTTGTCCGGCCCCGGGGCCGGAGGCCGTGTCACTGCCGGTGCCGTCTACGCCGATCTCGCCCGCCTTGTCGCCGGCGAACGCCCGATCCTCTTCGGCCCCCGTGAGTGACGCGCCGCCCCGATCGCACGTTGCGCGTCGTTCGCGGTGACGTGAGACGTGGGCACCGGAGCGCAATCGCGGCGGCATTCTCGCCATTCGCCGAGGAACGGTGAGCCCGGGGGCGCGCCGTCCGGCGCCATAGTCTCGATGCGTCGATAGCGGCTTCCAGGACGACCGGCTCGGATCCCGGACGCCTCCAAACGGTCAGCTCGGGGCGAAGGCGCTGACCCGTAAACCGAGGCGTGAGGTATCTTCGCTCCGTGAACGCGTGGCCAATCGTCGGAGTCGCCGGGGCGCGCGGCGTGGTCGGCGGCGTCTTCTGTTCCATCCTCGCCGATGCCGGCCTGCCGGCAGACTGCCTGCGCGCCTTCGGACACGAAGAGGGAAATACGCTCGAGTACCTAGGGGCATCGGTTCCCGTGCACGTCCTGACTGACGCAAACGCGGCGGAGCTGGCGGTCCTCTTTCTGGCGGTCGATGGGCCGCAGAGTCGCGAGATCATGGCCGGGCCGGGTGCATCGGTCCCGCTGGTGGTGGACAACTCGAGCGCCTTCCGTCTTGCCGATGACGTTCCGCTGGTGGTCCCGGAGGCAAATGCGCATGCCGCCCGCGACCGGAACGGCAACCTGATCGCAAACCCGAACTGCACCACCGCCGCCGTGGTGGTTGCCCTGGCCCCCATCCGCGATCTGGCGGGCCTCGCGTCGGTCGACCTGGCTTCGTACCAGGCGGTGAGTGGCGCCGGGCGCAAGGGTCTCGACGCATTCGAGGCGGAACGCGGCAGCCAGCACCGCGATCGCGCGGACGATTCGCCGTTCCACGGCCGGATCGGCGACTCGGTGGTGCCGCAGATCGACGTGCTGGACGAGACCGGCTGGAGCGGCGAGGAGAACAAGATCCACGCCGAGCTGCGCAAGATTCTCGAGATGCCGGAGCTTGATGTCGCCGCCACGACCGTCCGCGTTCCGGTCCACACCGGGCACTCGGTTGCCATGCACATTCGCACGGAGCGCGGCACCACGGTCGAGGCGCTGGAGCAGGTGCTGCGTGATGCCCCCGGGCTCGAGTACCGCCCGGCCGACGGCTCCGAGCGTCACCCGATGCCGCTCGATGTCGAGGGCCGAGACCCCGTGCTCGTCGGACGCCTGCGCGCAATTCCGGGACGTGAGCGCGGGTTCGCCCTGTGGGTCAGTAGCGACAACCTGCGCAAGGGTGCGGCCCTCAACGCCATTCAATCGGCCGTCGCTGCGGATCCGGATCGCTTCGGACGCCTCCTTCCGCCTCCGC
>JALZJE010000335.1 GCA_030859955.1 Chloroflexota bacterium | reverse complement strand
GACCCGGCCAGCCCGAGTTCGGGATGTGGATGGCGGTGATGTTGGCGTGCTCGGCGGCCAGGGCATCCAGCCGCTCCCCCGTCCCATCGGTCGACCCGTCATCGACGAAGATGGCCTCGTACTCGTCGTCGGGCAGCGACTGGCGCAGGATCGACGCGATGCAATCATCGATGTAGGCGCCCGGGTTGTAGACCGGCACGATGACGCTGACTTTGACGGGCATGATTGATTGTAGAAGCAGGCCCGCTGAGGGATGCCGACTCAGGGATGCTCCATCGGCACCGGGGCGGCGCCGGCCGACATGCGCGACCGGTCGGACGCGTCCGAGGGCGCACGAGGGACGCGGAGGGAAACGCCGACCGCCACGACCGCCACGGCCGCCATCACGGCGTGGATGACGCCGATTGCCGACGGCAGCGAAGTTACACCCGCGTCCGCAACGGCGACGACGGCTCCCCCGACGCCGGCGCCGAGGGCCGTTCCCAGCGTGAACATCAGCTGAAGCGCAGACGAGCTGAACCCCTCCTCGCCGGGCGCTGCCGTTTCGAGCACCATGAGCGCCAGCATCGAGTACGCGAGCCCCATTCCCAGCCCCGCGACCGCCCAACCGATCGCGGCCATCCCGACGGGCAGCCGGGGAAGCAGCACGAGCGCGGTGATGACGATTCCGGCGCCGATGAGGCCGGCGCCACTCATTACCAGCGTGCGACGCACCCCAGCAGCCGCGGCGCGAGCCTGCACCCACGAGCCGATGGTCCAGGTGACCGCCGCCGCCGATAGCGCCAGCCCGCCCATGGTGACGCTGCCGTCACGAACGTCGACCACTGTCAGCGGCACGAACGCCTCCGTCCCGAAAAAGGCGAATGCGATGATGAACACCACGGCCACCACGGCTGGCCGGCCACGCCGCAGGCTGAGCGTGCCGGGCGGCAGCAGGTGGCGCACCGCGCCTATCGCCAGCCACCCTCCCGAGACGGCCAGCGCCAGTGCCATCGCCCACCGGTCGACCCCCAGCTCCAGCCCGGACAGCTCGACGCGCACCGGTCCGATGGTGAGCGCTGCCAGCAGCAGCGTGGATCCGACCGCGAGCCGCACGGCGTCGAACGCGCGCCTGGTGTCGCCGCGCATCGGCACCGCCGTGCGTTGAGCAGCTCCCAGGAGGGCCAGCTGCGGATACACGGCCAGTCCCATCACCAGCACGGGTGGGACCATCCCCAGGATCACCCAGCGCCAGTCGAACGTGTCCGTGACCCAGCCTGCCAGCGCCGGGCCGATCAGTCCCGGAACCACCCATGCACTCGAGACGAGGGCGATCATGCGCGGCGTGACCGACGCGGGATACGCGCGCGCGATCGCGGCATAGACGACTGAACCGATGGCGCCGGAGCCGAAGCCCTGGATCGCGCGGCCGGCGATCACCACCGACATCTCATTCGCGATCCCCGACACGGCCATGCCAACGGCAAACAGGGTCACGCCGACCGCGAATGCCCGGCCCGGTCCGCGCCGGTCAGCATCGGAGCCGGCCAGCGTGATGCCGATGATGTTCGTCAGCCAGAACGCGCTGAAGGCCCAGCCATAGAGGTCGAGCCCACCGAGGTCCTCGACCATCGCAGGCAGGACGGTCGGCACGGCCATGCCCTCGAAAGCGGCGGCCGTCACGAGGCCGATCAGGCCGATCGTCAACAGGCGCCGCTCGGGCGCAAAGGCGCCGTCGACGCCGCTCACCCGATGACCGCCGGCCCCAACAGCAGCGGTGAGCCGAGCTTGGCCTCGTAGCGCGGTCGGAAACGGCCGACGTTGTACATTGCCTCCACGTCAAGCGTCCGTGCGCCCAGGGATCGCTCGGGCAGCGGCGCATGCGAATATTTGCCGTCACGGATGGCCACCATGCGACCGAACTGACCGTCCGCCAGCAGATCGACGGCCACGTTGGCGAACGTGATCGCCACCATCTGGTCGAGCGCATCGGGATCACCTGAGCGCAGGTCGTAGGTCAGGTCGGAGTGGACGGTCTCCACGCCGGTCCGGCGCTTGAGCTCATCGGCGAGCGCCTCGCCGACATCGGCCTTGTGTCGGTGTCCGTATGCGTCCGAGTCCCCCACCTCGGCCAGCTCGCCGCCGCGCCAGATTGCACCCTCGCTGGCGATGACGAACGCGTAGCCCGACGGGTTGAGGCGACGATCATCGGCGAGGATCCCAGCCAGCGCGTCGAGTTCGAACGGCGCCTCCGGAATGACGCACCGCGAGCTCGTGACGTAGGCGGCGTACCAGGCGGTGTAGCCGGCATTGCGCCCGAAGATGCGGAAGACACCGATGCGCTCGTGGCTGCCGAGGGTCGTGCGCTGTCGGTTGATGAGCTCCTTGGCGCGGGTGACCGCCGTCGAGAAGCCGATGCAGTACTCGGTGCCGTGCACATCGTTGTCCATCGTCTTGGGGATGGCGATAACCGGAAAACCCTCCCGTCCCAGTCGCGCCGCGTAGCTGAGCGTGTCGTCACCGCCGATGGCCACCAGGGCATCGATCCCCAGGCGCTCCAGGTTCTCCAGCACCAGCGGAGTCAGGTCGTAGCGCCCGCCATCGGTCTCGAGACTGCCGATTCGTGACGAATCCAGGTGCTCCGGCAGCGCGCTGCGGCCCATCGACGACGGGCTCGTGCGCGAGGTGTGCAGCACCGTCCCACCCGTTCGGTCGATCGCGCGGGTGCTGACTCTGTCGAGCGGACGGAGAAAGCCCCCGCCATCCTCGCGACTCGTATCCGCGTGCGTCAGGCCCTGCCACCCACGGCGAATGCCGAGAGCGTCCCAGCCGACCTCGCTCGACCGGTAGACAACGCTCTTGATGACCGAGTTGAGGCCGGGGACGTCGCCGCCGCCGGTGAGAATTCCGATCCGTTTCATGGAAGCATCGCCCATGCTGCCAGATCGCGCGGCGTTTGTGGAATGAGGTCATTTCTGGCACAATCGGGCCCTGCAACTGGAGTCCCGCTCTGTGTCGTCGACCCCCACCTCCCAGCGCCGTTATGTGACGTGGCGGCTCCCGGATCGTCACTTCAGCAAGGTTCACCTGGTCGGAGAGCCCGGCCTGACCATCTGCGGACGCGCCCTCCCCCGCGCGACCGGCCAGCCGAAGGCTCCGATCCCCGATTCGGAGATGTGCCCGGACTGCGACGCTCAAGGTTGACCTGGTTGCGCTGACCCGCTCCCAATGAATCGCCCCCC
>JALZJE010000294.1 GCA_030859955.1 Chloroflexota bacterium | reverse complement strand
GTCACGGATTGCGACGAATGTGGTCATGTCGGGACCTCCTGCTGTGGTCCGGCGGCGCCATGGACGCCGCGCGGATCCAGGCCGGCGGACTCCGCGACGAGCTCCATGAGGTCCCGCACGTCGATGCCCTGCTCTTCGCCGGCGGCCGAGAGCGGGCGCTCGGACCACACGCATGCCGAGACGAGCGTATCGACCTCGAGCTCCACGGCGCGCGCAACGCGACGCCGGCTGATCTCGGCCGTGATCTCGGGCTTCTCGATCGGCAGGCCACCACCACCACCCGAGCAGTACGACCATTGGGTGACGTGGTCGACGTCGCGGAACTCGAGCCCCGGGATGGCGCGCAGGATCTCGCGCGGCGACGCGTGGATGCCCTTGCGCTTGTTGAGGCGGCAGGGGTCGTGGTACGTCACCACGCGCTCGATCGGCTGCGTAAGGGCGAGAGCACCGTCCCGGATGAGCTCGGCGACGAGCTCGGTGATATGGACGATCTCGAACTCGTAGTCCGGTCCGAAGTACTCGACGTAGTCCTCGGTGAAGCTGATGTAGTCGTGCGGATCGAGCGTGATGATCCGCTTCGCCCCGTATGACCGCCAATCGCCGACGTTATGGTCGGCGAGCTGGCGAGCCGCATCGGTGTAGCCCATTTCGGCCGCCGGTCCGCCACAGCACCATTGCTCGCGCATGAGCCCGAACTTGACGCCGGCCATCTGGAGCAACTGCGCGGTCGACCGCGAGACGCTGGTCCGATAGAAGGCCGCCTCGCAGTCGACGAACAGGATCGTCTCGCCGCCGATGGGCAGGCCCAGTCCCTCCGACCAGCGCGCGACGTTCTCCTGCGAGACCGGCACGTCGAGCACCGGCTCGCTCTTGGCGTCGATGGTCGCCTCCACCCAGCGCTTCCAGTTCGGCTGCTCGATACCCGATTGGACCGCAAGCGCGCGCATGGCCCTGACAACCTTCACCGTCCGCGTCCGGTTGCGATAGAAGTCGCCGGTGAACAGCGTGTTCGGGCAACGCAGCTCGCAGGCGCCGCATTGCGTGCAGTGGACGTAGTCGTCTGCCACGTCGGCGACCGTCAGGTTCCCCTGCTCCATGGCCACGATGTTCGCGTGGAAGGCCGTAGGGGTGTGGTTCTCGTTGCGGGTGACCTGCATCACCGGGCAGACCTCGCGACAGAACTTGTGCCCCGAGCTGAAGCAGCCGTATGCGGCGTCGCGCCACTGCTCGACGAACTGCTCCTGCAGGCCGCCATCGGCCATGGGGTCATAGGGGGGTGCGGTCATGCCGTGCTCCTGTTGATCGCGAAGGACCGATGCGGACTTCCTCAGGCTGGGGCGGCCGCTCCCTCCAGTGCCGGCATCACCCGGTCTCGGACAAGTCGCAGCTGTGCGTGCGTATCGACGGCGTTGTCAATGTCGATACTGGTGAAGGCCTTGACCAGGTACGGGTCCACGATGGCGCCGATGATGTGGTTGACCCCGGTCGAGATGATGTCTCGCTGCAGTCGCTCGACCACTTCCTCCGGCGTCCCGGCCACCGAGAACTTCTCCCCGAGCTCCGGCGTGGTCAGCTCCAACGCCTTGGGGACATCCCCGGCTGCGAAGGCGTCGAGGATCGGCTTGATGTCGGCGCCGCTGATGCCGTGCCGATTGAGCTGTTGCTCGGGCATGGCCGACAGGTAGAACGCTGCCATGATGCGGGCCGTCTCCTTCGCCGCGACGGAGTCCTCCATGATGGACATGACCAGCCAGGCGCCGAGGTCGAGCTCGTCCACGTTACGGCCTGCCTTGTCGGCTCCCTGCCGCGCGTTGTCCACCATGTACTCGTAGGTCTCGCGCGAGGTCCCGACCGCCTGATGCACGCCGTCGAACAGCTCGCCGCCGACCTGGAACGATCGCGGGCCACCCATCGCGCCGAGCTTGATCGGCAGCTTCTCCTGAACCGGACGTGCCAGCGTCCAGAGGCCGGTGTGGTTGAAGAACTCGCCGGAGTGCGTGACGGCGCCGGTGTCGAGCAGAGTGCGCATCACCTCGCGCGCCTCCAGGACCCGGGACAGCGGCTTCATGCCGGTGGTGTCGATACCGTGCTGGGGCAGCATCGAGATGTTGCCGAAGCTGACCACGATCTCGGCGCGGCCGTTCGTCAGCTGGTCGAGGGTCGCCGCCATCTGAGCCACGTGGGCGGGATCCCGCAGGATGACGTGCGTGACGTTCGGGCCCATGCGGATCTGGGTCGTCTTGTCCGCCGCGGCCGCGAACAGCAGCCACATGTCCTTCCACCACGTCTCGTCGACCGAGTAGGCGGCATAGAACCCGCATTCATCAGCGGTCTTGATGATCTCGATCGACTCTTCGAGTGCATACGCCGGGACGTGGCAATAGCTGAACTTGACCATCGTGCCTCCTGCGGGATCTCGGGAACCCCCTGCCATGGACCGTCCATTTGGTCGTTTGCGCATGATGCCATCGTGGTCAACGGCCCGTGCGCTCGCCGGGCAAACACAGACACCATCCCCAGGCTCCTCGAGCGATAGCTAGGCCCCGCCTGTGTCGCGCCGGAGGCGCATCGGTCTAGAATCTCTGACCCCCGCCCATTTCCCATGGAGTACCGATGATCGACCTCTCCCTGACCGATGCGCAGCGCGACGTGCAGCGCACCGCTCGCGCCTTCGCCGAGCGCGAGATCCTGCCTCGTATCAGCGAGCTGGATGCGAATGCGACCTACGACCGGTCGCTGTACGAGAAGATGGGATTCGCCGGACTGCTGGGCCTGCCGATTCCCGAGCGGTACGGTGGAGCGGGGATGGACTACATCGCCTTCGCACTGCTGTGCGAGGAGATGGAGCGCGCCGATACCGCCTTTCGCGTGATCCTCTCGGTCCATACCGGGCTGAACTCGCTGACGCTGCTCCAATGGGGGACCGAGGAGCAGAAGCAGCAGTACCTGGTGCCGCAGGCGCGAGGCGACAAGCTCGCGACCTTCGGATTGACCGAGCCCGGCGTCGGCTCCGACGCGGGTCAGCTGACGACGACTGCGCGCCGCGATGGCGATCGGTACATCCTCAATGGCTCGAAGATCTGGATCAGCCTGGGTGATACAGCCGATCACTTCCTCGTGTTCGCCACGGTTGACAAGAGCAAGGGCCACCGCGGGATCACCGCCTTCATCGTCGAGCGCTCCTTTCCGGGGTTCTCATCCGAGTCGCTGCACGGCAAGCTCGGCGTGCGGGCAGGCAACACGGGGATCCTGACCTTCGCCGACTGCGAGGTACCGGCCGCGAACCGGGTTGGCGAGGAGGGGGAGGGCTTCACGATCGCCATGAGCGCCATCGACCAGGGCCGGTACACCGTAGCGGCGGGCTCGGTCGGGCT
>JALZJE010000106.1 GCA_030859955.1 Chloroflexota bacterium | reverse complement strand
CGCGTCGGGGGCAGCCGGCCGTGGCTCGGGTGATGGCGGTGGTCGACTCGGACCAGCCGGACGTCATCATCGACCGGCTCCAGCCCGTCGCCGACGTCGCGCCGATGTACGACCAGAGCGTCGTCATTACGTCGTATGCGAGCATCATGGCGAACGCGCAAGGCCGGGGCGACCACGACGGGCAAGGGGAGCCGAGCGCGCGTTCCGGGCTCATCGAGCACATCACGCCGGAATTCGCCGCGGCGGCCGCGCGTCTGATCCAGAGCGGGGCGGTGTACTTGTCCCAGATCCGCTCCGTGGGGGGCGCGGTTTCGGACGTCGACCCGGACGCAACCGCCTACGGCAACCGATCGGCCAACTTCTCGGTGACGGCGTTCGGGGCGAACCGCGAGCGCCTGAACACAGCATGGGACGAGGTGTACGAATATCTCGACGGTCTCTACCTCAGTTTCGAGACCGATCTGCGCTCGGAGCGTCTGGGCGACGCGTTCCCGCCCAGAACGATCGAGCGTCTCCGCGGGCTGAAGTCGCGCTACGACCCCGACAACGTTTTCCGCGACAACTTCAACATCGCGCCGCGGGCGCCGACCGGGCACGGACTCGATCTATCAGCACAAAGGAGTTTGCGATGACGGACTACGGGCACGACCTGCTCTTCGGTGCGTTCATTACCCCCGCGGCCCAGCCTGCCATGCACGCGGTTGAGCTTGCGGTGGTGGCGGATCGGGCTGGCCTGGATCTGGCGATGTTCCAGGACCATCCATACCAGCCGGCGTTCCTCGACACCTGGACGCTGCTCTCGTACGTCGCTTCACGCACCGAGCAAATCCACGTCAGCGGCAACGTGCTCAATTTGCCCTTGAGGCATCCAGCTGTGATAGCCCGCAGTGCGGCCAGTCTGGACCTCCTGAGCGGGGGCCGCTTCGAGTTGGGCATTGGTGTAGGCGCGTTCTGGGATGCGATCGAAGCCATGGGCGGCCGGCGGTTGGCGCCGGGCCAGTCGATCCAGGCCCTGGAAGAAGCGATAGGGATTATCCGCGGGATCTGGGACACCAAAGAGCGTGGCGGAGTGCGCCTCGACGGCGAGTATTACCAGGTCAACGGCACCAAACGCGGCCCCGCGCCCGCGCACGACATCGGGATATGGGTCGGCGCCTACAAGCCGAGGATCCTGAAACTCACCGGACGCTTGGCCGACGGATGGCTGCCAGGGCTCTCGTACTTGCCGGGAGGACCGGCCGACCTCGAAAAGATGAACAAACATATCGATGAGGGCGCCGCCTCGGCGGGGCGCGATCCGTCCGCCGTGCGCCGATTCCTGAACATCTCGGGCCAGTTCGCGCAATCGGGTGCCTCCCTGCTCGTCGGACCACCACAGCAGTGGGCCGAAGAGCTCGCGGCGATCACGCTCGAATACGGCGTAACCGGGTTCATCATGATGGCAGACGATGCGCCTTCAATCGAACTCTTCGCAGCCGAAGTCGCCCCCGCAACTCGCGAACTCGTTGCCGCCGAGCGCGCCACACCGGGCGACGGCCGGAGTTCGGGGATGTACTCTGCTTCCAATTAGGGATCGAAGGGAGGGGCCGGTGATTTGGCAACCGCGGGTAGCGTAGTGTCCCTGAGGAGCCTTGCAGATGCCGCCGGAGGACGTGCCGCACAGGCCTAGGGGTCGTGTGCTCAGAGTACCGAAGGAGATCTAAATAGGCTAGTACAACCGGCGGAAGCGCAAAGGCGACAGAGCTGGCAACTCAGCAAAGCATTACTCGAGGAGATAGCGAAGTGACTCAGGAACAGGCAAGGCCGCAGAATTCAGAGCCCGCCACGAGAGGGCTGGCTGGCAAGGTGGCGATAGTGACCGGAGCTTCACGCGGCATCGGGCGCGCCATCGCAGAGAGGCTCGCCCGGGACGGCGCCAAGGTGGTGGTGAACTACGTCAACAACGAGGAGGCCGCCCGCGAGGTGGTCGAGTCGATAGGGGCCACCGGCGGCGAGGCCGTGGCCGTGGGAGCCGATATCGGCGACGCCGATGACATAACCCGCCTCTTCGAGGAGACTATGGAGCGCTTCGGCCGGCTCGACGTGCTGGTGAACAACGCCGGAAGCATCGTCCCAAAGCCCATCGCCCAGACCACCAGGGAGGACTTCGATCAGATGTTCTCCGTCGCTGTTCGGGGCCCTTTTTTCGCCATTCAGGCGGCCGCGGGGCGCATGGAGGAGGGTGGTCGGATAGTCAACATCTCCGCCGCAATTACCCTGCTTCGGTTGCCGGGCACGGCGGCCTTAGCCGGCGCCAAGGCGGCCCTTGAGCAGTTCACCAGGATCGGTGCCGCCGAGCTCGCCCCCCAGAGCATCCTGGTAAACGCCGTCTCACCGGGGATCATAGATACCGATACTCAGAGCGGCAACCCTCCTGAGGTCATGGAGCAGTTGGCGCAGATGTCGCTTATGGGCCGCATCGGTCAGCCAGAGGAGGTCGCCGACGTGGTGGCCTTTCTAGCCGGTGAGGAGTCCCGCTGGATCACGGGTCAGACCATCCAGGTCGGCGGCGGAATTGTGTAAAAGTCGCAACATCGGATACCCCGGTCCCGACGCATGGCGCGGCCGGCTTCCGCGCCTCGACTACGACGACGTCGTCCGGCACGCGTAGAGCACCGCGCAACACCCAACCCGAAAGAGGAGGACCGACCAATGAAGATCACGACCATCGG
>JALZJE010000280.1 GCA_030859955.1 Chloroflexota bacterium | reverse complement strand
CGAGCGGTCGATACTGACGTCGTCCCGAAGGGGCAAGCGACATCGGATCACACGACTTCGGTTATGAGTTCCGATACCGGCAACGGTGGCTTCGGTCATCGCGGTCGGACGGCAACGGTGGCTTCGGCCACCGCGGTTGGACGCCTTGTTCCTTCGGGGCATTCTGCTGTGCGGGACAATTCCTGCATCCGGTGCACATCGCGGCGGCACGTGCCCGCGATCGGCACGAAGCCGGTCCGCGTTTCTTGGTGCGGAGCCGGCTTCGGTTTCGGGAGAACTTGTGGCTACGGACCGACGATGGTGTTCTGGCTGGCTGTCTCGGCCGCGGAGTACACGTCGGCCGTATCCGAGTTGAATTTCGGCCCGTGCATCGCCTTGACGCCGGAGTAGCCATACGAGTTGACGGAGCTCAGTGCGCCGACGCCGGTCGAGGTGTTGAAGCTCGACAGCCACGGTCCGCCCGACGAGCCGCCGGTCATGCCACACGGCAGGCCCCAGGTGAGTTCCTCGTTGTACGGATCTTCGAAGATCTGTCCGGCGCAATAGACCAGGTCATTGCCCCTGTATCTTCCTGACGCCGGGTAGCCGAATGCGTGGGACGTCTGCCCTGGCGCCGTGAACCCGGGGATTGTCACGGCGAAGGCCCCAACGGTCGCGTCGAGCTGGGCAGCCCCGCCATGACCGCCGTCGCCGACGACGGCAAAGGCGAAGTCGTGGAGCGTGGCCTGCGTGTTGAACCCGCCGGCAGTGGCGTAGCCTTCATGTACGACAAGTGCATCGGCCGTCCAACAACCGTATTGCGTCTGGGGGCAGGTGAATGTTGGGGACTGGTCGAAGTCCGGGATGAAGAGCCAGTTCGTCGCGAACATCCCGGCTGTCTCGTCATACGCGCAATGGGCGGCGGTCAGGACGAGGGAGGTGGTGGTCCTGCTATCGGTCGCGACGGCACCGGAGCATACGTACCCACTGCCGCCCATCTCGAAGTACACCTTCCCGGAGCGCTCCTTGATGGCCCCGCCGCCATTCCAGGAGGCACCCGTGGTTGTTCCACTACCGCCCGGCTTGGCGCGCGGCACGAAGCTTCGATCGGAGTCGAACACAAAGTCGCGGGGCGTGGCCGCGGCCATGCGAGCCGGCGTCCAGTGCGCGACGATCTGCTGATGGCGCGTGACCTGGGGTTCGCGGGCCTGGATCGGCGCGACGACAGTGACGAGCAGCAAGGCAGCGATGAGCAAAGCGGGCAGCCGATGACGCATCCGTATACTCCCTCTCCTGTCCGGACTGTGTTCCGGATCGTGCGTCATTATGTGGCGGGTCCGGGGGCGGCGTCATGATCGTGTGCGCAGCAGCACCACCACGGCCGATCTGCTTCCAATCGCAAGGAATGACTTCTTCATGTTGGCGGAGAACTGATTCAGAGCTGGAGGGCCAGCTGGGCGGGTTCTGGATCGGGCGCGAGTACGATTCGGCGCCGATCGGCGATGCCGGACCCGCCGCGCACGGCGATCAAGCGGCGCTCGATGAGGGCTCCATCGCCGCGGCGCAGGTAGCCTGAGCCACCCGCGGGGTAGAGATCCAGGTACCGATTCAGCTCGTCCGGCCATTCCCGCTCGAGGACGCCGAGGAAGTGCTCGCGGGTCCCGGCTCGAAGGTTGAGCACGTTCGACCACGCGTGCGTGGCGCCCGCGTCACGCGCCGCTCGCAGCACGGCGGCCAGCGCCGCCGGAGCGTCGGTGATGCCGGGCAGTACCGGGGCCAGGGCCACGCCGGCGGCGATGCCCGCGTCGGTCAGCAGCCGGATGGCGCGGAGGCGCTGTCGAGGCGGGGCGACGCCCGGCTCAAGACGCCTGCTGATCAGCTCATCGAGCGTGGCGACGCTGATGCTCACCCGGACATCCGCGCGACGGGACGCCTCGGCGAGGACATCGATATCGCGGACGACGAGCGGGCCTCGCGTGATGAGATCCAGGCCCGTGCGCCTCTCCGCGAGCGCCTGGATGCAGCCACGCGTCAGCCGATAGCGACCCTCCGCCGGCTGGTACGGATCGGTCGCCGCGCCGATGGCGACCGTCTCACGCCTCCAGGTCCGGCGCGCCAGCTCCCGCCGCAGGACATCGACCACATTGATCTTGACCCGAACGCTGGTCCCGTAACGTTCGTCAGATGGCCGGTCGGCACGTCGCTCGAAGCCGCGCACGTAACAGAAGGCGCAGCGATGGACGCAGCCCATGTACGGGTTGAGGCTCCAGGTGAACCCCATTCCCTTGACGCGGTTCAGCGCGGTGGCACACGGCTCCTCCCGATACTCGATCCGCATGGACCGATAATAGAACAGACGTTCGATAGGCGGAGTGACCTTCGGCGGTGCAGCAGCGTGATACGGTGGGGGAGATGCCGAGCCATAACGCGCCATCGGTCCGGGGAGGAGCCTCCAAGATCCGGACGCTGGCCGTCGGCATGATGAACCGGACGCTGTCGCGCGCCGCGCCGCTGGCCACCCGGTCCCTGCGGAAACTGCCCTACGGCACGCAGCTCGGGAAGTTCGTGCTGGCGCAGACGTGGAGGCTGGGCGATGCCGGCATGCTCGACCGCTACCTGGTGTCCGGCTACCAGAACCCGCGGATCAACATCCAGAGCGTCCTGCTCCGTCACTTCCTGATCTCGAGGCTGTTCGGGGATACGTTCGAACGGCTGGCGGACGAAGAGGTCCGGTTCGCGGTGGAGCTGAACGAAGTGCTGCGACGACGGGCGCTGGAGCTCGGTGTCACGATGGGTTCGTTCCTGAACCCGGCCAAGCACGCGGCGGTGCAACGCGTCGACGAGGCGATCGCCGAACGTGAGCGGCTCTTCGAGGAGCGCTGGCGGGCGGAGGTGACGGAGCGCACCGCGGAGCGGATCAGCGTTCTCGAGTTCGCATGCGGCTCTGCCAACGACTTCCGGGCCTTCGCGAGCTACGGGCTGGCCCGCCACCTGGACTACGTCGGGGTCGATCTCACCCCGAAGAACATCGCGAATGCCCTACGCCACTTTCCCGACGCGCGGTTCGAGGTGGGGAACATCCTCGACCTCGCTCATGCCGACGGCTCATTCGACTACGTCATCGCCTCCGACATCTTCGAGCACCTCGAGCCGATCGAGATGGAGCGTGCGCTGGACGAAGCGTGTCGCATTGCCCGCCGCGGCGTCGT
>JALZJE010000261.1 GCA_030859955.1 Chloroflexota bacterium | reverse complement strand
TCACCGGGCTCACGCGTCGACGAAGCCGGCGGAATTCTCGACGACGCCTGCCGCCGAGCCCGAGTCGATTGCCTCCGCCGCCATCCCGATGCCTTCGGCAACGTCGGTCGCTTTCCCCGCCACGAAGAGGGCGGCCGCGGCGTTGAGCAGGATCACGTCGCGTGCGGCGCCCGGCTCACCGCCGAGCACGCTCATTGCGATGGCGGAGTTGAGCTGCGCGTCGCCACCGGCGAAGGCGCTCCGCGTGGCCCGACCCAATCCGAGCTCGGCCGGATCGATCGACAGCTCGCCCACCATCCGCCCCTCCACCAACAGCGCGCGATTCGGTCCCGACAGCGACAGCTCGTCGAGCCCATCGCCGGAGTGAACGACCAGGGCGCGATCGGTGTCCAGCCGCGCGAGCGCTCCCGCCATGAGGGGCAGGAGCCGTTCCTCGGCGACGCCCAGCAGCTGGCGTCGGACGCCAGCTGGCGAGCTGATCGGTCCGAGGAGGTTGAAGGCGGTCCGCATCGGCAGGTCGCGCCGGATCGGCATGGCATGCTTCATGGCCGGGTGGTAGGACGGAGCGAAGATGAAGCCGAAGCCGATCTCGCCGATGCGCCGCGAGACCGCCTCCGGCCCGGGGTCGAGCGGGATCCCGAGCGCCTCGATGACATCCGCGGAACCGCATCGGCTCGTGACCGCCCGATTGCCGTGCTTGGCGACCGGGACCCCCGCACCGGCGACCACAAAGGCCGCCAGGGTCGAGATGTTGAAGGTCCCGGCGCCATCGGCCCCCGTGCCGCACAGGTCGACCGCTCCCTGTGGCGCGGTCACGCGCACGGCCCGCGCCCGCATCACGCGCGCGAAGGCGGCCAGCTCCTCGGGCGTCTCGCCGCGAACGCGGAGCATGGCAAGCAGTGCGGCGACCTGCGTGGCGGGAGCGGAGCCGTCCATCAACTCATCCATGGCGGCCTCGGCCAGGGGGGCGGGCATCACCGCCCCGGCAGCAATCATCTCGACCGCCGCACGCACGGCGGGGCGGGGCTCGCCGGACTCTTCATTCACTGCCGCCATCAATGCTTCCCCTGGGCTCGAATACATACAGAACGCCCCCATCTCGAGAGACGGAGGCGTCCATCCGCGGGTGTCACGCTCGTTCGGCATGCTAGGCACGCCGCCGCGATCGGTCAACCGAGGAAGGGAGCGACCGCCAGATACGAGCCGATGACGAGCAGCACGCCGACCCCGCCATAGACAGCCGCTCGCAGCGAACGCGGCATGGCTCCCATCAACCGCTCGCCGGTCGGTGTTCGCCACATGCCGCCCAACGTTTCGACTCCGGTCGGTGGCAGGAGGAAACCGAGCATTCCTCCGACGATCAGCCCTCCCACGTGTCCGGTCCAGCTGATGTTCGGGACCACGAACGTGAACACCAGCAGGAAGACGAGGTAGCTTCCGATGCCGGCCACCCGCATCCGCGCCTCGCCACCGAGCACCGCGTGGTGCCGTCGTGAAACGATGAACAGCATCCCGACGAGCCCGAAGATCGCGCCCGACGCGCCCGCAGCGAACTGCCCGGGATCGACCAGGATCGTCATGACGCTCCCGCCTGCGGCGCACAGCAGATAGATCGCCGCGAACTCGAACCGCCCGTACATCCGCTCGACGATCTGCCCGTACAGGTAGAGGACGTACATGTTGAAGGCGAGATGGATCGGGCCGAGATGGAAGAACGCGCTCGTGATGATGCGCCACCATTCGCCACGCGCAACCAGCCCTGCGTTGATGACGTTCTCGTTCCCGAGCGGCCCAACGCCGCCACCGAAAAAGCCACCGCTGAGGGTCTCCCCGCCACTCAGCGCGGCGTCCAGCCCGAAGAGCGCCACGCAGATGCCGATGATGGCGTAGGTGACGTAGCCGGTGTACGTGGCGTAGGCGCCGCGCGCGCGATTGAACTGGCGTCGCGCCGCGAAGTCATGGCCCGTCTCCTTGAGCAGCCAGGCGATCCTGTTCGCGATCGGGCCACGCTCCGCGGGCGGCGCCCGCCGATCGGCCTCGCGGTAGGACGTGATCGCCTCCTCGAGGTCGCCATTGCGCACCTGCTGCTCGGCGACGCTGCGCGACCCGAGCCACGCGGTGGAGCCGCCGGCCTCCGCTGCGGCCTTCCAGGCGATGAGGGCCCCCTCCTCGTCATCGGTCCGATAGCGCGCGGACCCGGTCAGCAGCCACGCCTCCCCGGATAGCTCCGCGTCCGGATGTCGCGTGACCGGCTCGAGCACCAGGATTGCCGCTGCCGGGTCACCGCTGTCGAGCAGGCGACGGCCCTCGTCCAGAGGCGTCGGCACTTCGTCATTCATGAGCGACCGATTATGCGACAGATGCGAACGACCGCCGAGAATTGGCACCTCGGCGGTCGTCGCGGAGCCCCCTGGCAGGGGCGCGCCCGGCGAACCGGGAGCATGAATGGGAGGGTGGCTACTTGCTGCGGTGAAGAAACTCGAGCACGTCGTCGTAGCGGAATCGGCGGTCGCCACGCTTGCAGACCCGGAAGAATGCGAGCTCGCCGCGGTCGCCCAGTCGCTTCACGGTGTTCACATGCAGATGCAGCAGCTCGGCGACCTCGGCCGCCGTGAGCAGCTTCCCGACCTCGTTCGTCAT
This sequence comes from Chloroflexota bacterium, assembly GCA_030859955.1. GTDB lineage: Bacteria > Chloroflexota > Limnocylindria > QHBO01 > QHBO01 > JACDBZ01. The sequence continues at coordinate 14,918 of JALZJE010000261.1, read as the reverse complement.
CATCGGTGGTATTTGATCCCTCGTCTTCGGGCACTCGCCCCGCGCCGGGTCGCACCGGGCAGGTGCGGTGGGTTCGGCTCGTGATCGGATAGTAAGGTTGCGGTGCCCTCACCCGACACCGTACGTTCGATCACGCTCAGGAGTACCTCCGTCGATGCCTCGAAGCGCTCGCCCGCCCCCGGAGATCCGTCGCCTGCTCAACGAACGAACGGAGGCGCGTGCAGCGAGTGACTGGGATCGCGCCGATACGCTGCGCGACGAGATCGCGGCCCTCGGATGGGAGGTACAGGACGGGTTTCTGGGCTCGACCGCACGGCCGTCGCTGCCATCCGGGCCGCTGGACGACGTGGCGTCAACGCTCGAGAGCCCCGCGACCGTGTCCGCGTCGGTCCAGGTGGTGGCCGATGAACACCTCGACGACCTGCGCCGACTCATGGCGGGGCTGGCGACCCATTCGCCTTCGGTGCCATGGGAGCTGGTGCTGGTCGCGAACGCACCGAGCTTCGACGTGGATGCCCTCGCGTCCATGATTCCGGAGGTGCCGTCAAGTGTCATCCGCACGACCGAGCGCCTGGGTTGGGCCGACTCCCGCAACCTCGGCATGCGACGCTCGAACGGCGCGGTGACCGTCCTGATCGACACGTCGATCGAGCCGACCGGCGATTTCCTTGCGACGCTCCTCGCGACGTTCGACGCCGATCCCACGATCGGCCTCGCCGGGCCCTGGGGCGTGAGGAGCGCCGACGGTCGCCAGTTCCATGACGCGCCGCCCGGGGAGGTCGATGCCGTCGAGGGCTACTGCCTTGCGGTCCGCCGCGAGGCGCTTCGCGCGGTCGGAGGCTTCGACCGACGATTCCGTTTCTATCGCAACGCCGATCTCGATTTCAGCTTCGCTGTGCGCGACGCGGGCTGGCGGGCGGTGCGCACCGAGGCCCTTCCGCTCATCCAGCACGAGCACCGTGGCTACACGGCGCTACCGGACCGCGAGCGTGACCGGCTCAGTAAGCGCAACTTCTACCGCTTCCTCGACCATTGGGGAGATCGGGCCGATCTGCTCATCGACCCCTCGGATGACTGAAGCATCCACGCGTCAGCCAGGATGGCCCCATGCGCGTTCTGACCGATATTTCCTCCAACCGCACACCAGGATCGTCGTGCTGAGCGGGTTCCGTGCTCGGCGGGCTACGAAAAATCGGCCGAATCCCGCGCGGCACGGCTCTCGGGCCGCCTTCGGCGGAAATATCTGTGAGGCTCGTGCTCAGCAGGCGCACAGGCGTGCAATTCATGCCAACTGCTGAGCGATAAATCGGTGGAACCGGGCACCGGCACCTCTTCCGGCTAACGGTGCCCTTCCAGACAGGTGCACCCATCGGGCCCAACCACGGCGGCGTGCCGCGTACCTGCCGCCAGCACGACGCCCTCACCCGCGGTCAGCTCGATCGGCTCCATGGAGGCGCCGACAAGAAACGTGATCGAGCCCGCCGCGCAGATGAGAAGCTTCGTGGTGGTGTGCTGGTGGGCGGCATATTCGTCGCCCGCGGCGTTGCTCCAGGCAAGGGGTTCGACGCCCGCGGCCAGCAGGCGCTCCCGCGACGCCTGAAGCCCGCCCTCCCCCGCGCGATCATCGGGGAAGGGCTCGATCCCGGGATCGGTCAATCGACGACCAGCGCTCCCCGCTGGATCAACACGTCCCCCTCCAGCCGCACGACGCCGACGATGCGGTCCAGCGGCAGCAGCCACGGCCGAACCTCGGACTCGTAGATGCCATCGACGTCACCCTCCGCGATCATCGGACCCAAGGCCGCCTCGATCGCCTCGCGCGTACCGGCGAGGTCAAACCAGGTCACTCCGGCGTTCTCGCTGCCGCCCATCTCGGTGATCGCGTCCACGTAGCGAGGCTGCGCGGCCAGCGCATCGGCATCCTCGAGGCTCAGGACCCGTCGCACGAAGGTGTCACCGAAGCCGATCAGGACACGGTCGTCGGTCACCGCATATTCGACGACCAATGACGTGGGGGTCGGAAACATGGATTCGGGAGCCGCGTTCGGGTCCTCCCATCTGATGGACGTGATGGTCACGTCGTCGACCACGTCCTCGCTGACCGTGATCCCGCTCGACGGATCGAGGGCGCCGAGACCGGCAAAGGACGCCAGCTGGCCCAGCCGGCGCTCTGCCGCCGCCATGTCGTTCGGCACCAGCACCAGCCCGCCGTACGGCCCGGTGCCGTCGTAGCCGATGGCCACCGCGCCATCGTCGATCCAGCTCACGAGATCCTCGATGTCGGCACCGAGCGCCGACTCGGCCGTGCCGATCCCCTCCTCGCCTTCGGGCGTGGTGGCCAGCGCCTCCTTCACCGGCTCGATGACGGCGGCGAAGGCCGCGCCAAGGTTGCCCGCCTCGCTGAAGTAGAGGGTGTCGCCGGGCACCTCCGCCGCAAGGCCACGGTCCTCGTTCTCGACCGTGAATGGACCGGTCGGCGGGTCGGTGGCCGCATCCAGCAGAATGCGATCGCCGGAGGCCGATACGGCCATGGCGCCGCGCAGCGGCTGGTGCTGCAGGAGCGACTCGAACGCGGCGGCGATTTCGGGAGAGGCGGCGGCGCCCTCGGCGAGAGCATCGGCCATCAGGTCCGTCAGGTCATACGTGGCGAAGACCAGCCAATCCTCGGGGAGGGCGTCGGTGAGCTTCGTCATCTCGGCCATCTCGGCAAGCGTCCCGCTGCCGTTCGCATGGGTGTCGAGGGCGACGGCGACCGCATCGGCGTCTGAGCCGATGACGAGCTGGTCATCGGTGAGCGCGTAGGCTCCCGTCTCCGACCCGTCCACACTCCGGATGATCACGCCCGCGTGCTCGGTCTCCGAGAAGGTCAGGGCGCCATCGCCCGCCTCGGCGAGGAGACGCCCGATGCCGGTCTCTGCGGCGGCCCTGTCGCTCACCCCGAGCAGGACGACCGCCGGCGGGACCTCGGGAACCGTCATCGGATCCACGGGCATCGCCATTGCCGACACGGGAATCTCGGTGACCGCGACCGCCACGTGACCGTCGAACCAGGGCGCCACGTCCTGGGACCAGCTCACGCCGGCCTCCTCCTCGGCGAGCATCTCGTCAACGCGCGCGACAAGCTGTGCGTACAGCGGCTGGTCGAGGTCGACCCCCTCGATGGGTGGGAAGTGCCCGAGCATCTCGCGCAGGGCACCATCCTGGGCCTCGGAGGGCTCGAGGCGCATCTCGACGTAGAACGGTGCGTCGGCAGGCACGTAGGCGGCGCCGGAGCCGACATCGGCGGAACGCGTGGTGAGCAGGAAGCTGCCGGCGGCGACGCCGATGCCGACGGCAAGGACGCCCACGCCGCCGATGATTGCCATGCGCCCGGCGGACATCCCGCTGCTGGATCGGACCGATTCGGTCACGTTACGTAGTACTCCCCTCGAGATCCGGCGCGCTCGATATCCGGACGTGGCGCAAGCGTACCGCGTGAGATCGAATCGCGCCCACTCCAAAGGTACCCGTAGCGCCGGCGGGAGCATGGAAATGGTCGCGTGCGCTAGAGTCGAACGCCGCAACCCGACTCTCTCGAGCACGAGGGCCGATGCCACCCACCGGAGTCTTTGCAGGCATCTTCTCAGCGATCTCCTTTGGCGCCGGCGACTTTGCCGGCGCCTTTGCCGCGCGGCGCGCCGGAGCGCTCGTGGTGGTTGCCGGCGCGCACTTCATCGGCCTCCTCGCATTGTTGGTCGGCGTGCTCGTTCTAAGGCCACCGATCCCCGACCTCGGCCCCGCACTCATCGGCCTGGCGGCCGGCGTAGCCGGGGCGGTCGGCCTCGCCGCGCTCTATCGGGGCATGTCCGTGGGTTCGATGGGGATGATCACCTCGCTGAGCGGTGCCGGATCGTTGGCCATCCCGCTCGCTGCGGGGGCTGCCCTGGGAGCGTCGGTCACGCCCGTTCAGATGGTGGGAGTGGGGTGCGTCGCCGCCGCTGGCGCGGCCGCCAGCGGAGCATCCCGGGACGAGCTGGGCCGGCAGGCGCTGCTGCTCGCGGCGGCCGCGGCGGTGGGCTTCGGCGCGTGGTACGTCCTCCTCGACCTCGCGGCGCGCGGCGGTGACCCGCTGTGGGCGCTGGTGTTCAGCCGAGCCACGTCCGCGATGCTGGCTACCGCCTTCGCACTCGGGCGCTTCGATCGCTCCCGATTCCCTGTCCGGATCGTGGTGGCGGCCGGACTCTTCGACGTCGGTGGCAACGCGCTCTACGTGGTCGCGCGCGACGTCATCCCGATCGGACTGGCAGCGGCGCTGACGGGGCTCTACCCGATCGTGACCATGATCCTGGCGCGCGTCATCCTGGGCGAGCGGCTGCCGCGCCTGGGTCAGCTCGGGGTGGCCTTCGCGCTCCTGGGCATCGTCCTCATCTCCGCCGGCGGATAGCCGTCCCGGTAAGCCAATGGTAAGCGGCCGGTAATCGCCGCTGAGGTCCCATGTGCGATGCCCGCACCGCCGATCCGCCGGGTTGCGCGAACGGGTCACCTCGAGGAGATTGACGTGTCGCGCTTTCCCATTCGCCGATCGCTGCTGTGGTCACCGCTCGCCGCCATGGTTGCCCAGCTTGTGCTGACCGCAGCGGTGGCAGCAGTGACCGGAGGCGGTGATTTCCCCATCCGCCGCTCATGAGGGTCGCCGGCGGTAGAATGGCTGGCCCGCCCCTCGAAGCCAACCGAGTCACCGTACCGCCGCATGACCTGGGATCGCGTCGCAATCGTCGAGCGGCAACTCGACACCTATCTCGAAGCTGCCGGGCCCCCCGTGCACCGGCTGGCTGCCGGCGCCCCGCTGCAGAACGAGGGTGGCCTGACCGCAGCCGATGCGCTGGCCCTGTTCGAAGACCAGCTCGCCTCCCGCCAGCTCGACGTTGCCGCCCGCGAGCTGAAGAAGACGAACCGAAGCTTCTACACGATCAGCTCGGCGGGTCACGAGAACAACGCGGTGGTCGGGGCGAGGCTGCGAGCGAACGATCCAGCCTTCCTCCATTACCGGTCCGGCGCCTTCATGATGGCGCGCGCCCGCCAGGTGCCGGGCCGCACGCCCATCCTCGACACGCTGCTCGGAGTGGTGGCCTCCAGCGAGGACCCCATCAGCCAGGGCCGTCACAAGGTATGGGGCAGCCGGCGTCTGTGGGTGCCTCCGCAGACGAGCACCATCGCCAGCCACCTGCCCAAGGCGATGGGGCTGGCCTTCAGCCTGGCGCGCGCGAGGCGCATCGGCGTGGACAACGGGCTCCCAGCCGATGCTGTCGTGGTGTGCTCCTTCGGTGACGCCAGCGCCAACCACGCGACCGCGCTGTCGGCGGTCAACACCGCCCGCTATGCAGTACGACTGGGCCAGCCGATGCCACTGCTCCTGGTCTGCGAGGACAACGACACCGGCATCAGCGTGCCGACCCCCGAGGGCTGGATCGCCGGCACATTCGGCACGCAGCCACACCTGGCCTACTTCCTCGCCGATGGAGAGCTGGACGAGGTCTGGGACGCCGTAGGAGTCGCAATTCGTCACGTGCGTGAAACGCGTGGACCGGCATTCCTGCATCTGCGAACGGTTCGGCTCTGGGGTCACGCGGGCAGCGACGCTGAGCAGACCTACCGCACCACCGCGGAGATCGAGGCCGTGGAGGCACGCGACCCGATCCTGCGCAACGCGCGCCGCCTCATCGAGGCGGGGGCCGCGGATGCGGCCATGCTCAGGGATCTTGTTCGGGAGACCCGCGAACGTGTTCGGGCCGTCGCCGAGGAGGCGACGCGTCGGCCCCGGCTCCAGACCACCGACGAGGTGCTCGCATCGATGGCGCCGGATCATCCGGAGCGTGTGAGGGTCCGGGCCGCCACCCCCCTGGCGCCCCCCGAGCAGCGAGTCGCCGCCTTCGGGGCAACACTTCCCGAGTCGGTCACCACGCCGACCGGCCGAACCATGGCGGGCCTGCTGAACGCAGCACTCGCTGATGAGCTCCTTCGCCGTCCCGAGCTGTTCCTGTGCGGAGAGGATGTCGGGCGCAAGGGCGGCGTCTACAACGTGACGAGCGGGCTTCAGAAACGCTTCGGCAAGGCGCGTGTGTTCGACACGCTCCTCGACGAGACTAGCATCCTCGGCATCGCGCAGGGCGCAGCCCATATCGGCCTGCTGCCCGTCCCGGAGATCCAGTACCTCGCCTACCTTCACAACGCGCTCGACCAGATCCGGGGCGAGGCCGCGTCGCTCCAATTCTTCAGCTCCGGGCAGTTTCGCAATCCGATGGTGGTGCGCGTGGCAGGCCTCGCCTACCAGAAAGGCTTCGGCGGCCATTTCCACAATGACAACTCGATCGGCGCCCTTCGCGACATTCCGGGACTGGTCATCGCGACCCCGGCGCGCGGGGATGACGCTGCCCGCATGCTGCGCGGGGCGGTCGCCATGGCCATCGAGGACGGCCGGGTCGTCATCTTCCTCGAACCGATCGCGCTGTATCACGAGAAGGACCTACATGCGGATGGCGACGGCGGCTGGCTGACCGACTATCCCCCGCCGCCGGCCGTGATCCTGCCCGGGGAGGTCGGCGTCTATGACCAGACCGATGGCGACGCCGATCTGCTCCTGGTCAGCTACGCGAACGGGCTCCGGCTCAGCCTCCAGGCAGCGAAACGGCTGTCCGAGGAGCACGACCTTCGCGCACGGGTGCTCGACCTTCGCTGGGTCAGCCCCCTGCCGACCGAGGCCATCAGGGAGCATGCGGCCGAGGTCGGAACGGTCGTCGTCGTGGACGAATGCCGGGCCACGGGCGGGGGCGTGGCAGATGCGATCATCGCGGACCTCGCGGAGCAGCGGATCGGGCGCCGGCTGGCATCGGTGCGGGCGGTCGACTCGTTCGTCCCGCTGGGACCGGCAACGTCCGCGGTGCTGGTGGGGGTGGACCAGGTCATGGCCGCGTGCGTTGCGGCCGTCGGACGCCGCCGCCACGCCTCCGGCGCACGAGCGTGACGCGAGCGGCGGTCGCCTTCCCGGCGCGAGGCTCGTATGGCCCGAGCTCTCTCGGGTCGCTGCCCGCCGGGCATCCTTGGGTGACGCGGGCGGATCAGCTACGCGCCGCAGACGACCTCCCCGCCCTCTCGACCCTGGACAGCGCCAGTCGATTCGACCCGGCAATGCACCTTCGTTCAGCGAATGCTTCTCCGCTCACGTTTCTCTGCGGCCTGCTCGATGCCGAGCGCATCGCTGTGGATCACGACGTCGTCGTCGTCATCGGATGCTCCGGCGGCTGGTACACGGCGCTTGCCGCTTCTGGCGCGCTGGAATCCGACGATGCGTTCCGACTGGTGCAGACGATGGCGCTCCTTGCAGAGGAGCCGATCGCCGAGGACGATCGCGGCGGTCAGTTGATCTACGCGCTCACCGACGAGACATGGCAGGAGGATCCCGCACGCGTGAATGCCGTCGACGCGATCCTGGCCCGCCAGGACGGCGCCGCGCATCGATCGCTGGAGCTTGGCGCCTTCACGGTCATCAGCGGCACGGCAACCGGGATCACCGACGTCGCCGCCGGGCTGCCACAGGTCGCGGTCGGCTCGCGGCAGTTCCCGTTTCGAGCCGCCATGCAGGAGGCATGGCACACGCCCCTCCGCACGCCCTCGGTAGCGCGGGCGGGTGAGCTCCTGGCAGACCTGTCGTGGTCGGCGCCCAACGTGACCCTCATCGACGGGCGCGGCGCGCGATTCACCCCCTGGTCCACGGATCCCGCTGAGCTTGCGCGCCACACGATCGCGGAGCAGCCGGTCAGCTCGTACGACTTCGCCCTCAGCCTGCGCGTCGCCCTCCGCGAGTACGCGCCGGAGGTCATCCTGCTCCCGGGTCCGGGTGCCAGCCTCGGCGAGGTGTGCGCTCAGCTGATCGTCGCCGAGGGCTATCGCGGCAGCCGCACGCGGGCTGAGCTGGAGGCAACGCAGGCTGGAGGCGCACCCATCCTCCTCTCGATGCGCCGATGAGCGAGTGCCGCTTCCGCCTCCGCGGGCCGCTCGATCTCGGCCGGACACTCTGGCCGTTGCGTCACGGCCTCGGGGACCGAACCGTCCTCCTGCTCCGAGACGAAGCCTGGCTCGCTGCGCGCACGCCGTGCGGGACCGCTTCGGTTCGCCTGCGGCGCGTCGGCGCTACGCTCGACGCCGAGGCCTGGGGTGATGGCGCGGATCATCTCCTTGGTTCGGTCCCCACCCTGATCGGCGAGTCGGACGAGCCCGAGCAGCTGGTCGCCCGGCATCCGGTCATTCGCGACCTCCAGCGTCGCCATCCCGGACTGCGCATGCCTCGCAGCGGACGCGTGCTCCATGCGCTGGTCCCATCCGTCTTTGAGCAGAAGATCACCGGCACGGAGGCGTTCCGAGCGTATGCCGCCCTCCTTCGTGTTCACGGCGAGCCCGCACCGGGTCCGGCGAATCTCCTGCTGCCGCCAGCCCCGACCACGTTGGCGGCACTGCCGTACCACGCCTATCACCCGATCGGCATCGAGCGCCGACGAGCCGAGGTCGTGCGTGGAGCATCCTCGCGGGCAGGCTGGCTCGAGTCCTCGGGGACGGCCCGGGAGCTGACCCGCCGACTGACGTCATTGCCGGGCATCGGTCCATGGACGGCGGCCGACGTGGCTCGCAGCGCCTTCGGCGATCCGGACTCGGTCAGCGTCGGCGACTATCACCTGCCGGACGTGGTCGCGTGGGCGCTCGCCGGAGAGCCGCGCGGCGATGATGCCCGCATGCTCGAGCTACTGGAGCCATACCGCGGCCAGCGCGGTCGCGTGCAGCGCCTGTTCGAGGTCGGTCGCGTGGTGGCTCCACGGTATGGCCCACGCATGGCCCCGCGCCGCATCGCCACCATCTGATGGCGTCCCCGGCAGGATTCGAACCTGCGACCGACCGCTTAGAAGGCGGTTGCTCTGTCCTCTGAGCTACGGGGACGTGAGAAACGTCATCGATCCGGCACGTGACTATACTCAACGTCCAGCGCCGAGCCCGCTGCACCGGAGGGACCCGAACCGATGCCAAACGCGATGCGACCGCGGATCAGCATCATCAACGACAATCCGCAGTTCCTGGAACTCATGTCGGCAATCCTGGACGAGGATGCCGGGTACGGGGTCGCGCTCTTCAACGGTGAAGCGACGACCATGACGGAGCTGGCCGAATCGGCGCCCGACTTGGTCATCGTGGACCTGTTGCTTGGTGGCGCGTCGGGATGGGAGATCGTTGCGCTCTCCCGGGCAGACGCTCGGCTGGCCGATGTACCGATCATCATCTGCTCGGCCGATGTGATGGCCCTGCGCGCGCGCGAGCACGAGTTGAAGCAGATCGGCGGCGTCCACGTGCTGGCCAAGCCATTCGGAATCGATGAGATCACGGGCCTGGTCAAGCGGCTGATCGGCGTGCCGGTCACCGGCTAGACTCACCGCAATGGCCGACGACCCGATCATCACGCCCGTCGCGCTCCAGCGCACCCAGATCGATGTCGATCGGGAGCTGCTGCGAGACGAGGATCTGCTCAACGAGGAGCATCTGCGGCGCATGGACCAGGTCCTCCTCCGCCGAAATCTGGATCACGCCCGCATGTTCAGCCGCAAGCTCAGCCTCGAGCTCCAGCAATACGTCCACCTCTACACCCCCGAGGCGAACGAGTTCCGGCGCCGGATCGAGAAGTACCTCGTCATGGAGCGCATGATCGAACGCGAGATGGCGCGGCGCCACACCTACTGACCCGGGTTTGACGTCAGGCGATGGCCCGCTGAGGCTGATGCCCCACCTTTGCGGGGGCATGACGAGGATCGCTCTCGCGCTCGTCGACCATATCCTCGAGCACAGTACGCACCCAGCGCGACAGGCGCGGCATCTCGAACAGCGAGAACGCCAGGCCGCGCGACTCGAGTTCGCCATGATCCCAGCCGCGGAATTCGCGACGCGCCGCGACGCCGCACATCTCGTCGTAGAGCTCGGGCCAGCCGACGCCCTTGCGGTGGTGACAGAAGCGAATGAATGAGACCGCGTCGGGGCTGGGGGGCTCCCCTGCGGATCCCGGTTGTGCGGCGGCATCATGTTCGTTCGGCCGCTGGGTCATGCGATGGCACCCTCCGCAGGTCTACGTCGAGGAGATGGATGATTCCGGGCGATCGGTCATTCGGCGACGGGATAACCGACGAAGATCGTAGGCCCGACCGGTGGCGGACCGAAAGGGGGTATGTCCACCAACTTCTCCACAACTTCCGGCGGTGCGGCCCGTTGAGTTCCGCAAAACTCATCGCCGAACCGTTGGGCGCAGCCGGTCGGCCACGTTCACGACATAATGGGTGGACGCCAGCACGATGAGGCTCGGCAGGATGACGGCCGGCGCTATGAGCTGGATGGAAGCGATCAGCCCGAGAGCCGCCAGGATCGCCAGCGTGCCGACCTGGAACGGACGGAGCATCACCACGGCAAGGGCCAGCCGCAGCTGCTCGGCCAGCGGACCTTCGCGCCGGGGATCGCACACGATCGGCCACAGCGCCACGGCATACACCGACGACGCCAGCACCACGTAACCGGAGATGACCAGCGACAGGACCCCGGGCACACCGCCGATGTGACCGGCCAGGGCGAGGTTCAACAATCCAATGCCCAGAAGGAACAGTTGGAGCGCGGCAATCGCCAGCTTTCGGCCCGCCCGTCGCGGGAGCTCCTGGCCGACCATCGCCCACCGCGGCGATCCTCCGCGAGCCGCCGCTACGGCCAGCCGACAGCTGACCGCTATTGGTAGCGAGAGCACGGGTGTCAGGACGACCGCGGCGGGCACGGCAGCAGCAAGGCCGATGACGCCCGCCGCCACGATGACGAGACCGACGTTGGGCAACAGGAAGAGCACGATCTCGTCAACGTAGGCAGCGAACGAGAAGCGGATCGACCTGGCGAGCCCGACAGGCCGGTCGTCCTCAGGCGGCTCGTCGGGCCGCACCGATGTCTCGCTCAGCGCCCGGTGGAGCCGGTGGTGGCGATTCCTTCGAGGAAGTAGCGCTGGCCGATGAAGAAGATGATCAGCATCGGCACGGTGACGATCACACCGCCCACCGCCAGGAGCTCGAAGTGTCTCTCGCCCCCGATCGACGGGCTGTCGATCACGGCCTTCAGGCCGCGCGGCAACGTGTACAGGCCGACATCCCGGATGAAGATGAGCGGCTTGACGAGATCGGTCCATGCCGCCTTGAGCTCGAACACGAAGACGACGATAAGCGCCGCCCGGGTCAGTGGCAGGGCGACCGACCACCACATGCGCAGGTAGTTGGCGCCGTCGACACGCGCCGCATCGAACAGCTCGCGGGGAAGGCCGAGGAAGAACTGGCGAAGCAGGAAGATATAGAAGGGTGAGGCGAACAGGTTGCCCGCCCACAACGGGACGTGCGTGTTGGTCCACCCGAGCGCGTCCCAGATCAGGAACGTCGGGATCATGGTGACCGCGCCGGGCAGCATCATGCTGGCGAGCACGATGCCGAAAACCGCGCCGCGATAGGGGAAGCGAAAGTACGCGAAGGCGAATGCGACGAGCGCCGAGCTGATCGTCACCGTCACCGCGGCCAGCAGCGAGACGTAGGTGCTGTTCCAGGCCCAATCGGCCATCCGCGTCAGGTTGAACAGCTCCGGATAGTTCTCAGACACGATCGGATTCGGAATCAGCTGGCCATTGAAGACGTCCGCGCCGGGCTTCAGTGAGGCCGATATGAGCCAGATGAATGGGTAGATGAAGAGCACCGTGAATCCCAGCAGGATGGCAACGAACCCGACGCGTGCCAGGACGCCACGAAACGGCGATCGGGACCGTGTCGCCATGACCTCCGCAGGACGGTCGATGCCCGGCACGAATGATCGTTCAGCGTGCGAATCGGTTGCCATCGATCACTCCCCCTCGTAATACACGAAGCGCTTGCTCAGCCGGATCTGGATCACGGTGATGAACAGGATCACCACGAAGAGGACCCACGCCAGCGCTGATGCGTAACCCATCTCGAAGAATTCGAAGGCGTTGCGGAACAGGTAGATGACATAGAACAGGGCGGCACGTTCGGAGCCGGAGCTCATGCCCTGCTGCGTGCCGTAGAACATCGTGTAGACCTCGCTGAAGAGCTGAAGCGAGGCGATGGTGTTGATGACGACGACGAAGAACAGCGCACCGCTGATCATCGGTACCGTGACGTTCATGAACTGCTGCCAGCGGCCGGCACCGTCGATGCGCGCCGCCTCGTAAAGCTCAGCCGGCACGTTGCGAAGCGCCGCAAACAGGATGATGACGCTTCCGCCGATGCTCCACAGCATCATGATCACGATGCCGTTCTTGACCCACGCGGGGTCGTTGAGCCAGCTTGGACCGTTGAGTCCGAAGGTGCTCACGAACTGGTTGAGGATCCCGCTCTGCCCGTTCAGGATGAGCAGAAAGAGCGTACCGACCGCTACCGCCGGTGTCAGGTTCGGCAGGTAGAAGGCGGTCCGGAAGAACCCGGCCCAGCGGCCGCCCACGCCGTTGAGCATCGTGGCCAGGAAGATCCCGAGCACCACGCTCAGCGGCACGTAGAGGACGGTGAAGTAGAGCGTGTTGAAGAGCGACAGCGAGACTCTTGGGTCCCGCGCCATCTCGAGGTAGTTTTGGACACCGATGAAGTTGCCGGCGTCTGTGAGCGGGTCGTAGTCGGTGAAGCTCAGCCACAGGCTCCAGCCCATGGGCACGATGGTGAAGACGATGAGCCCGACGATCCATGGACTGAGGAAGAGCAGGACCCACGGGATCACCTGGCGTTCCGATGCTGTCCAGCGCCGCGGGCCGCGACGCCGGACAGCAGACTGAGCGCTCATGACGCTCGGCTCAGCTCAGGCTCGGCTGTTCAGGGAGCCGCCGAATCGATCGCGTCCTGGGCCTCCTGGTCGGCGGCCTGCAGCGCCTCCTCCGGAGTGGCGGCACCGGTGAGGGCCTGATCGATGGCGTCGACCACGATCTGGCGGAACTCCTCGCTGGCAGGCGATGACGGGATGGCGTACGCGTTCTCCTGCGCTTCGAGCACCGCCTGCACGGCCGCATCGAAGGTCGGGAAGTCGGTCAGGTCGACCATCTCACCAAAGATGATCTCGTCGGCCTCACTGTTCCCGGAGTACACGCCGGTGAACGGCAGCTCCTCTTCCTCGCGCTGAGCCTGTCGGGTTTCTGCGGCGGCCACCCACGCGTCGGTGGCGACCATCGACGTGATGAACGCGCAGGCGCCCTCCGGGTTGTCGCTGCCTTCCACGATCGCCCAGCCCTGGCCGTCCTGGAAGGTGATCGGCTCACCGTCGCGGGTCAGGAAGGGGCTGACCGTCAGCTCCGTGTCGGGGGAGTTCTCGGCGGCCACGTTCAAATACCACTGCTGCATCGGGAACGCGGCTTCGGTGCCGAGGTCAAACTGGTTCGGCGCACCGAAGAAGTCCCCGTTGAGCTCCACGCTGTTGCGAAAGTCCAAAAACTCGCTGGTCGTGCCGTGGGCCTCGATTAGCCCCTTCGTGAATTCGAGCGCCTCCAGCACCTCGGGGGTGTCGAGGAGCGATTCCAGCCCATCCTCGCTGAGGAGCTGGCCTCCATTGGCGTACACCCACAGCGAGAAGAACGAATAGTCCCCAGCGACCTTGGGGTCGATGCCGATCTCTTCGAGATCGCTCCCCTGCCCCGTGAGCAGCTGCTCGTTGGCCGCAGCGATGGCTTCCCAGTCACTCCAATCGATGCCGGAGACACCGTCCTCCTCGAGCTCCGCGGTGGCAGCCATCCAGACGGCGGTATCGAAGAAGTCGGGCAGGCCGTAGAGCGTCCCGTCACTCGTCAGCTGCTGCATCGCCGCTTCGCGGTAGATCGAGGTGTCGACCCCCAACTGCGCGATGCAGTCATCAAGCGGCTGCAGCCTGCCGGAAGCGATGTAGGTGCCGATGTCGTTGCGGCTGATCCGCACCACGTCGGGCGGGTCGTCACTCTGGAGGGCGGTGAGGAACCCCGTCGCCTCGAAACCGCTTTCGCTGAACGTCGGGCTAAGGTCGGGATGCTGCTCGGCCGTGTAGTCGACCCGTGAACGCGCGACCACGTCATCGGTGCTGTCGTAGCTGAAGCCGTACACGAATAGGTCGCCGGAGGCGTCAATACCGCCGGTTTCGCCACCCGAGGCTGACGGAGCGACCGATCCCTCGGCGGATTCGCTGGTGGCCGGCGTCGAGGGGTCCGAACCGGGCGTGTCGTCCGCCGGCTCATCCGCGTTCGGCCCGCAAGCCGCCAGGATCAAAACGAGGGCAGCGAAAAGTGGAACGAATCTCCGGCTCATTTGAGCGATCCCCTCACTACGTGGTTTAGCGTCCCCTTCGAGAAGCGCCCGCGTGGATATGCCCTTGAGCGCCCGGTGCGAGAGAAGCACCATAAGTGCGGGGGCGTTTGCACACAAGGTGCCATGAGCCCACCGCGCTCGCCGCGAAGCGGCCGTCAGCCCTTCACAGGACCACCGGTGGCTCCTTGGGAATCAGGACCCAGCAGATGGCATACGGGATGATGCCAGGGACGCCTCCTGGCAGGAACAGGAACGCCCACAACACTCGGACAAGCCAGACGGGAAGTCCGAAGCGCTCCGCCATCCCACCGGCGACGCCGGCGACGATACGGTGTCTGCGGGAGCGGTAGAGCCGAGTTGAAGGAGCCATATCCATCCTTTCGCGTCCATCGGAATCAGGCAGGGCAAGTGAGGTCTGCTCCTCACCGAGCGAGATCGGCGTTGGTGTCCCTAGAGTTGGTGTAACAGCGGATCCGGCCAGCACACGCAATGGCCACCGAGTCATCCTCACGACGTTGGAGTTTGCAACCGACGTCGAATGAGAGGTAAGACCCGATGGCCGATGAC
>JALZJE010000250.1 GCA_030859955.1 Chloroflexota bacterium | reverse complement strand
CCCTTGAAGCGCGCCCTGAACGCCCGAACCCCCGCGAGGATGTCCTTCATAGGCCCGGTAACCGCGAAGACAACGGCCACTGCGGCCATGGCCGTAGCTGCGTCCTTCGTCTCGAACGGTGGCTGGTAGTCCGCTGAGAGGCCCTGAGCCTCGAGCTCCTGGGCGAGGGCACCGGCGTAAGCGGGTGGTCCGATGTAGGTGAAGCGAGTCGTGTCCACGCGGAAAGCGAAGCACACCACTCCGGCAGAACCGGGTTCGAGTTGTGGACCAATCCCTTATAGTCACCGACCCGGAAGACACATCGGGGAGCTCCAGCGCCCACCGCATGACGTTCCTCTTGCGGCTACGCCACGAGTGAACACTCTTGCTGATCTCGCGTTCGTTGAGTGGACTGAGGCGTATGGAGTTGTTGATCTTGGGCGGGACGGCCTTGCTGGGGCGGGCTATCGCGCACGCCGCGCTGGATCGTGGACACGCTGTGACCTGCCTGGCGCGTGGCAGTTCGTCCGCCCCGAAGGGGGCGGCCTTCATCTCTGCTGACCGCGATGACGACGCCGGTCTGGCGTCGGTCGCTACGCGATCGTGGGCGGCAGTGATCGACGTGTCGCGCCAGCCTGGGCAAGTTCGCCGTGCCGTGCGTGATCTGAGAACCCGACACTGGGTGCTCATCTCCTCCGGCAACGTCTACGCCGACTTCTCCATCATCGAGCCGGACGAGAACGCACTGCTTCGCCCTCCCCTGCAGGGTGAGGTGATGGAAGACATGTTGACCTACGGCGAGGCAAAGGTCGCCTGCGAGGGCGCCGTCCGCGCCAGCGACACCTCGGCCACGATCGTGCGCTCGGGCCTGATCGGGGGGCCGGGTGATTGGTCTGGCCGGACCGGGTACTGGCCATGGCGATTCGCTCATCCCACTGGGGATGACGTCATCGTCCCTGACGACCCCGACTTCCCGTGCGCGATCATCGACGTACGCGATCTTGCTTCGTGGGTCATCACCGCCGCCGAGCAGCACCTCGATGCAACGTTCAACGCCACGGGCCTGACCATCCCCTTCCACCAGGTGATTGCCGCTGCCGCGCGGGTAACCAACAGCGCCGCACAGCCACGCCCCGTTCCGGCCGCGAAGTTGGCCGAGCTCGAGATCGGTGCCTGGATGGGCCCGGCCTCACTTCCGCTATGGATCGATGACCCAGCCTGGCGTGGCTTCGCCACCATGAACACCGACCGGGCACGTGCTGCCGGCCTAGTGACGCGACCACTGGAGGACACCCTGCGAGACACGCTTGCCTATGAGAACCAACGCACAGAGCCCAGGCAGGCTGGCCTGCAGGCTGGCCTCAGTGACGAGCAGGAACAGCGAGTCCGGGCCGCGCTCGATCAAAACAGCGCGTGACCGCGCGTTGGCCACTGAGGGCAGGAGCCGGCAATCCGTGATCGCAACGGGATCCCGGTCCGATCACCGTTCGGCTAGGGTTCGCTGGTGCGCGCATCGCCGGTGGCCTCAACTCGTCGGAGAGCGCCGACGACGGGCGCCCCCTGGGGTAAGGCCACGGGTGCGGCAGACTTTGGGCGATGATTACTCCTGAGCCGCGCTCGTTCGCCGACCACTGGATTGAGGCCTGGAACGCACGTGATGTCGAGGCTGTTCTGGCTCACTACGCGGACGACGTCGTCTTCACCTCACCCACCGCTCTGCGAGTCCTCCCCCAGAGCGGCGGCACCATCCGCGGCAAGGACGCCCTTCGCGGGTACTGGACACTTGCCCTGAAAGGGAACCCGGACCTCCAGTTCGAGCTCCTCGCGGTCTACGCCGGTATCGACACGATCGCGCTGCACTATCGCAACCAACTGGGCGGCTTGGTCAACGAGGTGCTGACCTTCCAGGACGGCCTCGTAACGGTCGGACACGCCACCCACTTGCAGCACTGACGCCAGGAACCGATGCCCGGTCGCCGATCGGCTTGCGGTCGGCCGGCGCGCGCATCGCGGCAGAGTCGGATGGCCGCCCGGCCGGCGGCAGTAGCTGATGGCCGCCCGGTCGGCTGATGAGCGGACGTTCATCCTGGGAACTGATACGGCGTCGTACGCGTCCAAGGCATCATGACTCCCATGACGGCTAAGCCCAGCGCCCGGCCGGTCGCCTTGGTTGCTGCGTGTGCCGCTCTGTTCGCCGTCGTTCTCATCTGGTTCCAGGCGACAAGTGGCCCGAGCGCTGAAGGATCGAAGACCATCGAGTACGAAGGCGTCGAGATCGACATCCCATCCACTTGGGAGCGATTGGACATGAGCGACTGCGAGTTCCAGTCCGAGCGATGGGCACAACCGGACTCGCCCCCATGTGACTTCGAAGGGGGCGCTGCCTTCTATGGTTCCACCACTTTCGATCCCGCCCACGGTCCTGGTG
>JALZJE010000226.1 GCA_030859955.1 Chloroflexota bacterium | reverse complement strand
CGCGGATCCGTCCGGACGATGAGATCCTGCGACGGCCGATGGCCGACGGCGGCGAGGGCACGCTGGCCGCGGTCGCAGACGCGTTGGGACCGGCCGCCGAGCTGCGGTCGGTCGAAACGGCCGATGCGCTCGGCCGGCCGGTCAGCGCCGACTGGCTGCTGCTCGATGAGGGGCGCGGTGCGTTCATCGAGATGGCCGCTGCTTCCGGGCTGGTGCGCCTCGGTCCCGACGAGCGGACGCCGGAGAACGCCGGATCGGCCTCCACGCGCGGAGTGGGCGACCTGCTGCGCGCGGCGCTCGACGTGGGGGTCGATCGCATCACCGTCGGCCTTGGTGGGTCCGCCACCACCGATGGCGGCAGCGGGCTGCTGCGCTCTCTCGGGGTCCGCCTGCTGGACAGCGACGGCGTCGACCTTCCCGACGGTGGTCTGGCGCTGGCCCGCCTCGACCGCCTGGATGTCAGCGGCCTGGACCCGCGGATCTCGAACGTGGCGCTCACCGTCGCATCCGACGTGACGAATCCGCTTTGCGGACCGCGCGGCGCGGCAATGACCTATGGACCGCAGAAGGGCGCCGACCAGGCGACGGTCGACATGCTTGACGCGGCGCTCGCCCAGTGGGGGCGCGCCATCGAGTCGGCCACCGGGCGGCTGGTCGCCGACATACCGGGGGCCGGCGCCGCGGGTGGAACGACGGCCGGACTGCTCGGCCTGCTGTCGCCCACGGTTCGACCCGGCGTGGAGGTCGTAGCCGAGCTGGTCGGTCTCGCCGAGGCGCTCGAGTCCGCCGACCTGGTGATCACCGGTGAGGGTCGTGCCGACGAGCAGACGCTCCAGGGAAAGGCAGCCATGGGCGTTGCGTCGCTGGCCCGGCCGCGCAGGACGCCGGTCGTCCTGCTGTGCGGCGGCGTCGGCCCCGGCGCGGGGGCCCTCGACGCGGTCATGGCGCTGACCGTCGTGCAGCCCATCGTCGATGCGCCCATGGAGCTGGCCGAGGCCATGGCGGAGACCGAGCGACTCCTCACCGCGGCGGCGGGACGGTTGGCCCGCTGCATCGGCATCGGCCTGGAGCTCTCGCGCCAGTAGGCGCGATGTCGGGCCATGGCGCGCGGCCCAAGCCCGCAGAAGCGTGCGGCTGATCGACGTCGCCGGAGGCGGCTGGCGGATGTCGTCCTGGAGCGGCTCGGCGAACGGTACGAGCATCCGACCTGGGCTGGCCCGCGCGTCGATGCGGTGAGCGAGCTCGTGCTCACCATCCTTTCCCAGAACACGGCCGACACGAACTCGTTCCGTGCCTTTTCGTCGCTGCGCGAGCGCTACGCGACCTGGGATGACGCGCTCGCTGCACCGACCGACGAGCTGGAGGACGTGATTCGGGCCGGCGGACTGGCTCCCACCAAGTCAAAACGCATTCAGCATGTGCTGGCGGAGGTCCACGCCGCCACCGGCGGGACCTGGGACCTGTCCTTCCTTGGCACGCTACCACTCCTCGAGGCGCGCGACTGGCTGGTATCGCTGCCCGGCATCGGGCGCAAGACGGCGGCCATCGTCCTGCTCTTCCACTTCGGTCGGCCGCAGCTGCCGGTCGACACGCACGTCCACCGGGTCGCCTCGCGGTTGGCCATGCTGCCGGCCCGGACCCCGCTCGTACGCGCCCACGACCTGCTCGAAGAGGTCCTCGCACCCGCCGAGATGTATCCGTTCCACGTGGAGCTCATCCGGCATGGACGCGATACGTGTCGCGCCCCGCGCCCCATCTGCGGGCTGTGCCCGCTGACCGACGTCTGCGCCTACTACGCCGATGCGATCCGCGGCCGCGCGCCGATGGCGCCCGTCCCAAGGGCCCTGCGAGACTCGGACGTCGCACCACGGTTCCACGATGAGCTGATTCATGGCTGGATGCCCCCGCAGGAAGCGCGTGGCGGCACGCGGAGTGCGATGGAAACCACTATGACGCAGCAGCAGGTCTGTCCGAACTGTGGCGAGCCGGTCGCCGAGTCGGATACCGTCTGTCAGCACTGCGGCGAGACGCTCGTCGGAGGCTGAGGGGAGGGTCACCCGCTGCCCAGGCAGGGTCGATAGGCTAGACTTTCGGAACAGGCCGAGATAGCTCAGTTGGTAGAGCAGGGCTTTCGTAAAGCTCAGGTCGCGAGTTCGAGTCTCGCTCTCGGCTCCATTCTTTACCCGATCGGCTCCCGACGGGCGATGAGGTCCGACGTGATCTCCTCGATCGAGCGACAGCCGCTCAGCGCCATTGCGAGCGAGAGCTCATTTCGCAGGGTCTCGAGCACCAGCTGCACGCCAGCCGAGCCGTCGAACGCCAGCCCCCACAGCACGGGCCGGCCGACCGCCACGAGATCGGCTCCCAGTGCGATGGCCTTGAGGATGTCGATGCCACGACGGACGCCGCCGTCGACCACGATGAGCGCCCGGCCACCCACCTCGCTCGCGATCTCGGGCAGCGCATCGGCCGTGGCGATCGCGGTGTCCAGCTGACGGCCGCCATGGTTGCTGATCCAGATGCCATCGCAGCCGGCGTCCACGGCGCGCGCCGCGTCATCGGCGCGCAGGACCCCCTTGGCGAGCAGCGGCAGCGGGCAGATCGAGCGCAGCCACGCCAGATCGTCCCAGTCCATGCGGGGAAGGACCACGAGACCCGTCTCTGGGTCGACCGGCTGGTCGGGCGGCAGGTGCGCGCCGAGCCCGACGGCGAATTCGTTGCGCAGGTCGCGCTCGCGGTTTCCCGGCAGCGGCAGGTCGACCGTGACGGCGATCGCCGCGTATCCGGCATCCGCGGCACGCCGCACCAGGGCGGTACATGCCTCCCGGTCGGACGGCGGATAGAGCTGGAACCAGCGCGGGGCCTCGGGCGCGGCCGCCGCGACGTCCTCCATCGGCCTCGAGGAGATGGTCGACAGCGTCATGAGGGTATCCGCCGCCGCCGCGCCGATGGCGGTGGCCACCTCGGCATCGGCGTGGGCGAGATCGTGTGAGGCGGTCGGGGCCACAAGCACCGGGTGGGCAAGAGTGACGCCGAAGGCACTGGTCGCAAGGTCCATCGTGGAGATGTCGACGAGGATCCGTGGCCGCAGACGAGGTCGGTTCCACGCCGCACGGTTGTCGGCAAGGGTCAGCTCGTCACCGGCGCCGCCGGCGTAGTAGTCCCACGCCGCCGGATCCATGCGCGCCTGCGCCAGTGGCTCGAGATCGGTGACGGTGATGTGCGCGGAATCGGTCATGAGAGCTGATGATGCCACCCGGAAGTCGCCACAATGCATGACATGCAGCGCAGCCACGCCATCCTCATCGGCCTCGCGGTCATCGGCCTCGGCGGCGTCATCGGCTTTGTCCTTCTCTCCTCTCCCGGATCGCCCTCGGATGCCGGCTCCTCACCGAGCGCGCCGCAGAGCTTGCCGTCGGCGTCAGCGAACGCCTCACTGAACGCCGACCTGACCGATCGACGCTGGACCGTCCTCTACGTCGGGACCGATCTCAATGAGCCGCGCGAGGAGAAGGGTGACGCGCCGAATACCGATGCCCTCCTGGTCGTCAGCCTCTCGGCCGACCAATCCCAGCTGACCCTCATCTCTCTCCCTCGCGACACGGTCGACGTGCCGCTCGAGGACGGCGGAACCTGGGATGGCAAGATCAACAGCCTGTACCACGAGCGTGGCATCGACGCCCTGGTCGGCGCAATGTCATCCCTGTACGGCGTGCCGATCGACGCCCACGTCGTCCTCGACATGGACGACTTTGCCGGCCTGGTCGAGGCGGTCGGCACCATCCCGGTCTCGCCACCCGAGCCGATCGTGGATCCGATCGTCGATCTCGATCTGGCGGCCGGCGACCAGGAGCTCGATGGCCAGGCGGCGCTGGGGTACGTACGCACGCGGGTCGACCAGGACTACGGCCGGATGGGCCGTCAGCAGGAGGTCATCGTCGCCCTCATCGACAAGTTCGTCGATCCGGAGACCGACATCGACCTGCGGGCGGCACTCGACTCGTTGGAGTCGCTCGAAACGGATCTGCCCCTCGACGACCTTGCGACGCTCCTCGAGCTCGCTCGTCGCGCCGGGGACGCGGAGGTTCGCCACGTCCTGATCGAGCCGCCGCTCATCACCTTTGAAGGCGATCGGGGCGATGGCCGCGGCTACGTGCTGGAGGCGGATGTCGAGGGGATCCAGGCCGAAGTGCAGGGGCTCATCGGCGAGTAGATGCGGCTTCTCACGCGCAACCGACGGGCTCGTCAGCCCGCGGCCAGCGTTCGACACCATCCGGCGTGACGACGTAGGCGGCGCGGTCGTCGGGGGTGAACCACAGCTCCA
>JALZJE010000223.1 GCA_030859955.1 Chloroflexota bacterium | reverse complement strand
GGCCACGACAGGCGACCCGCGACTCCCGATCGGAGCTCGTGCGCCGCGTCGACCCCGATCGTCGCGACGACCCGTTCCAATGCGCCCGCCGCGCGATCGGGCTCGCCAGCCGCGGCGAGCGCCTCGGCCTCGATCAGGGAGACGATCGGCAGCCGCCGCTGCGAGCTGCTCGGCCGCACCGCTTCGAGGGCGGCGCGCGCCGCGACGAGCCTGCCCTGGCGCCAGAGCGACTCGGCGAGGAGCGCACGCAGGGCGTCGAGCTCATCGTCGACCGCGGGGCCCTCGGACTCGCGCACCGCGATCCTGTCGCGCAACGTCCCCTCCGCCAGCGCCGGCTGCATCGCATCCAGTTGCGCACGCGCGAGGGCCAGCTCGTCGGCCAACAGCTCGATGACATGCTCGTCGTCGCCGGCGATCACTGCCGAAGGGTCCGTTCCAAGCGGGCACGGGAGCGGAACGGTCCGAGGACCGCGAGCCGTGCACCCGCCGGGTCAAGGAGGCGCTGCGCGACCCGCACCAGGTCCTCGACGGTCACCGCGTCGAGCCGCTCGATGACCTCGTCGACGGTGAGGATGCGCGGGAGAAGGGCCTCCCCACTCCCGATCCATCCGGCGACCGCTCCGGAATCCTCCATGCGGAGCTCGAGGCGCCCGCGCGTGTACGCCCGAGCGCGCTTCAGCTCGGCAGCGGTCACCCGGTCGGAGCAGATGCGGTCCAGCTGCTCCAGGATGGCGGCTACCACAGGCTCGATGTCCTCCGGGTCGAAACCGGCATGTATGCCGAAACTGCCGGCATCGGCATACGAGGCGCCGAACGTGGAGACGTCGTAGACGAGCGATCGGCGCTCACGAAGGTCCAGGAAGAGTCGACTGCCCATCCCGTCCCCGAGGATTGCGCCCAGGAGGTCGAGCGCCCAGCGGTCCGGATCGTCGCGAGCGACCCCGGGCATGCCCAGGCACAGGTTTCCCTGGCTGAGACGCCGATACGAAACTCGCAACGCCCCCGGTCGCGCGGGCGTCGGCGCCGATGTGACCCGGGGCGAGGAGCCCGTGCCGCCCTGGCCCCCGTCCGGACCGTCGGGCATCCACTCGGCGCTGGCCCGGACGATGTCGTCGTGATCAATGGCTCCGGCCACGGCCAGCACCATGCCCGCCGTCCGGTAGGAACCCCGCCAATGCTCGACGACGCCGCGGTGGGAGGCCCGGCGCACCGACCCGATGCTGCCGGCAATCTCGCGACCGAGCGGGTGCGGCGCATACAGCATCTCGTCGAACAGGGTGAAGATATGGTCGGACGGCGAGTCGACGTACATCCGGATCTCGTCGACGATGATCGGCTTCTCCGCCGACAGGTCAGCCTGACGCAGCAGCGGCCGCAGCGCCAGCTCCCGGACGGCCTCCAGCGCCACCCTCACGTGCTCGGCCGGCACCTTCGCGCTGAACACGGTCAACTCACGATCCGTGCTGGCGTTCACGCTGCCGCCGATGCCCTCGACCATCTGCGAGAGTGAACCCGCCTCCGGATGTGCGCGCGTGCCCTTGAACACCAGGTGCTCCAGCAGATGGCTCAGTCCGGCATGGGAATCGTCCTCGTGCCGCGACCCAACCGGCACGAGGAGGACCACGCTCGCAGAACGTGCGCCGGGCATCGCCTGCGTGATCACGCGAAGGCCGCCGGGCTGAACGGTCCGTAGGTACGAAGCGGTTCCGGGCGGCGCGGTCGCGCCGGCGTCGCTCACGCCCGGTCCTCGTCCTCATCGCCACGATCAGCATCACGCGCCTCGGTGTCGGCCGACATGAGGAGCTCCATCTGGATGAAGCGGAGGTCGCGCGCCAGCTCATCGGCGTTGCGCGGCAGCGCGCGACCGCTGCTCGCCGGCCCATCCGGCTCCGCCAGGTCGGCCAGCCCGTGGGCACCATTTGCCGCGAACTCGAGGACGACGCGCTCGTTGCCGACCACGAGCGTGTAGACGAGGAGCCCGTCGCCGGAGGTGTCGAACTGAAGGTAATCGAACGAGTCGAGGTTGAGACAGATGGCGAGCGGCGTGAAGTACGACGCGATCTCCGGATGGTCGACCACGATCCGCTCGACCCAGCCGGTCCCACTCGACTCAAGCCGGGCGCCGCGGTGGTACGTGTAGCTGACCGTCTGCTTGAGCAGCGGCCGCAGGATGTTGTAGATGTCGCTCTTTGCGGTGACGACCCCGGTGTTGATGTAGAGCTTGGCGCGGCTCTCGGACATCGACTCATTCGTGCGGATCGTGGGCAACTCTAGCACCGAGCCACGGCGAGGGCGGCCCGGAAGGACCGGCTGCTACGATACCGCCCGTGAAGCTGCTGGCCGCCGACATCGGCAACACGAACGTCACGATCGGCCTCTTCGAGGACGACCGACTGGCGCGCTCGTGGCGCACCATCACGCGGGCAGATGCGACACCTGACGAGGTCGCGGCCATGCTCACCGGCCTCCTGGCGCTCGACGCACACCGGCTCGACAAGCTCGACGCGGTGGCGCTCGCCAGTGTCGTACCTCCGCTGACGGAGACGTGGGAGCGTCTCGTGACCGAGCGCATCGGCGTGGAGCCGGCCATCGTCGACGCGGCCTCGCTCGACGGCACGCTTGCCATTCGCATCGATCGACCGTCCGAGGCCGGCGCCGATCGGCTGGCCAACGCGCTGGCCGCCCGCGTCGAATTCGGTGGGCCTGCCATCGTGGTCGACCTTGGGACGAGCACGAACTTCGACCTCGTCGACGCCGACGGCGCGTACATCGGCGGGGCGATCGCGCCGGGCATGGGACTCAGCCTCGAGGCATTGGTCGGACGTGCCAGCAAGCTGCCCCGCATCGAGCTGCGCCGGCCACCGTCGGCGATCGGGACCAACACGGTGCACGCCATGCAATCGGGCACGGTGCTCGGGTATATCGGGCTTGTCAGCGGCCTCCTCACCGCGCTGCGCGGTGAACTGGTCGAGCGCTCCCCGTCGGCTGCTCGGGTGACCGTCATCGCGACCGGCGGCTATACCCATCAACCGTGGCTGCGTGACGTGCCGGGCATCGACGCCGTGGAGCCGGACCTGACGCTGCGCGGCATCCGCTACGCCTGGCAGGCGGTCCGCAATCGCGAGTCCGCCACGACAACGGGTCTCGAGCGATGAACGAGGGAATCCTGGCGGGGCGCCGGATCGTGGTCGGCGTGTCGGGCAGCATCGCGGCCTACAAGTCCGTGACCCTGGTGCGGTCGCTGCAGGAGCACGGGGCGGTCGTGGACGTGGTGATGACCCGATCGGCCACCCGCTTCGTCGGGCCACTGACCTTCGCGAGCCTTACCCATCGGCCCGTCCTGGACGACGTATTCGAGCTGGATGCCGATCAGCAGATCGCGCACATCGAGCTGGCGGAGGCCGCCGATGCGATCGTCCTGGCGCCCGCCACGGCGAACCTGCTCGGCGAGCTCGCCGCCGGACTCGTCGGTGACGCGGTGACCGCGATCGCCTGCGCCAGCCGAGCCCCGGTCATCGTGGCTCCCGCCATGGATGCGGGGATGTGGACCCACCCCGCCACGCAGCGCAACGTCGCGACCCTGCGCGAGTTCGGGTACCTGATCGTCGAGCCCGAGGTGGGTGAGCTGGCCTCGGGCCTGACCGGGATCGGGCGCCTGGCGGAGCCGCCGGCCATTGTCGAGGCCGTCGAGCGCCTCTTTGGCCGCGCGGGCGATCTCGAGGGTCTCCACGTCGTCGTCAGCGCCGGCGGCACGCGTGAGCCGCTCGACCCGGTGCGGTTCATCGGTAACCGTTCATCGGGCAAGATGGGAACCGCCCTGGCCGAGGCCGCCCGTGATCGTGGAGCGAGCGTGACGCTCATTGCGGGTGCCATGAGCGTCACTCCGCCGCGCGGCGTGACGGTCATCGATGCCACCACCGCCCATGCGATGCGCGAGGCCGTCCTGCGGGCGGCGGCGAGTGCCGACATCCTGGTGATGGCCGCCGCGATCGCCGACTTTGCCCCCGCACGGGCGAGCCAGCGCAAGATCAAGCGCTCCGGGGAGAACCTCCAGATCGAGCTGGTCCCTAACCCGGACATCGTGGCCGAGGTGGGCGAGATGCCCGACGACATGCGTCCGTTCCTCATCGGCTTCGCGGCCGAGTCGAACGATCTCGAGGCAAACGCCGCGGCCAAGCTGCGCGACAAGGGCCTCGACCTGATCGTCGGCAACGTCGTCGGCGGGCCGTTCGACGCCATCGGCTCCGACGAGAACAAGGTGACCGTCTTCGGCGCCGAGGGCTCCCTGACCGATTGGCCGATGCTGCCGAAGCGGCAGGTCGCCGAGCGCCTGTGGGACCTGTTCGGGGACCGATACCGGCACGCGCGGCCAACGACCGATGCTCCGATGGCCACCGGCCCACGCCGTCGGCGCTCGTGATCGTCGTCCGTCGGGCGGACGAGCTGCGGGAGGCCATTCGCGAGCGACGTGTTGCCGGCGACAGCGTGGGCTTCGTGCCGACCATGGGCATGCTGCACGATGGCCAGCTCTCGCTGGTGCACCGGGCGCGCGCCGACAACGGATGCGTCGTGGTCTCGAGCTTCGCGAACCCCGGATCGTTCACGTCCCTCGACGAGGGATCAGGCGGCCCGCGTGACCATCCACGCGACCTCGCGTTGTTGGAGCACGCGAGAACGGACATCGCCTTCGTGCCGGAGGTGGCCACGCTCTACCCTCCCGATGACACGACGCGCGTTACCGTCGAGGGCCTCACGCGTCAGCTCGAGGGCGCTTCACGACCGGGACACCTCGACGGGCTGACGACGGTCATGCTCAAGCTAGTCCATCTCGTGGGTCCCGCGCGGCTGTACCTCGGCCAGCGACACGCGCAGCAGGTCGTCATCGTGCGACGCATGCTGCGCGACCTCTTTCTGAACGTGGACCTCGTGGTGTGTCCCACCATCCGCGCCGAGGATGGGCTCGCCATGTCGAGTGCCAACGCCCAGCTCGGCATCGAGGAGCGCCACGCCGCGGCCTGCCTGTACCAGGCCCTGACGGCGGCCACGGATGCGTACGACGCCGGAGAACGATCGGCAGAGGTTCTGCGCTGGCGCATGACGGAGGTGCTGGCGCGTGAGCCACGGGCGCGGGTCGACTATGTCAGCGTGGCCGATGCCTCCACCCTCGCCGAGCTCCAGCGGGTCACCGGACCGGCGCTCGCGCTGATCGCGGTCGGCATCAATCGGACCCGGCTCACCGATAACATCCCGCTCGCGTGGGATGTCGCGTAGCGCCAAAGGTACCGGTGGCGGCCGGCCGTGCCCACCGTATGATGCGCCTCGTCACCGCGGCGGCGGGCCCCACGGACCGCGTCGGCCGCAGTGCCTCGGGAGGCCGGCGCGTGCCCACGTCCGGCCTCCCTTCGTGTCTGCCTAGAGGCGCGCCAGCAACCCGTCCACGTCGATCGCGCCGCCGACGAGATCGATGATGGTCGCGATCTTCTCCGTGTCGCTCGAATGCGTCTTGACCAGGATCTCGTCGACCGCCTGGGCGGTCCGATACGTATCGGTCTCGACCAGGTACACGAAGAGGTCGGCCTCGCGGAGAGCGTGGAGAAGGGCGTCGGACGGTCGATAGCCACCGCTCAGGATGATGCCGCTCACGAGTGGTGAGCCAGCGGCCGCTCGGACGTTGGCGTCGAGGGCGGCCCGCAAGAGGTCCTCGCGGTCGCCCGGCGTGATCAGCAGCGTTCGATCGGACAGGTGGCCGATGGCGTGGTCCGCCTGCATCGCGCCGATCGCGACGTGGCCTATGGTCAGGCCCGGCTCGGCGCGACCGGCGAGCAGCTCACCATCGAGATGCGTCACGATCAGCTCGAGTGACGGATTCGCCAGAAACTCGGAGTACGGGATGCATCCCAGCAGCTCGATGCCGTGGACATGCAGCCCTCGTCGCAGGAGGTCAGGCAACCGTGGATGCGACTCCGTGTCCACCTTGTTGACGACCGCGCCGAGCACGGTCACCCCGTGCGCGGCGAAGAGCGCGCGATTGAGCACGATCTCATCGATCGGGCGACCGACGCCGCCCTCGCTCACGATGATCACCGGCGCTTCCAGCATGGCCGCCGCCCGCGCGTTGGAGAGGCCGATGACGGCGCCCACCCCCGCGTGCCCGGTTCCCTCGATCACGACGAGGTCCTTGCCGCTTGCGACGTTCAGGTGGGCGGAACGGACCTGCGCCTCGAGATCGTCGGTGATGCGGCCCATGATGAATTCGGTGGTGAATCCCCGTGGCAGCGTGACGGGCGACATGTCGTTCAGCGCGTCGGGCAATCCGAACACTTCCTGCATCAGGACGGCGTCCTCGTCCGCGCGCGTGCCGTCGACCACCAGGTAGCGCTGGCCGACCGGCTTCATGAAGCCCAACCGATAGCCCCGCTCCCTGATGGCGGCGATCAGGCCCAGGCTCGTCGTCGTCTTGCCCCGGTTCTGGCCCGTTGCTGCCAGGAACACGCGTCTCGAGCTCACGGCCGAAGTCTACGGCGGCGAGTTATGTTCCCCCGTCGCGCACGTGCGCGGCGCCGAGTATGCGCCGGATGTATCGGTGACGGGCTCACCTCGGATCGTATCGTCGGATATGCAGCTAGCGACTGGGAACGGCGTTTCTGACGCCCGGCGCCGTCAACTTCGGCGCGTCCGAGTCACCAGGTGACTGTCTGACGGGCACGGCGGGCTCGCGACCGTCATTCATCCGTGAGCTGACTGGCGCGACGGTGTGAACGCCGCGTGCACAGGCCGTGGCTACGAGCGGGATTTCGTCCTGCGCTCGACGAGGTCGACGCCCTCGCGCAGGCGGGTCACGAGATCGGCATCGAGCATGTCGGGATCGAGGTGCTCGCCGAGTCGCTCGAGCATGTCGGCGGCGACGCTGAGCAGGACATCCGCATCGGCGATGAAAAACTGCGGCTCATTGTTGTAGCGAACCAGGGTCAGGCGCCCCTGGAGCGTCAGGCCCGATTCGTTGTGCGTCAGCTGTGTGCCGAAGTTGTGTCCCTGGATGCCATCCGGGTTGTTGAGGAAGTTGAGAGCGTTATCGATGACGAGTCCGAACCGAGCTCGCCAGCTGACGAGGCGCTCGTGGACGTCGGGTGGCACGCCCATCTCGCCGAGCTCCTCGAAGACCCCGCTGTCGACGGTGAGCAGGCCGACGAGCGTGGATCCGGCGCGTCCGCCCAGCATCACCTGGAGGGAACGCTCGAGCGTGAAGACGTCGGCGTCGAAGCGCGGGCTGGTCGTGACCTCTGCCAGCAGGTCCTCGACGTTGTCGAGCTGACCGGCATCTGCGAGGGCGTTCGCGAGGGTATGGATCTCCTCGCGAAAGAGGAATCGCTCTTCGTGATCGAGCATGGGCTACGGGTAGAGGCCGCGGAGCATCGTTGCTTCCGCCACCCGGGCCACGGCCACCATGTAGGCCGCCGTGCGCATGTCGACATCGTGCCGCTCGCTCATGGCAAGCACCGCCTCGAAGGCTCTATCCATGATGCCCTTGAGGCTGTCGTTGATGCGGTCCTCTGTCCAGAAGAAGCTCTGCATGTCCTGGACCCACTCGAAGTAGCTGACGGTCACGCCGCCCGCATTGCACAGGATGTCCGGGATGTTGAACACGCCTCGATCGTGAAGGATCTCGTCGGCCTCCGGCGTGGTCGGGCCATTCGCCGCCTCTGCCACGATCCTGGCCTTGATGTTCGGCGCGTTGTGCTTCGTGATCTGGTTCTCGAGCGCCGCCGGCACCAGGACCTCGCAGTCGATCTCGAGAATCTCCTGGTTGGTGACCTCATCGGAGCCGGGGAAACCCACGACGGTGCCGTGTTCCTGCTTCCAGGCGATCACGCGCGCCGGATCCAGCCCCGACGGGTTATGGATGCCCCCGGTCGAGTCGCTGACGGCCACGATCCGCGCTCCTTCGGCGGCGAGGAGGGTGGCGGCGATGCTGCCGGCGTTCCCGAAGCCCTGGATCGATACGCGAGCGTCGATCAGGGGAACGTTCAGCGCCTTCGACGCCCGAAGGAGCGTGAAGACGGCCCCCCGCGCGGTCGCCTCGTTGCGGCCCAGCGACCCCCCGACGCTGATCGGCTTGCCGGTCACGACGCCGTGGACGGTGTAGCCGCGATGCATGGAGTACGTGTCCATCATCCAGGCCATCGTCTGCGCATTGGTGTTGACGTCGGGCGCCGGAATGTCCCGATCCGGCCCGATGAGGGGGCTGATCTCCGTGGTGAAGCGTCGCGTCAACCCCTCGACCTCGCGAATGGAAAGCTTCTTGGGATCGACCACGACCCCGCCCTTCGCGCCGCCGTACGGGATGTTCACGCAGGCGCACTTCCAGCTCATCCACATCGCCAGCGCGCGAACCTCGTCGAGGGTCACGTCCTGGTGGTAACGGACGCCGCCCTTGCCCGGACCCCGGCTGACGTTGTGCTGAACGCGGTGGCCGGTGAAGACCGATACGCTCCCGTCGTCCATGGTCACCGGGAAATTCACGGTCAGCTCGCGCTGCGGGACGCGGAGCACGCGTCGCATCCCCTCATCAAGATCGAGCCGATCGGCCGCATGGTCGAACTGGGACTGGGCGATGCCCCAGATGTTCGGGGCCTCCGCCACCGGGTTCTGGCTGGCCATCAGGTGCGCTGACTGCCTCCTGTATGCGATGCGAGGCCGACGCCTCCGCGCTCAAGGGCGGTAGCAGGCCGGCTCGCGGTGACGGTTGCCGATTCTAGCGCACGCCCGCGACGGGCTCCGAATGGGACCGCGGAGCAGGTAGCATCCCGCCGATGACCGCCGACGTCCTCGACGCCGACCCGCCCACGCTGACATTGGCGCAGGCTGAGGAGATCGCCCGCACGACCTTCGGGATCAGCGGTGCGGCCCGATCGCTCGTAAGTGAGCGCGACCAGAACGTTGCGATCGACGCCGATGATGGGTCCGGCTGGGTGCTGAAGGTGTCGAACGCGGCGGAGGATCCCGCGGTCATCGCGATGGAGGTGGCGGCCGTCGCGCGCATCGCGTCGGTCGACGCGGAGCTACCCGTCCCGGTCACGCGTCCGACGCTCGAGGGCGACCCGATCGGGCGCGTGGATATCGTTGGCGACTCACACCTGGTGCGACTGATCCCGCTGCTTCCCGGACGCAATGCCGCTCCGCACGAGCTCGATGCCGAGGGCATCCGCGGTATCGGCGAGGTGGTTGCCCGCGTTGCCCACGCCCTGCGCGGTTTCTTCCATCCCGCCGCCGGGCGGGTGATCCTCTGGGATCAGCAGCACCTCCCGCGTCTCGCCCGCCACGCGGCGCTGATTGAGCACGGTGGCCGCCATGAGCTGCTGACCAGGGTCCTCTCGCGGTTCGACGAGCGAGTCATGCCCGCTCTATCGACGCTGCGCTCGCAGGTTCACAACGACGTGACCCTGGACAACCTGCTGCTCGACGAGCACGGCAGGGTCACCGGCATCATCGACTTCGGCGATATGGCGCACACGGCGCTCGCGCTGGACATCCCGGCCACCCTGCAGTCGTTGCTCCGCGACCGCGACGACATCTTCGAGGTCGCGGAAACGTTCCTCGAGGGGTACACGTCGGTCACGCCACTCGAGGACCGGGAGGCGGAGCTGCTCGCCGACCTGCTGGCGGGACGGATGGCCCAGACGATTCTCATCTCGACCTTCCGCACGCGTCAGTATCCCGACAACGAATACATCCGCGGTTGGTCGGAACCGGCCTGGGCCCTCCTCGACCAGCTGGAGGCGGTCGGCTTCGCGGAAGCCGGCCGGCGGCTGGCCGCGGCGGCTCGCGTTTCCACCCGGGCCAGTCGGACCGGCGGATGGGTCGCCGATACCGAGCTCGTCACGCGCCGGCGCCGCGTCCTCGGCAGCGCACTGGAGCCGCTCACGTATCGAGAGCCGCTGCACCTGGTGCGCGGCGAGGGCTCATGGATGTACGACACGGAGGGGCGCGCGTTCCTCGACGCGTACAACAACGTCCCCGTCGTCGGCCACTCGCATCCGCTGGTGGTGGCGGCGATGGCCCGCCAGGCGGCGACGCTCAACACGAACACGCGCTACCTGCACGAGAACGTCGTCGAGCTGGCAGAGCGCCTGACAGCCACCATGCCCGACGGCCTGGACACCGTGATGTTCGTGAACTCCGGCAGCGAAGCCAATGACCTGGCGTGGCGGCTTGCGAGGTCGGTGACCGGTGGCGACGCCGGGATCGTCACCGAATGGGCCTACCACGGCGTCACGGCGGCGATCGCCGATTTCTCGCCGTCGGAATGGTCGCACCCCGAACAGCCCGCGTCGGTCGAGACCATCGCCACCCCGGACACGTACCGTGGCCCGTATGCGCACGATCCCGATTCCGCGGCAGGTGCCACGCTCGCTGCCGAGGCGATGGACGCGGCCATCAGCCGCGCGGCGGAACGTAGCCGCTCGCCCGCCGCCCTCTACCTTGACAGTGCCTTCACCTCGGACGGCATCTTCTTCCCGCCGGAGCCGGTCATGCGCTCCCTCATCGACCGGGCGCGCGCAGCGGGCGCGCTGTTCGTGGCCGACGAGGTACAGGCCGGCCACGGTCGCATCGGTGAGCGGCACTGGGGATTCGCCGCCTGGGACGTCGTCCCGGACATCGTCACGCTCGGCAAGCCGATGGGCAATGGATTCCCGATCGCCGCGGTGATCACGCGCGCCGATATCGTCGACCGCTTCGCGCGCGAGACCACCTTCTTCAGCACCTTCGGCGGCAACCCGGTGGCATGCGCCGCAGCTATCGCCGTGCTCGACGTGATCGAGGACGAGGGCCTGATTGCCAACGCCGAGAAGGTCGGACACCGACTACGGGGGGCGCTCGCCGACCTTGCGACGCGCCACCGGGCCATCGGCGACGTGCGGGGACGCGGGCTGATGGTCGGGGTCGAGCTGGTGTCGGAGCGCGACCTGCGGGAGCCGGATGGCGAGTTGGCCGCACGGGTCAAGGAACGGATGCGAGAACGGGGCGTGCTGATCGGCACCACCGGGCGAGCCGGCAACACGCTCAAGATCCGCCCGCCGCTGTGCATCACTGACACGGATGCGGGCCTGATCGTTGAAGCCCTCGACAATGCGCTCGAAGAGCTCGGCGCCTGACGGAGGGGATCCTCCCTCGCGATGCGCGCTGAACCCGCTGTCAGACGGTCTCGATCGCCATGGCCACGGCTCCCCCGCCGCCCAGGCACAGGGTCGCGAGCCCCTTCCCGCCGCCGCGCCGCCGCAGCTCGTACAACAGCGTCGTCAGGACCCGAGCGCCGGATGCGCCGATGGGGTGGCCCAGCGCGATGGCTCCACCGTTGACATTGACGCGATCCCAATCGAAGCCCAGCTCGTTGCCATCGGCGAGGACCTGGGCGGCGAATGCCTCGTTGATCTCGATCAGGTCGAAGTCGTCGATGCTGCCACCCACGCGCTCGACCAGGCGACGCACGCCGTGGATCGGCGCCTCGAAGAGCCACTCAGGGGCAACGTCCGCCTGGGCGTAGCCGATGATCCGCGCCAGGGGCTGTGCACCGTTCATGGCGCCCTCGGAGGCGATGACCAGCGCAGCCGCACCGTCGGTGATGCCGGGAGCGTTTCCGGCAGTCACCGATCCACCATCAGGCTGGAAGGCCGGCTTGAGCTTCGCGAGCGCCTCCGGCGACGAATCGGCGCGTGGTCCCTCATCGGCGGACACGATGGTGTCGCCCTTCTTGCCGGGGAACGTGACGGGCACGATCTCGTCGTCGAAACGCCCGCCCTCCTGGGCCGCGATGGCCCGCTGATGCGAGCGCAATGCAAACGCGTCCTGTGCCTCTCGGGTGACGTCGTGCTTGACCGCAACGCGCTCGGCGTGCAGGCCCATGTGCACGTCGCAGGTCGAACACCACAGGCCGTCATGGACGGTCGCGTCGACCAGGGTGCCGTTACCCAGCCGATAGCCGGTCCGCGCCTGGGGCAACAGGTACGGCGCCATGTTCATGCTCTCCATGCCGCCCGCCACGATCAGCTCGGCATCCTCGGCCCGAATGGCCGATGCGGCCATCATCACCGCCTTGAGCCCCGATCCACAAACCTTGTTGATGGTGGTCGCGCTAACTCCCTCGGGCAGGCCGGCCTTCAGGGCCGCCTGGCGCGCGGGAGCCTGGCCGGCACCGGCCTGGAGCACCTGCCCCATGATCGCCTCGTCGATATGCTCCGGGGAGACACCGCCGCGCTCGACGGCAGCTCGGATGGCGATGCCGCCGAGATCGGTGGCGGGGATGGTCGAGAGCCCGCCGCCGAACTTCCCGATCGGCGTCCGCGCGGCGGAGAGGATGTACACGTCACGCATGGCGAGATGGTACTCGGCACGCAACGATCGATGCTATCGACTGCGGGTGACGCCGGTCAGCCTGCCCCACCGCGCTTCTCGTCGAAGAGATACGCGATCTTGTCGGCCCAGTTCGTCAGGACGACGCGGTTCTTCGTCTTCAGCGACGGCGTCAGCTCCCCCGCCTCCTCGCTCAGCAGCCGCGGCAGAAGCGCGATGCGGCGCGGTCGCTCGTAGACGGCAAACGCCTCCAGCGTGCGCTTGACCTCGGCATCCATCAGCTTCTGGACGGGCTTCTGCTCGACCAGTTGCTCCGGCGGCATCTCGGCCACGCCGTTCGCAGCCGCCCAGGCGCCGAGCTCGTCGAAGTCGGGGGCGATGAGCGCGCCGGTGTACGCCTGCCGGTCGCCCAGGATCACCGCCTGCGCCACGAAGCGGGATGTAGACAGGGCGGCCTCCATCGGCGCGGGCGAGACGTTCTTTCCATTGCCGAGCACGATGATGTTCTTGAGCCGATCGGTGATCCTGATGCGGCCGGCCTCGTCGAGCTCGCCGATGTCGCCGGTGTGGAACCAGCCCTCGGCGTCGATCGCCTTCGCCGTCTCCTCAGGCTGGTTGAGGTAGCCCTGCATGACCTGCGGCCCGCGGACGAGGATCTCGCCGGTCAGCGCGTCGATCATGACCTCCGAACCTGGTGCGGGCCGGCCAACCGTCCCGAACACGAAATCGTCCGGTCGGTTGATCGAGACGAACGGCGAGGTCTCCGTGAGGCCATAGCCCTCGAGGACAAGCATGCCCATGCCATAGAAGAATTCGCCGATCTCGCGCGCCAGCGGCGCGGAGCCGGATACGAAATAGCGGACGCGGCCTCCGGTGCGTGCGCGGATCTTGGCGAAGACAAGCCGATCGGCGAGCTTGAGCTGGAACGTCAACCACACGGAATCACTGTTTCCCGCCAGATGGTTGGCGTATTTCTGTGCGCCAAGGCCCGACGCCCAATGAAAGATTTTCTGCTTCGTCGGCGAACCGGCCTCCACGGCCGAGCTGACGCGCGCGTAGACACGCTCGTACAGCCGCGGGACCGACCCCATCACCGTCGGCTCCACCTCAACCATGTTCGCCGGCAACCGCTCCAGCAGCGCCTCGGCGTAGACGACGGCCGCGCCTCGTCCGAGCGCGACGACCTCGTCGACGATGCGGCCGTAGATGTGACTCAGCGGCAGGAACGACAGGAAGACATCGGTTTCGTAGAAGTCGACGACCTGGTTGGCGGCCTCGTAGTTGAAGAGCAGGTTGCCGTGGCTGAGCATGGCGCCCTTCGGGTTGCCGGTCGTGCCCGAGGTGTGGATGACCGTGGCGAGATGGTCGCGGTCGATGGCATGCATGGCCTCGCGCCAGGCAAGCCTATTCGCCGGCTCCAGGTCACCCCGCGCGATGACGTCCTCGAGCGTCAGCGTGCCGTCGGGAAACTTGCCGCTCGGATCGAGGGTGATGACGTGCCGGAGCGTCGGGCACTCGTCGCGGACGGAGGCAATCTTGGCCGCCTGCTGCGCATTCTCGACGAAGACCGCGCTGGCCTGCACGTTGTTGATTACGAACGCCACCTGCCCCGGTTCGGACTGCGGGTAGATGGGGCAGGTCACCGCGCCGAGGGCGAGCGACGCGAGATCGGCGATCGTCCACTCCGGTCGCGTCCGGGCGATGATACAGACCGCGTCGCCGTCGGCAAGACCTAGGTCCTTCAGCCCGAGCGACAGGGTCACCACCCAATCCCACATCTCCCGATACGTTCGGCTGGTCCACTTGCCCTCGCCGCCCTCCTCCGCGCGCTGGACCTTGGTCAGCTTCCAGCGCATCGCCTCGCGATCGGCGTGTCGCTCGGCCGCGCGCGCGACCAGCGCAACGATGTTGGGCATACGATCTTCGGCCGCGACCGTGAGCGGCTCGATCTCGGGGCTCCGCATCAGGCGGCCGGTGCTGGGCGTGGTCATCGGTCCCTCTCCTCTGGTCAGCCGTCGCGGCGCATCGTGTCGAGCAGCTGCTGCGCGACGATGAGCCGATGGACCTGGTTCGTGCCTTCGTAAATCTGGGCGCCCTTCGCGTCCCGCATGAGCCGTTCCACCGGGTTGTCACGAGAGTATCCGGCGCCACCGTAGATCTGGACCGCGTCGGTCGTGACCCGCATTGCGACGTCTGAGGCGTACCACTTGGCCATGCTCGAGGGCGCGTTGATGGGCTGGCCGGCGTCGCGCATGCGAGCCGCACGCCACGTGAGCAGGCGCGCCGCATCCACGCCGACCGCCATCTCGGCCAGCATCATCTGGATCATCTGCTGGTCGGCGATCGGACGTCCGAACTGGCGTCGGTCGAGCGCATACCGGGTGGCGAGCTCGAGCGCGCTGCGTGCCAATCCGGTGCAGGCACCCGCGATGCCGATCCTGCCCGCACCGAGCGCCGAGAGGGCAACCTTCAGGCCGTCGCCCTCCTCGCCGAGTCGGTCGGTGGCGGGCACGCGGGCATCCTCGAAGATCAGCTCGTACGCGCTGGTGCCGCGGATGCCCATCTTCCGCTCCCTGCTGCCCAGCCGGAAGCCGGGCGCGTCCGCCCCGACCACGAACGCGGTGATGCCGGACTTTCCCCTCGACCGGTCGACGGTGGCAAAGACGACGTAGCGCGCCGCATCCCCGGCATTGGTGATCCATATCTTGGTGCCGTTCAGCAGGTAGTCATCTCCTTCGCGTCGTGCGGCAAGCGACAGGGACGCCGCATCGGACCCGGACTCCGGCTCCGTCAGGGCGAATGCCCCCAGCTCGCGGCCGGCGGTCATCGGCGGCAGGAGACGCTGCTTCTGCTCCTCCGACCCGTTGGCAAAGATGCAGAGCTGACTCAGGATATGGACCGACAGGCTGACCGCCATGCCCATGTCTGCCGCGGCGATCTCCTCGATCGCCAGGATCCACGCGAACGTGCCCATCCCGGCGCCTCCGAGCTCCTCGGGATACGGCAGACCGGTGATGCCAAGCTCCCCGGCACGCTCGAACAGGGAAGGGTCGTAACGCTCGTCCTCGTCCCGTGCGGCGGCACCAGGCGCGATCTCGCGCTGCGCCCAATCACGAACAGTGTCCCTGACGGTGCGCTCCTCGTCACTCAGGGCAAGGTGGCCCCGTGCAGGCGCGGCATCGACGGCCATCAGCCGGCCTTCTTGCCCTGCTCGTCGTAGGAGTAGAAGCCGCGCCCCGTCTTTCGGCCGAGATGGCCCGCGGTCACCATCTGCCGCAGCAACGCGGCTGCACGAAACTTCGGATCGCCGAAGCCGCGGTACAGCACGTCCATCACGTTGAGCATCACGTCGTTGCCGATGAAGTCGCTGAGCTCCAGCGGACCCATGGGATGGTTCAGCCCCAGCTTCGCGCCGGTGTCGATGTCCTCGGCCGTGCCGGTCGATTCCATGAGCGCGAAAACCGCCTCGTTGATGAACGGGCCTAGCATGCGGTTGACCAGAAAGCCCGGGTAATCCTTGCTCTCGATCACCGTCTTGCCGAGCTCCTCGGCGAAACCCCTGCTGGCCCGGTAGGTCTCCTCATCGGTCTCGAGTCCGCGAATGATCTCGATCAGGCCCATGACCGGCACCGGCGAGAAGAAATGAAGACCGATGAACTTGGCGGGGCGGTCGGTCGCCGTTGCGAGGCCGGTGATGCTGATACTGCTGGTGTTGCTGGCGAAGATCGCGTCGCTGTCGGCCGACGTGGTCAGCGCTTCCCAGGTCTCCCGCTTGACCGATTCGTCCTCGAAGACCGCCTCGATCACGATGCCGTGGCCACCCGCGCCGTCGGTCCCCTCCGCGGTGTGGATGCGATCCAGGATGGCGCTCGCGACGGCCTGTTCGAGCTTGCCCTTGTCAACCTGCCGCTTCAGGTTGCCGGCGACGCGCGCCGCGCCCTTCTCGGCGAGCTCGACGGTCCGATCGGCGAGCGTAACGTGCTTGCCGGCCGCCGCGCTGACCTGGGCGATCCCGTGTCCCATCAGCCCAGCGCCGATCACGAACACGCGTTCAATGCTCATAGGCTCAGAAGCCTACCAGCCGTGATCCAGCGTGGCCGGTTCTCCCCGCCCACGCGGCGCTCGCTCAGCATGAGCTCAGCGGTCCAGCAGGCGCTCGGCGGCGGTCAGCGGATCAAGCGTGCGCTCGGCGACGGCCCTGACGCTCGGCTCCCACTCGACGGACTCGGCCGCACGCCGTGCCGCGAGGTCCGCCAGCGCACGGCGCACCTGGTTCGCAGCGCGCTCCCGCGCTTCGAGCGGCGTCCGCGCCACCGAGCGGTGCGCCTCGATGGCCTCGGCGAGCTCCACCACCCCGCCAGAGGTGGTTGCGGTCGTCACCATCACCTTCGGAGGACTGCCCTGCACGCGGCCACCCGCCGTGGAGAGCATGGCGCGCAATTGGCGTGCAGCGCGATCGGCGCCGGGTCGGTCTCCCTTGTTGACGGCGATGATGTCGGCCACCTCGAGCAGCCCGGCCTTGATGGCCTGCACCTCGTCCCCCATCTCGGGCACCTCGACCACCACGGTCGTTTCCGCCAGTCGTGCCACCTCCACCTCGGACTGGCCCGCGCCAACGGTCTCGATCAGCACGGGGTCGTAGCCGGCGGCGTCGAGGGCGGCGGCGGCGATCCAGGTGGTCGCGGCGATTCCACCCATCTCGCCGCGCGAGGCCATGGAGCGCATGAACACGTCTCGATCCGCGGCGTGCTCCATCATCCGGATCCGATCGCCCAAGATGGCGCCGCGCGTATACGGGGACGACGGGTCGACGGCCAGGATGCCCACCCGCTTCCCACGCTTTCGCCACTCGGTGATGAGCGCGTTCACCAGCGTCGACTTGCCGCTTCCCGGAGGGCCGGTGATCCCAACGACGTGTGCGCCATGGCCGGCGGCGAATAGCGCCGGGAGCAGCGGACGGACCGATGGATCCCCGCTCTCGATCCGCGTCAGCAGACGCGCCAACGGGCGACGTTGGCCGGTGGCAAGCTCTTCGATCACGCCCGCACTCGCTCAGACAGATCGGTGCCAAGCCCATTGGCCTTATGACCGATACAGGAGGTGTCGTCGGTCATCTCGCCAAGTGGGCCGGCGCTCCGACCGAGGACCACGTAATTCGGACTGCTCGTCGGTCGTAAGGCCAACTGGATTGGCACCCGCGCGCTGGAGGAGACAGGCGCGGCGGACACGCCTCTACGCCTCGCGGTGGACGTGCTCGCGGAAGTAGCGCGCGATCTGGCCGATCGATGTGCCCGGACCGAAGATCTCGGCCACCCCAGCCTCCTTGAGCTTGATGACGTCCGCATCGGGGATGATGCCGCCGGCCGCCACGAGCACATCGGCCATGCCTCGATCGCGCAGGAGCTGCACGGTGCGCGGAAGCAGCGCCATATGAGCTCCGGAGAGGATGGAGAGGCCGACGACGTCGACATCCTCCTGCTCCGCGGCATCGGCGATCATCTCGGGCGTCTGGCGCAGCCCGGTGTAGATGACCTCGAACCCCTCGTCGCGCAGGCCACGAGCGAGCACCTTGGCGCCTCGGTCATGCCCATCGAGACCGGGCTTGGCGAGCAGGATGCGGATCGGCGTATCGGTCATGCGAGTCCGATTATGGGCCTGGCAAGCCTCATCGGTCAGGCCTTCCCGATCAGGCCCATGAACTCGGCACGGGTCCGAGCGTCGCGCCGGAACGTTCCGGTCATGGACGAGGTGACCATCGTCGCCTCCTGCTTCTTGACGCCGCGCATCATCGTGCACAGATGCGTTGCCTCGACCACACAGGCCACCCCCTTCGGCTGAAGGCGCTCCATCAGGAAGTCAGCCACCTGGACGGTGAGCCGCTCCTGGAGCTGGAGTCGCTGCGCGAACATGTCGACGATGCGCGGGATCTTCGACAGGCCGATGACCCTGCCGCGCGGCAGGTACCCGACGTGCGCTCGGCCGATGAACGGAAGCAGGTGATGCTCGCACAGGCTGAAGAACTCGATGTCGCGCACGACGACCATCTCGTCGTAGTCGACGCCGAAGGTGGCGCCGTTGATGAGCGCATCCGGATCCGTTTGGTAGCCGGCCGTGAGCTCGTGGTACATGCGCCGCACGCGTTCCGGTGTGCGTGCCAGCCCCTCCCGGTCGGGATCCTCGCCGATCTCGGCCAGCAGGGTTCTGACCGCCCCCTCGAGGTCGGCACGGGACTCAATCATGGCCAGCATGATACGGCCTTGATCATGCAGCTCCTGTCCGCCAGCTCGGATGCGCGCTACACTCGAGCTCGCCCATTCGATGCCCTGACGAGAGGAGGGACGCTGCCATGATCCTCCACCCGGCTTCGCGATCGCGGCGCATGGGTTTTTCCGGGCTGACCTCGGGCGATCGCACCGCGTCGGCGCTCGCCAGGCACCTTGATGATGACTATCACTGGTTCCGGTCGGCCGCGCCCGGCGGCATCGACACGATCGACGCGATCGTGGTCGGCCCGGGCGGCACATGGACCTTGACGATGGCCGGCGAGCGCGGACGCTTCGCCCGGAAGAACGGTCACTGGTATCAGTGGAACAGGTCCACCGAATCCTGGGTGCCGTGGAACGCCACGCCGATCACCGCAGCGCGTCTCGCCGGTCGGCGGCTGAGTCTCTACCTTGAACGTGCCGGTCTGCCAGCCGCGGTCGAGCCGATCCTCGTGCCACCCTCGGAGATGGAGGTGATCGTGGAAGCTCGCGAGGTGTTCGGGCTGACCATCCAGCGTGACCTGCGGCGGGTCGCAAGCCTGGTCAGCGCCGAGGATCGACTCAGCCAGGCGCAGGTGGATCGGATCGTGGCGCTGCTGGATCCACGTCAACCGCTGCCTCGGCTGGCTCAAGCGACACCGCGAGGGTGAGCCGCGCATAGACCAGCACGATCACCGCGCCGACTGTCCAACCGGCGAGGACATCGGTCGGGTAATGAACACCCAGCCAGACCCGCGAAACGCCGATCAGCAGGATCAGGATCGCGAGCATGGCCACGATGCCGCGCCGAACGGCCAGCGGCAGTCGCGAGCGCATGACGAGGACCCCAAGAATTCCGTAGGCGACCATCCCCATGGCGGCGTGGCCGGATGGAAAGCTGAAGCCGTGCTCCACGACGATCGGCTCCAGGAGGTCGGGCCGCTCCCGTGCGACGAACGCCTTGAGAGCCTGATTGAGGGCCGATGCAAGGCCGATCGTGATGGCGCCGATCAGGCCGTGACGCCAGGGGCCGATCACCAATCCCACGAGGAACGTGATCACCGCAACGAGGATGACGGCCCGGGTCGAGCCGAGCTCGGTGACCCAGCGCAGCGGCGAGAGGAGCGGTTGGAGCGAATCGGCGCGCACGACGTCGATGACCGCCTGGTCGAACGGATCGGTCAGGTCAGTGCTGACACCCGTGGCCAGCAGGCTGACGATGGCCACACCGAGCAGCACGACCAGCAGCAACCCTGAGCCGCCGAAGTCACGCGCCGGAGGGCTGGCCGGAACTGTCATCTGCGTGTCTTCATGGCAGCCGACAGGATAGAGGGAGTTGGATCCGACGGCCCATCCTGAGCAGGACCGCAGCCCCTTGGTCGCCCTGCCCGTATGATCGCGCGAATGAAACCGCCATTCCCCGGGCTGGCGCTGATCGCGCTGGCGGTGGTTACGACGGTCGCCGCGCTCACCATCGCGTTCCTCGTGCCGCCCCTGGCCGCCCTCGTGGTGTGGCCGGTGATCATGTTCGTTCCCGGCTGGGCGCTCATGACCGTCCTACGGCCGCCGATGGCAGCGACCGGGCTGATCGGCCTGGCGATCGTCATTTCCGTGGTGCTGTCGACGCACCTGGCTTGGTGGCTCGGACTGGCGACGGGCGGGTACACCCGCACCACGGTCTTCGGGGTGACGGCGATGCTCCTCATCCCCGTCATCGCCTGGATCACTCGGCATCCCGCCGTACCGTCAGGGGCCCTCCGACGGGCGGTGTCCGGCGTGCGCAGGGACCCGATCCCCTGGGCGATTGCCGCGAGCAGCGGCTGGTTCGTCGGCTTCGTGCTCTCGCTGGGACTGTGGCGCAGCACCCCCACCGGGGTCGTGGCCGGAGGCTGGAACTGGAGCGACCTCGGGGTGCACCTCTCGATCGTGCAGTCGCTCAACGCGGGGAACTTCCCGCCTGATGTGCCGTACTTCGCCGGCGTGCCGCTGACCTATCACTGGTTCTCCGACTTCCACGCGGCGATCATCGCCTCTTCGAGCCAGATCTTCGGCGTCCACGCCATGGTGGCCCAATCCGCCGTCCTCGCCGCCGCCCTCGCCCTCCTGGTACACGGGCTCACCCGCCAACTATTGCGGGGTCCGCATGCCGGCCGGGCGGCCGCCATCGCGGCCGTGCTCGTCGTCTTCGGAGGCGGACTCGGCTGGATGCGGCTGGTCGGTGACCTGGCGCTCGAGCGTGGCGACATTCTCTCGCTGGTGACCAACTTCAGCTATGACAACCAGTGGTACGACACGCTCGGTGAGGTGCACTGGCCGTACTTCAACATCCCATCGGTCATGGGGACCGGGCTCCTGGCGCACCGTGCCACCGCCGCCGGACTTCCGATCGTGGTTGCGGGCATCCTGCTGCTGGTGGCGGGGCTTCCGCCCCGGTGGCGCGGAGCCGCGGGCGTGCGCGACCGATGGCCCCTCATCCTGTTGGCGGGAGGGCTGGGCGCGCTGCTCGCCCCGTTCCACTTCTTCTTCTTCCCCGCCTTCCTGGGCCTCGCGGCGATCTACGTCGTCGCTGCGGGCCGCCTGGTGGATCGCGCGGCGCCTCGTAACGCAGCCCTGTTCCTCGCTCCATATCTCCTGGCCGTGCCATTCGCCCTTGCGGCGATCCAGCAATCGCGCGGCTCCGGTGCCCTGAAGCTGGTGGCGGGATGGGAGACCGCCCCCTTCGAGGACGGGCTTGCCGCCGTCGCCTTTTACTACGCCACCAACCTCGGCGTCCCATTCCTCCTCGCACTGATCGCGCTGCTCGTACCGGGGACGCGCTGGAGGTGGTTCCTGGCCGGCTGGATCGCGGCCCTCTTCGTGGCGCCCAATGTGGTCCAGGTCAGCGTCGTCGCCTTCGACATGAACAAGCTGTTCCAGGTCATGTGGATCGCGGTGGCCATCCTGGCGGCGTGGCTGGTGCGTCGCTGGCCAACACCTGCGATCGCGACCGTGCTGATTCTCAGCGTTCCGAGTCCACTGCTGGTGGCGGCCTGGACCGCGACGTCGAACGACCAGGTCCTGTCGACCACCGACCTCGTCGCTGCCGAGTGGGTCGCGCAACAGACGCCACCGCGCAGCGTGTTCATCACCGATGGCTGGCTCAACAGCCTGGTCGACCCGGCGGGCAGGCTCCGCGTTTCGACCTACGGCCCGTACGTGGCAAACCTGGGCTACTCCCCCGACGAACGGGAGCGGCAGGTACGCGCGATCTACTGCGAGGGCAGCACGGATGCGGCCGTCACCATCATGCAGGAGCTCGATGCGCAGTACGTCATCGACGCAGGTAGACCGCCGGAATGCCTGCTGCCCACGGCTTTCGAGGAGGATGACCGCTTCGTGGAGGTGTACTCGGGACCGGGACCCAGGATCTGGCAGCTGCGCGGGGCCGCTCCAGACTAGCTCTATCATGCGCGGGTGGACGCACCGCCTCCTCCCACCGCCTCGACCGGTCGCGCTGGTGGCTCCGTCGTTGCCTTCGAGCATGTCACCAAGCGATACGGTGGGTCCGCCTCGGCGCCCGCGGTGGATGACCTGAGCCTCGTCGTCCCGGCCGGGGAGGTGTGTGTCCTGGTCGGCCCGTCCGGCTGTGGGAAGACCACCAGCATGAAGATGGTGAACCGGCTGATCGAGCCGACCAGCGGCCGGATTCTCATCGGCGACGACGACGTCATGCGTCTTCCGGCCGTGGAGCTGCGGCGCCGCAT
The DNA here is from genome assembly GCA_030859955.1 of Chloroflexota bacterium. GTDB lineage: Bacteria > Chloroflexota > Limnocylindria > QHBO01 > QHBO01 > JACDBZ01. Next base: position 8,448 of record JALZJE010000223.1, on the reverse strand, counting down.
CGGGTACGTGATCCAGCAGGTCGGGCTGTTTCCGCACCTCACCATCGGCGACAACGTGGCGGTCGTGCCGAAGCTCCTGCGCTGGAAGGGGCCGCGCATCCGCGAGCGCGTCGAGGAGCTGCTCGAGCTCGTCGGTCTCGAGCAGGATCAATATCGAGACCGCTATCCGAACGAGCTGTCGGGCGGCGAGCGCCAGCGCGTCGGGGTCGCGAGAGCGCTGGCCGCGGATCCACCCGTGATGCTCATGGACGAGCCGTTCGGCGCCGTGGACCCGATCCGCCGCGATGGCCTGCAGAACGAGTTCCTCCGCCTTCAGAAACGCGTGCGAAAGACGATCATCTTCGTCACCCATGACGTGGACGAGGCGATCAAGATGGGCGATCGAATCGCCATCCTCCAGCGCGGTGGGATCCTCGCCCAGTACGACACGCCGGCCGCGATCCTCGCCAATCCCGCTTCGGAATTCGTGGAGCGGTTCGTGGGGGCCGATCGCGGACTGAAACGCCTCTCGCTCGGGCGCGTGAGCGACCTGGATCTGACCGAGGCCGTGCTGGTCCGCGCAGGCGAGCAGCGCGCCGAGATCCGCGCGCGCCTCGACCGCGCGGAGGAGCTCACCTATGCCCTCCTCGTCGACGACCGCGATCGGCCGCTCGGCTGGATCGACCAGGGCGACCTCCGCGGGGATGGCCCCGTCGACCCCAGCGCGGCGACCCCCGGCGCGCCGACGGTCGAGATGGAGACCACGCTGCGCGACGCCCTCTCCGGCCTGCTCGGCTCATCCGTGCAGCTCGGGGTGGTGGTCGATGAGCGAGGAGGCGTCATGGGGCTCGTGAGCGTGGATGCGATCGGCGAGCGGCTCCGGGATCCGGTTCGCGACGCCGAAGGTCAGCTTCGTGAGGTCGGCGGGGCAGCCGCGCGCTGATGGACTGGGGCTGGATCGTTCGCAACCTCGACGAGATCGGCCAGCGCATGCTCGAGCACGTGCTCCTCACGCTTATCGCCGTCGTCATCGGCTTCGCGATCAGCTTTCTCCTTGCGCTGCTGATCCGGCGCCTGAGCTGGCTGGAAGGGCCCATCATCGGCGTCAGTGGCGTCCTCTACTCGATCCCGAGCCTCGCCCTCTTCGCGCTGCTCATCCCGTTCACCGGCGTGCGGAACCCGCTTCTCACCGCCGAGATCGCGCTCGTCAGCTACACCATCCTCATCCTGCTCCGCAACATCCTGGCGGGCCTCGCCGCGGTCCCGCGCGAGGTGATCGAGGCCGCCGATGGGATGGGATACACGCGGTCGCAGCGGCTGTGGCGCGTCGAACTTCCGGTCGCGCTGCCGGTGATCGTCGCCGGCCTGCGGATCGCCACGGTGACGATCATTGGGCTCGTCACCATCACCGCCCTCATCGGCCTCGGCGGGCTCGGGTACCTGATCGTGGACGTCGGGTACCGGCGATTCTTCCTGACCGCCACGATCGTCGGATCGGTAGGTGCCATCTTCCTCGCGATTTTCGCAGACCGCGGCTTCGTCCTCCTCCAGCGCGCGCTCACGCCGTGGGCGCGGCGGGGCGAGGGCTGAGCCGTGGAGTTCTTCGGCGAGGTGGTCGCCTGGTTCAGCAACCCGGCGAACCTGTTCGGGCCTGACGGGCTCCAGGGTCGGCTGGCGGAGCACCTCGTGCTGTCTGTCATTCCGCTCATCGTGGCGATGGCAATCGCGCTGCCGCTGGGCGCATGGATCGGGCATAGCGGACGATTCGCCAACGTCGTGATCAACATCGCGAACGTGGGACGCGCGATCCCGTCGCTCGCCATCCTTGCCCTCGCGACGATGCTGCTCCAGGCATTCATCGTCTCCATCGGCCTGCGACAGTTCGCCTCCGAGATCGCCACCATGATCGCCCTGACCGCACTCGGCATCCCTCCCATCCTGACCAACACCTATGTCGGCATCAGCGAAGTGGACGACGACCTGGTCGAGGCCGGGCGCGGGATGGGCATGCGCGAGCGACAGATCCTGCGGGAGGTCGAGCTGCCGGTGGCCCTTCCGGTCATCCTGGTCGGCATCCGGACGGCCGCTGTCCAGATCGTCGCCACGGCGACGCTCGGAGCGGTCTTCGCAACCGGGGGGCTCGGCCGCTTCATCATCGACGGGATCGCGCAGCGCCGCTACGACGAGGTCTTTGCCGGGGCGCTCGTTGTGGCGCTTCTGTCGATCCTGACCGAGCTTGCGTTCGAGTTCATCCAGCGCCGGGTCACCTCGCCCGGCCTGCGTGGCGTGCGTGTCGCCGATGAGCCGTCAGGGGCCGGCGGCTCCATCGTCGTGTGAACCGGCGGCGGGCATCAGCCGTACTGTCATCGGGTCCAGTTCTTGCTTTCAGCGCTTGCGCGATAGACTGGACCTGCCCGGATTTCATTTCGGGCGGCCAATCTCTCAGTTTGGAGGATGAACCCAACATGCGGATTCACCGCACGCTAGCCCTTGGGGCGGCGCTGCTGGCACTGGTGGTCAGTGCGTGCGCGCCGGGTGAGGGCAGCGGCTCGCCGACGGCGAGCAACCCGACCACGAGTGACCCGGCCACCAGCGCGAGCGCCGGCGCAACCTCGAGCGAGACGGCGGAGGGCGAGCGATCGATCGTGATCGGTTCAGCCGGCTTCTACGAGGCTCAGCTCATGGCCGAGATCTATGCGCAAGCACTCGAAGCCAATGACTACACGGTCGAGCGAACGCTGGGCATCGGCCCACGAGACACGACCCAGCCCGCCCACGAGAGTGGCGAATTCGACCTTCAACCGGAGTACATCGGCAGCCTGACGACGTTCCTCGGCGGCACCGCCTCCGGTGATCCGGACGAGACGTTCGCCGAACTCGAGACGGTTCTCGCGGATGTCGGCCTCACGCCCCTGGAGTACGCCCCCGCGCAGGACCAAAACGCGTTTGTCGTGCGCCAGGAAACGGCGGACGACAACGGCGTCACGACGATGAGCGAGCTCGCGGACGTCGCCGGCGACCTCGTATGGGGCCTGCCACCGGAGTGCGAGACGAATCAGCTCTGCTCGGGTGCCCTTGAGCAGTACGGGATCCCGTTCGACGACATCGAGATCGAGGAGTACGCGGCGTGTGACGCGCCCGTGGCGCAGGCGCTGAACGACGGCGTCGTCGACGTGGCCGAGCTGTGCAGCACGCAGCCGGACATCGAGCGCTTCAACTTCGTGGTGCTCGAGGACGATCTGGAGACGCAGCCGTCCGAGAATATCGCGCCGATCGTCAGCACCGAATGGCTGGAATCGGCCCCCGACGACTTCGCGGACATCCTGAACGAGGTCAGCGCGGCGATGGACACCGAGACCCTCACCAGCCTGGGCGTCCAGGTCGCGGTCGACCAGGAGGACGTCGCCGATGTCGCCGAGCAGTGGCTGACGGATAACGGCCTGAACTAGCCACCGTCGTCCCTCGCACCCGAAGGGCGGGCCGGTTCGCCGGTCCGCCCCTTCTCGTGCATCATGGCGACGCCGATGACGCACTCGACCAACGATCACCTCGCCCTCGCCGATTGGCGGCGCCAGGTGGCGGAGCTGTACGCCTCGCTGCGCGCCGATAAGCGCCCGGCGCCGATGCGCGCGGACGCGTATCGCACGGCGCGCGACCGGCTCTTCGCTTCGCATCCATCCTCCGCGATTCCCGTGGCAGAGCGGCGCGATTTCGACGGGCTCGCCTACTTCCCGCACGACCCCACACTCTCGCTGCGAGCACGGTTCGAGCCCGATCCGGATGCAGCTCCCCTTGACGTCCCGCGCTCCGGTGAAGGAGCCCAGATTCCGCTGGCGCGCATCGGCTGGATACGCTTCAAGGTGGACGGTACGCCGTGCAGCCTGTCGGTCTATTGGCTGAACGAGTACAGCGGCGGCATCTTCATCCCCTTCCGAGATGCGACCAGCGGCATGGAGACGTATGGCGGCGGACGCTACCTGTGGGACTCGGCCAAAGGCGCCGATCTCGGCATGGATGGTGATGAGCTAAACCTGGATTTCAACTTCGCCTACCACCCGTCGTGCGTCTACGACCCCATCTGGTCCTGCCCCCTGGCGCCACGGGAGAACTGGCTGTCGGTCCCGGTCGCCGCCGGCGAACAGCTCCCGGCATCGAAGCGATGACTACCCCGCGTATCCCCGAGCCACGGCAGTGCATCAAGTGCGGCCGTGAGGTCGGTCCGGAAGAAACGATCTGCCGGGTCTGCAACCGGGCCGGCATGGCCACACCATCCGCGTCGCAGTACCACGGCACGGTGGTGGCTGCCATCGTGCTGGCCATCGCCGCTCTGGCGATGGCGGCGAGCATTTCACTGCGGGGTGTCGGGCCGTACGGCGCGGAGATCGTCGGCGTCCGGCCCGCGAATCCGGTCGGCTACGACATCACGTACGCGGTGACGAACGAGGGAACGAAGCCCGGGCGCGCGAAGTGCCAGCTCATCGCCCTGGGCGCCGGCGGCGAGCAGCTCCGCTCCATCAGCACGGTCACCTCCCAAATCGCGGGCAGCGGCAGCGCCGAGCTCACCGAAACGATTCCCGGACTCGAATCCGAGCCAGCCGACGTCGCGATCAGCTGTTCCTGAGCCGAATCGGCAGTCCTGCGCCGGCCCCCACGATATGCGGCTGGTGACTCATTCGCAGCCACGGCCGGGTCTGACCCCTCAGCTATGCGGCTCGTGACTCATGGGCAGCCGCGGCCGGGTCTGAACCGTCAGCTATGCGGCTGGGGACTCATTGGCAGCCGCGGCCGGGTCTGAACCGTCAGCTATGCATCGCGTGCATCCTTCCGCAGGCGCCTGGAAGGCCGACACCGCCACCCGGCGGGGATCCATTCATCGGACGACTATCTGACGGCGACAATGCCCGCCACGCGGTCAACGATTCACCCAGGGAATCGAGTGGCAGGACCAGGCCAGGTACCAAGTATGCTGAAGCCGATGAACCGATGGGCCCGCGCGCTTCCCGGCACTCTCCTGCTGCTCGTCCTCATTGCGCCGAAGACGCTCGCCGCGGGTCCTCCATTCCCCGATCCGGTGAACGGCCAGGCCGTGTACGACTTGGCTGACATGCTGTCGCCGCAGGCGGAGGCGATCCTTGAGGATCGCATCGACTCGATCGAGGCTGAGACCGGCGCCGAGATCGTCGTCTATACGCAGCAGGACACCGACATCAGCGAGGATGAGAACCTGGCGAAGGCTGGGGCGCTCATCGACCAGTGGGGCATCGGCCGTTCCGGATTCGACGACGGCCTCGTCCTGCTCGTCGCACGAGATCCTGATCCCGGGGAGAGCCGCGTCAGCCTGTATGGCGGGTCCGGCTTCCTCGGCGCGTACGCGAACGAGGACGCGCTCACCGAGATCATCGACAGCAGCTTCGTGCCGGCCGCCCGGGCCGGCGACTTCGACGGTGCCGCGCTGAACACCATTGAAGCGCTCGATGGGCGCATGGATGCCGGCGGTCGGGATCGGCTCGAGATGCTTCGCATCGCCAATGCCGGGCTCGGTCTCATCGGTGCACCGATCGCGATCGGGGCGACACTGGGGCTGGCGTGGCGTCGCTGGCGTCGAGACGGTGACGATCCGGAGCTGACCGATTCACCGTCGATCCTGATGGCTGGTCCCCCGGCCGAGATGACGCCGGCACTGGCCACCGTCATTCAGAAAGGGACGGCGAGCAGCCACAGCATCAATACCCTCCTGGCCCAGCTGGCGAGCACGGGCCGCCTCACGTTCCGCAACCTGGATCAGGTGAGCGATGCACGCAGCGACGCCACCCCCAATCCGCTGACCGACCCGGCGATCGAGGTCCATGCCGGTACCCACGACGATCGAGAGCTGGCAGCACCCGAGCTGGCGGCATGGGAACGCATTCGGGAACATGCTGGTGGCTCGGGGGTGCTCATCAGGGAGCGGCTCTGGGAAGTGAACTCGCTGCTGGATGGCTCCAGGCAGGCGCTCGAGTCGGCCGCGGTCCGTATCGGTTGGCTCGTGCGCATGCCCGACCCGTCGATCACCCGCATGACCGCAATCGGAGTCGGCCTCGCGATCATCGGCGCCATCATCATCTTCGTGGGCATCTCGGTGCCGATGAGCGGGGCGGTGCTCTTCGGCGGCGCGCTCGTCGTCGGCGGGATCGGCACCGCGATCTTCGGCCAGGCGATGAGCAAGCGCACGCCCCAGGGCGCCTATGTCGACGCGATGCTGACCGCTTACCGGCGCATGCTGCAAAGGACGATGGACCAGGCGCGCGGCTTTGGCGAGGTCATCAAGCAGCCGGAGATCGCGAGATTGGCCGACACGCCGGACAAGGCGGTCGTCTGGGGCATGGCGCTCGGGCTGCACGACGAGGTGGCGGCACTTCTCGCGCGTGGCCTCGAAGGCCAGCGGCAGGTGACCGGCTCACCAGCGGGAGCGTACTACCCGCTGTGGCTCGGATCGTCCCCGGGCTCGACGTGGTCCGGGGGGTCGGCGGCCAACATGGCCGGTGGCGCCAGTTATGGCTCGGGCAGCGTTTTGTCCGGCTCGGCCATGCCCGACATCGGCGGCATGTTCGACGCGCTCGGGAGCGTCGGTTCGACGCCTCCCTCGACCTCATCGTCGAGTTCCGGTGGAGGAGGATTCTCAGGAGGCGGCAGCTCCGGAGGCGGCGGTGGCTCGGGCTCATTCTGAACCGCTGCTGGCGTTTACACCGGCAAGGGTTTATCGTTTACACCGATGAGCTTTAACCGACGCGGCCCAGACCGCCGACCCGACCGTCCTGACCGCGACCGATCCGACCGACCACCGCAGCGCGGTGGCGATTGGCAGCCCCGCGAGCGTTCGGGCGGCGGCGACCGTCCTGACCGTCCGTACCAGCCTCGTGGCGGCGGTGACCGCCCATATCAGCCTCGCGGCGGCGGTGGCGATCGGCCCTATCAGCCTCGCGGCGGAGGTGACCGCCCGTACCAGCCTCGCGAGGGTGGGGAGCGTCCCTATCAGCCTCGCGGCGGCGGCGGAGATCGGTCGTACCAGCAGCGGCCACAATTCGACCGACCGCCGGACGAGGGCGCCATGTCCATCCGGCTCGATCCGCGTCGCGTCAACGCATTGAAGCACCTTGCGGGCGAGGCCGGTGTGCGGCCGGGTGACCTCGTCCGACAGTGGGTCGAGGAGCGTCTCGACGCTTCACGGGGCGCTGCCGAGACGACGGCGGCCGAACCTGGCGGGGAGAGCGTGATTTCACGCCTCGAGGCGCTCGTGTCGCGCGTGACCGCGCTCGAGGACGGGGCCGCAGCCCAACGGGTTAAGTCCGAGCCGATGGCCGAGCCGACGGAGGATGGCGTACCGGATCGAGAAGCGGAAGTTGCTGAAACCTCGAGCGAGCCGAAGAACCGGGTGTCGGCGGCCCCCTCCGGTGAACGCGTGGCGCTCCATGACGAGATGATCGCGGTCATCCGCGAACGCGGACCGTTGCCGGCGGGCGAGCTCGCGGTGGCGATCATCGAGCGCGGCCGGTATGCAGCACCGCGGAGCGGCAAGGCGCTCGACGCCAAGACGGTCAGCCAACGCGTCAGCAACCCGACGTACCGAGCACGCTTCGTGCGTCGCGACGGACGAATCGCGCTCGCCGACGACGCCTAGGGCGTCAGAACGGCCGGCGCGGTCAGGCGCCGGCCGCATCGGTCCCGGTTGGTCAGTCCTCCAGGAGGAACGTGACCAGGATGTTGGCCTGAAACTCGATGCCTCCCTCGCGATTAACGTTGACGCGCTGCTCCTTGACCCACGCGCTGCGGACTCCGCGCAACGTCTTGCTGGCACGCTCGATCCCCTGGCGGATGGCGTCCTCGAAGCTCTCGGTCGATGAGCAGGAAAGTTCGGTCACCTTGGCGACTGACATCGGTGAAATTCTCCATTGCGTAACGGGCGATCAATGCGCGCCCAATCTCGTCCGATGCAGATGGCGCGCCAACCGCGGACGGTCAGCGACCAGTGCCGTGAGATGCGGTCCACGCCAGCAGCTCGTCGAGGGGGAGCGCGTTCACGATCATCGGCGCCGTCACCCCGCACAGGAAGGCACGCTCGCAGCCGTTGCCCAGCCAGAAGAGCTGCCCGGGCGCGTGGGCATCGGAGTCGATGGAGACCCGGCATCCCGCTTCGACCGCGAGTCGGAGCAATCGCTTGGGTGGATCCAGTCGCTCCGGGCGTGAGTTGATCTCGATCGCCTTGTCGAACCGCGCAGCGGCGGCAAACACGAGCTCCGCATCGAACGCGGATGGCGGGCGGTTCCGCTTCCGGGTCTTCATGCGGCCGGTGCAGTGGCCCAGGATGTCCAGGTTGGGATCGGCCAGCGCCGTCACCATGCGCACGGTCATCGCGCGCGCTTCCGATCGAAGCGCCGAGTGGACGCTGCCGACGACCACGTCGAGCCGCGCCAGCAGCTCCGGCTCCTGGTC
>JALZJE010000221.1 GCA_030859955.1 Chloroflexota bacterium | reverse complement strand
GGCCCGGTCTCTGGCGTCTCACCATCATCCAGCGGCTCAAGCAAACCGAGCTCGCCGCCCATGTCGACGCCTTCGACGGCTCCGAGTTCGGTGGCATCGCCTTCGGCATCGCCTCCGGCATCGCAGCCGGCATCGCGTTCGCCCATCACGGGAACCTGGGAGCTCCGAGCCGGCAGCATCGACGGGACGAGCGTCCCGATGGTGGACAGCTATCCGATCACGCTCGTGATCAGTGAGGACTCGGTCTCGGGCACGTCCGCCTGCAACGGGTATGGCGCCGAGCTATCGTCAGGCGACGGATCCTTCCGCGTCGCCGAGATCGGTGGGACAGCCATGGCCTGCGCGGAGGAGGTCATGGCGTCGGAGACCGCCTACCTCGCCGCCCTGGGGCGCGTGACGGCGGCCGCCCTGGAGTCCGACGAGCTTCTCCTGGAGGGTGATGGTGTCGAGCTTCGCTTCCGCCCGTTGGCGTCCCCGCCGATCGGCGAGCTCACCGACGCGACCTGGCGCCTGGAGACTCTGACGACTGGCCTCACGGCCACCGGGGCGCAGGGAGATGCCACCCTTCGCCTCGACTCGAACGGAACGTTGACCGGCTCCACCGGTTGCCGCACGCTCAGGGGGCGCTACGTGGTCGTGGGCGGGGAGATCTTGGCGACCCGGTTAGCTGCCGACGGGGAGTGCTCGGCCGTACTTGCCGATCAGGATGGCCACATCGTCTCAGTCCTGGGCGATGGGTTCCGAGCAGCGGTCGAAGGCGACCGTCTCGTCCTCACATCCACCGGCGCGCAGGGCTTGATCTACCGGCTCGCAGCGAGCGCTTCGGCAACGCCGAGCCCCGCGCCCAGCGTCTTCCAGGGCAGCATCGCCGAGACGTCCCATCACGTGACCATGCTGCTCCTCGAGCGCACCTCGCGCGACATGTGCGTCGTCACGGTCGAGATCGACTACGACGAGGTGGGCCTGCGCAAGCGCGCCCTGGAACTCGCGGAAGATGCTGGACCGGGTCCCAGGCGGCTGGCGCCGGATCTCTACCTCGGATCCCTGGAGGAAGCCATCGACGGGTTCCGTGGTACGGAGTTGTTGGCCGTTACTGGGATCGATCACTGGGTCTGGTACCTGGCCCGTCCGCAGGACGCGGAGCCATGGGGCGACGATCCGCTACCGGAGATGGTGGCCGCGGTCCTGCTGCGCGTGGAGCTACCTGACGGCCGCGAGGTCTGGTGGCGGAATGGGGCATACATCGCCGTGAAGGCGTGCTAACGAGCCTGGCCGGCGGTCGCCTCAAGCCGTTTCGTCGAGCGTGATCCCGCGTGCCCGGAGTTCATCGCGCAGCCGAAGCAGTGCCGCGTCCTTCTGCTTGGCCTCCAGCATCGCGTCGATGCGCAGGCCGTCGACCTCGCCCAGGAAGGCCGCGAAGTCGTTCGGGTCGATGAAGTCCGCGTGCTGGCAGGCGAGAGGGTCGGTCACATGAACCGTGCGCTTCCCCGTAGCGCGATCGCGCCGGATGATCTCGCGCACTTCGGTCCGGGGCGACGAGAAGTGGACCTTGGGCACGACGCTGCGCGGCCACGTGGCCATCGCCCCCTCCACCGCGGCGCGGAGGGTGAACCCATCCGGGTCGTGTACCGCGTGATGGAGCGTGTCGAGGACGACCGGGACGCCGGTGCGCTCCGAGAGTCGCAACACGGCTGACAGGGAGAACGATCGCTCGTCGTTCTCCAGCACCAGCCGGCCGCGCACCGCCTCCGACAAGCCCATGTAGCGCTCCACCCAGCGATCCTCCGCGGCCTGCTGATCGCCGTACAGTCCGCCGCCGTGGATGACGATCACGGCCTCAGGGCCCGCGCCGAGCCGATCCAGGAACTCCGCCTGGTACTCCAGGTCACGCACCGCGGAGGCGGCCACGGCCCCATCCGGTGCGTTGAGCACGATGTACTGGGACGGATGCATGGAGAGCCGGACATCCTATTCACGGATGCGCGCGCCGATGCGTGCCAGGTCCTCGCCGCACTCCTCCAGCTGCCTGTGGAACTGCGGGAGATCCGGATGCGTGATGTACGGCGCGATCTGTGACGCGATGCGGTACATGCGGATGTCTTGGCTGCGGAGGTGATCGAGGATCCTTTCGAGGTACCCCA
>JALZJE010000216.1 GCA_030859955.1 Chloroflexota bacterium | reverse complement strand
TCGAACCAGGTCTCGCTGAAGCCGCTCAGCGTGCCGTCCTCGTGCATCTCGCCGACGATCCGGTCGAGCTCGGCGAGGAGTGACTCGTGCCCTTCGGCGGACAGGTCCACGGCCACGGCCAGCGGCTCGAAGAACACCGGCTCGCCGACCTCGACGAACGCGGCACCATCGGCAACCGCGTTGGCTGCGGTCGTCGATGAGGTCAGCCAGCCCTCGAAGTCGGTGCGTCCGGAGGCGACCGACTCGGCGCATTCGGTATCGGTCGAGAAGGTGGTGACCTCGGCACCCTCGGGTGGCTCAGACGGATCGGGTGCGCCACCGGCGAGCGTGAGCGTGCCCTCCAGCCAGAACTGATAGGTGGTCTGCTCCCCGACGCAGATCGTCTGGCCGGCGAGTCCCTCTAGATCCGTGATGCCGGACTCGGTGGTGGCGAGCATCTGCGCTGGCGTGTAGTAGTACGCCTGCGTGAACCCGAGAACCTCCTCGCGCTCCTCGGTGATCGTCACTGATCCGACCGAGACGTCGAATCGACCGGCCCACGAGCCGGCGACCACCTCGTCGAAGTTGGGGGTTTCGAACTGGACCTCGACGCCGAGCCGCTCGCCGATCTCGTTGGCGGTGTCGATGTCGAACCCTTCGAAGGTCCCGTCGGGCAGTAGCTCCGACTGCGGCGGATAGATGGGGTCGGTGGCGACCAGGATGACGCCGGCCTCGCAGATCTGCGCCAGCATATCGTCCCCGGACGCGTTGTCGCATGCCGTCCCGCCGGTCCCTCCGTCGGTCGCGGCCGGCTCGCTGCCCATCGACGGTGACGCCACTTCCGATGCGGCGGCCGACTCGCTTGCCGATTCGCCGGCCGATTCTCCCGGATCCGCGCTCTGGCATGCCGCCAGCACGAGCATGGCGATGGGCAGGATCGCAAAGCGTCGCATCTTGTTCATGGTTCTCCTCCACCTGCAATCGCGCCGATACCAACCGCCGGCGTCGTTCTATGCAATTCGGTCGGCACGTTGTAGCACTTCGTGGCGCCACGCGGCAAGGATGCCGGGTAGCGAGGACGCCTGAGGGGCAGATATCGGGGGCAGGGCGGAGCGATTCCTATCGGATTCTCACCAAGGGACCGTTAGCACAAAGTCCGATGCCACTTTGGTGTCAAGTTTTCATCCACGGAGAGTCTGACAGGGTTCCCTTGCGCTCCACGCTCGAATGGATCGGCCCCCCTCGAGACCTTCCGACATACGTTTCCACCGGTGAAAATCTGATAGGAACGGGTCACGCCATGGCCTCGCATCGGTACACTCAGGGCATGACGACGACCGAGCGACCGATGGCTGCGCCTGCTCCGCTGAGCCGCGCCGCGACCCTCCCTTCGAGGTACTACCTCTCGCCCGAGATCCTCGAGGCGGAGAAGGATCGGGTCTTCGGTCGGACCTGGCAGCTGGTCGCGCGGACCGACGAGCTCCAGCGCATCGGCGACTTCGTGCCGGTCACGGTCCTTGACGAGCCGATCGTGATCACCCATGGATTGGACGGCGAGCTGCGGGGGTTCTACAACGTGTGCCGGCATCGGGCCGGGCAGGTCGCGCTGTCGAAGGGAAACCGGAAGTCGATCCAGTGTCGGTATCACGGCTGGACCTACGGCCTGGATGGCGGGCTGCGCGCATGCCCCGAGATGGAGGATACGGAGGACTTCCGCAAGGAGGACTTTGGCCTGATCCCGGTGCGCGTGGAGCGCTGGGGACCGTTCGTCTTCGTCAATTTGTCCGATGACGCGCCGCCGCTGGCCGAGATGATGGGCGGCATCCCGGGCGAGGTGGCCGCCGCCGGCTACGACGTGGAATCGATGCGCCTGGTCGAGCGGCGCGAGTACGTCATCAACTGCAACTGGAAGGTCTACGTCGACAACTACCTCGAGGGCTACCACCTGCCGATCGCGCACCCGGGCCTGTTCAAGGAACTCGACTACGACAGCTACCGCGTCGAGGAATTCCGCTACTACTCGAAGCAACATGCGCCGATTCGCGAGCTGAAGGCGGGGGAGGAGATCGGGGTGGATCGGCGCTACCTGCGCCAGCCCGGCGTCGAGGATTCCGCCCTCTACTACTGGCTCTTTCCGAACACGATGTTCAACATCTACCAGGACAACATGTCCTCGAACATCATCCTGCCATTGGGGCCCGACAAGACCCTCACGATCTTCGAGTGGTTCTTCGCCGAGCCCGGCTCAGGCCCCGGCTGGGAATCGATGCAGCAGACGATCGCCTTCAGCGACGAGATCCAGTAGGAGGACATCGTCATCTGCGAACAGGTTCATCGCGGCCTCCGCTCGCGTGCGTATGACACCGGCCGGTTCAGCGCCAAGCGCGAGAACGGCGTCTACCACTTCCAGAATCTGGTCCGCGAGTTCCTCGACGAGTGACCGCGGCTAACTCCCCGCGATGGGGTCTTGGGCAGCGATCCGTACTTGCCGGCCGCCAACGTATGCGTCCAGGGAGTCATTGAGTGGCTCCCGTGCGCTCTTCCCGTCAGGTAGTCATCGATTGCATCACAGGGTCCGAATTGAATGGCTGGCACCGCCAGGAGGCCGAATCCGATTCAGTGAGCGGATATCTGACGGGCATACCACGTCCCGACCCGCCATTCATTCATCCAGCGACTCGAATGACGGCTTGCGAACCAATCGCCTCAACGGCCACGCGGGTGTCGGCAGATCGCTACGGTTGCCGGAAGAACGTTGACACGCCGGCCCGCGGTGACGGCAAGCGATCCGCGGTCCTCTTGCTCCTCGCACCTGATGCGTGATTCCTCGGACGCGCCGCTGGTGAGCGTGATCGTTCCCGCGTACAACGCGATGCCTCATATCGTGGAATGTGTGACCTCGGTCATCGAGCAAACACTCGAGGCAAATCGTATCGAGCTGATTGTGGTGGATGACGGATCCACCGATGGCACCGGTGACGAGCTGGATCGGATGGCCGGATCGCATTCGAGTCGCATGCGTGTCGTGCATCAGGCCAATTCGGGCGGTCCCTCGGCACCCCGCAACGTCGGTCTTGAGCAGGCGCGCGGCCGCTATGTCTTCTTCCTTGACGCAGACGACTATCTGGGATTGGAGGCATTGGCGCGCCTGGTGGAGTCGGCCGAGACCAACGGCTCTGACATTGTCCTGGGCAAGATGAAGGGGGTGGGGGGCCGTCGTCCGCCTGCGTCGATGTTCACCGAGAACCAGCCTGACGTCGACCTGTTTGCGTCTCGCGTGTACTGGTCGCTCAGTGCCCTCAAGCTGTTCCATCGGGACCTGATTGATCGGTTGCACCTGCGCTTTTCTGAGGATCTGTTGACGTGGGAGGACCTGCCGTTCACGGCGGTTGCCTATCTGAACGCTCGGCGGATCTCGGTAGTCGCCGATTACGACTGCTATTACGCCGCTTACCGCGAGGGCGGGAAGCACATGAGCGAGTCCGGCGGGGTGGAGCCGCGTGTCTCGGCACTGAAGCGGATGATCGAAGTTCTCGGTGCGCGCGTGGAGGCCGGACCCAGGCGGGATCTGCTGTTACGGCGCCATTTCGAAGTGGAAATGACCCAGGCGCTGCGCTGCCTGATCGCCGAATCGGATTCAGGCGTTCGCGAACGGGAGTTCGCGCGCATCGTCGCACTCGTCAGCACCAACCACAACACAGCGATCGATGCTCAGTTACACCCGATGGTCCGGCTTCAGCTCCACCTCGTCAACCGAGGGCTGCTGACGGAGCTGGCGCACGTGATCCGCTTCCACTCGACGGGCCAGTCGTACAGCGTCCTGGCCGAGAATGGCCGGGCGTATGCCACGTACCCGTACTTTCGCGACGCCGCCCTCGACGTGCCGGACGCCTGTTTCGACCTCACCTCGCGGGTCGCTCTGAGCCACTCGCTTCACGGCGTTGACCTCGATCTTGAAGGCCGGGTGCGTATCACTGGGCACGCATATCTTGTGCGAATCGATCATGTCCAAGCGGACATTTCATTGATCCTGCGCAGGCGCGGCGGCGACAACGAACAACGCATCACCGCCGAGCGCATCGCGACCAAGCATCTCACCGAACAGTTCGGTGAGGGTCTCCACGACTACGACAGGGTCGGCTTCGACGTATCGATTGATCTCGCGGCACTGACCCGCGGGGGTTTGCTTACCCCCGGAACGTGGGACCTGTATGTTGCGGTCACCGTGAATGGCCTCACCGGCACGGCGCGGCTCGGTCATCACCGGCGCGCGGAGGTGGACGATCGGCCCGTTGTTCGAGAGGTGCGGTCGCCCGGAACGAACGCGGCCCGCGCGCTGGTTATCACGGCGTACTTCACGCGAACCTACGGCAATCTCAGCATCCAGATCGCCGAGACAAGCACACCCGAGTGAAGCGATATTCCACTGCGATGACGATCCTCCAACCACCCGCGCAGTCGTGGCCGAGATATAGGCGCCGGTCGGTTCAGCGCTGAGAGAGAGCGCGCGCCATTCGCGCTTCATGTACATCGATACGGCTTGCCACCTTTTAGGCGACTGCTCCGACGCGGAGGCCGGAGGGAACCGGGCAGCGAGGTTCAGGCGCGGCCGTCGAGGTGGGCGAGGACGGCGAGCACCCGTCGATTGTCGTCGCGGTGCTCTTCCAGGCCGAGCTTCGAGAAGATCGTCGCCACCTGCGCCTCGACCGTCTTGACGGAGATGGACAGGTGCTCGGCCACGGAGCGATTCGAGCGGCCCTCGGCGACGAGTGCCATCACCTGGCGTTCCCGTGATGTCAGCACCGTCAGGCGCTCCTGAGTGGATCGGCCGCGAACGATCTCGTCCACGACCGACGGATCGATCGCGGAACCTCCCGCCGCCACCCGCTGCGCCGCTGCAAGGAGCTCGGTCGCATCCGCCACCCGGTCCTTGAGGAGGTATCCGACACCGCCCGATCCACCGGCCAGGAGCATGAGCGCGTACTCCGGCTCCAGGAACTGGGAGAGCACGAGGACGCCGACCATGCCCCGATACAGCTCCCGAATTCGGACCGCCGCCTGGAGACCGGCCGTGTCCGAGGGCGGCATTCGAATATCGATGACGGCGAGGTCCGGCATGAGATCCTCGACCATATCGAGAAGCTCGTCGGCTGTGCGGGCCTGTCCCACGATGGTGGCGCCGCCATCGGTCAGGATCCGAACCACCCCCTCGCGGATCACCGCTGAGTCGTCCGCGATGATCACTCGCACGGCAGCCACGCCTCCAGACGCGTTCCGCGGCCGGTCGGGCTGACAAGCAGGAACCGGCCGTTGAGCGCCCGGACGCGGTCGCGCAGCCCCTCGATGCCTGAGCCAGTCAACGGGTCGGCGCCGCCGATCCCATCATCCTCGACACGGATGAAAAGGCCGTCGGTCCGGCGCTCGATCGTAACTTCGGCCCGATTCGCCCTCGCGCTGCGCGCTACATTCGTGAGTGCTTCGGCAACCACGTAATAGGCGGTTACCTCGGTCGGAAGAGGCATCCGTCCGTCCAGGCTGACGTGCAGGTCCACCGGGATGGTCGATCGGCGCGCCAGCGTAGCCACGGCCGGACCCAGGCCCGCCTCGGTAAGGATGGCGGGGTGGATGCCTCGCGCAAGCTCGCGCAGCTCGTGCATCGCGTCCCGCAGTTCAACGGCGATCTCGCCGAGCCGGGCGGAGACCTCTGTCGGGTCGGATTCGGACGTTCTGCGGGCGTCGTCGAGTCGCATTGCGACTCCGGTCAGGTGTTGTTGTGCACCGTCGTGAAGCGCCCGCTCGATGCGTCGACGTTCGGCATCTCCGGCGGCCACGATCCTGGCGCGCGATGCCCGAAGCTCGGCCAGCTGCGTCCTGAGCAGCGCGGCGAGCTGGTCGTTCTCGATGTAGGCGGCCAGGGCATCGTCGACGTCTGCCGGGGAAGCCTCGCGCTCCAGACGTGACGCCATGGTGGCGAGTGGTCCGCCGGGCGAGCGGAGCCGGAGGGTCCCGATCAGAAATGCGATCGGCACGGTGGTGCGTGCCGCCGGGATCAGCCAATCCACGAACCCGGTCAGGGGCTCCGGAACGCGGACGAGCGGCATGCCCGTCCCGTTGATCCAGGCGTTGCCCGCCGCATTGAATGAGGCGAAGGCCATCGCGATGACGGAACCGACCAACACCGGGCCGATCACCGACCGGGTGAGGGATGGGCTCCGGACCAGCCGGCGCACGGCGAGAAGGGCCACCGCGATTGCGACGAACGCGATCGCCGCGCTCGCCAGGACCTCGACAGTCTCGAAGGCGGCACGGTTTTCCAGCACGGCGAACGGGTTCTCCAGGCTCCCGGGCGGGAAGTCCTCCGGGTAGGTTCGCGGCGGATCCTGGAGAAGCAGCCGCCCGATACTGCGAATGACGAACGCCCCTCCCAGGCCCCACATGGCCACACGGCCAACCCACGACAGCCGGTCGGCCGGGAAGGTGAGTGCGAGGAGGGCGAGCGCGACATCGTAGTAACCCTCGAAGGCGAATCCGATGACCCACATCGGAACGAAGCCGGCGGGGTTGTGGCTTCCGAGCGACCACAGCGCCGCGCTGAGCACAAGGAGCGGACCGGTGCGCGAAGTCGGGCGGCGTCGCCACGCGACCGCCCCGACGATCAGGAACAGGAAGCCGAAGCCAGTGTCGAGGATCAGGAAGATAAGGGGCGCGCCGGCGGCGATGCCGACGTAATGGGTCACGGCGACGAAGCCGGCTGCTGCGCCGATGGGCAGCCAGGGATTGCGTTCGCCCGTGCGCGCGAGGGTCATGGCGCGGATCGTTGCACAGCCGGACGGGCTCGCCTAGCGGGATAACCCTTGGTCGATCGTGGTGCTGTCACCGATGCGTCGCCGGCCGGGCCGGACGGAGCATGGTCCGACCATCCATCCGCCTGAGGTAGCCGCCATGTGGCAGTTCCATTCCGCAGCCCGCGCGACCGCCCTCCTCCTCCTCTCCCTCGCAATGTCCAGCTGCGGTGCCGTCCCGGCCTCTTCGACATCACCAGCGACTCCGGAGGCGACCGCGACGCGAAATCCACCTTCGCCTTCCGTCGAGACTGATATTCCAGCCGGATCTGAGGAGCCGGCCGCGACAGACGAGCTGGCGGCGCGGACCGTCGCGGTCCTGGATCTCGGCGGGGGTCCGGACCTGCCGACCGAGGCATTCGGATCGCTGTGGGTGCTCGCGGTTGACGGGCCGCTGATGAACGATGGGACTGAGCCGGCCGTCCACCGTATCGACCCGGCCACGAATGAGGTTGTCGCCACGATCCCGCTGCCGGGGCGGCTCTGCCAGGGTATCGGCCCGAGCCCGGAAGCCATGTGGGCATGCGGGCCCGATGGCCTGTCGCGGATCGACCCGGCCACGAATGAGATCGTCGCGACCGTCGAGCTCGACGCAGCGCTGGTGGTCAGCCGTATCGCCTACGGCGCTGGATCGGTCTGGGCATTCGCGACCGCCTCGGTCGGGCCGGATCTGGTGGTTCGAATCGATCCCGCCACGAACGCCGTGACGGCCACGATCGAACTGGAGCGGACCGCCGGCGCAATGGCCTTCGGATTCGACGCGCTCTGGGTTACCAGCCCGGTTGACAACGTGCTCTTGCGCATCGACCCGGCGACGAACGTCGTCGAGGAACGTACCCGTGGGATCGATATGCCTGGCGTGATTGCGATCGGCGAAGACGCCGTATGGGTGTCGCTCCTCGCCGAGAAGGGTTCGCACGCCGATGAGGGCGACCCGACCGTGGTGCGGGTCGACCCGCGGACGGGGGACGTCGTGGCGTCGATCGCGACCGGCGGATCCCTGGAGGTCGAAGGCGAGATCGCCGCGACTGCGGACGCGATCTGGGTTCGCGCTCCCGACCCATGGCTCGTCCGGATCGATCCCGCCACGAACGAGGTCGTCGAGCGAATCGACACGATCAGTGGTCCCGGAGCCGTGGCCTTCGCCTTCGATTCCATATGGGTGACCACCGAGCGCGGCGAGGTGCTGCGGCTGAACCCCTGATCGCGTCCATGGTCGTCGAAATGGGTGAACCAGACGCGAGGCCGACGACATCGTCAACGTATGCGTCCAGGGAGTCATTGAGTGGCTCCCAGGTGCCGATCCCGTCAGATAGTCATCTCATGCATGACGGGGCGCCGATTGAAGGGCTGGCAACGCCAGAATGCCGAAAGCCATTCGGTGAGCGGATATCTGACGGGCACACCAGCTCCCGGCCCGCCATCCATTCGCCCAGCGACTCAGATCACGGCTTGCGACTCCGATCTCGCCTCAACGGCCACGCGGGTGTCGGCAGATCGCTACGCTGCCGGCATGAACGTTGAAACGCCGGCCCGCGGTGACGGCAAGTTGACCATCGCGCTGATCAGCGAAGTCTATTGGGAGGCCGATGGACCAATGCGGCTCAAGGAGCGGCTGGCGGAGGTCGCCGACCGTGGTGCTGACCTCGCGGTGTTGCCGGAACTCCCGCTCAACCAGTGGGCGCCATCCACAAAGCAGGCTCGGGATGAGGATGCGGAGCCGATGGACGGACCGCGAGCCACGGCCCAGGCCGAGGCGGCGGCCGAGGCCGGCATCGGTCTCATCGGAGGCATCATCCATCGTGACGAGAATGGCCGACGGACCAGCCGCGCGTTGACCTTCGACCGCGCGGGCAAGGTCCGGGCGACGTACGAGAAGTTGCACCTTCCCGAGGAAGAGGGCTTCTGGGAGACGAGCCATTACGAGCCCGGCACGGAGGCACCGAGGCGGATCGATGCCTTCGGCGTTCCGATCGGCCTCCAGCTCTGCTCGGACAACAATCGGCCAGAGGGGACGCACCTGCTGGGCGCGCAGGGGGTCGTGGCGATGATCAATCCGCGCGCGACCGAGGAGGCGACGTACCAGCGCTGGAAGACCGTCTGGCGTGCCAACGCCCTGACGAGCTGCTGCTATGTCCTGAGCGTCAACCGTCCGCATCCCGAGGACGGGGTGCTGATCGGTGGACCGAGCATCGCGGTCGACCCGACCGGCGCGCTCCTGGTCGAGACAACGGACGCTGTGGCGCTGGTCACCGTCGACGAGCAGTTCGTCAAGGACGCCCGCCGTGGCTACCCCGGCTACCTTCCGGTGCGGGCGCATCTCTACGCCGATGCGTGGGCGGAGATCGCCGGCAGCGACGGGTAGGGGGCTCAGCCCTCGGCGAGCCTGAATGAGCCCCGAGCGATCAGTGTCTCTCCGGCGTAGACCCGCATCTCGTACGCGCCGGGTCCCCAATCTCGAACAAAGTTTGCGGAGTCGCCGGCCACAAACCCGGCGGACGTGGCTTCGGGATTGACCGGCAGCTGATTGCCGTCGGCCGCCACGAGCTGGTCGCCCTCGCTGCCGTCCTCGTTGAGCCGGACGATCTGTTCGCCGATCGTCTCGACTCCGAACGGCTCCGTGCTCGTGACCGAGTGCGCGAACGCCATCCCCGGCGTGAACGTGTCGACCGGCTCGACAATCTGCCGGTCACCGTCGAGCTCGCTGCCGAACACGATCGTGGCGGGAAGAGCCGGAGCCTCGGATGCGCTTGGCGCGACCGATACCGATGCGGCCACCGACTCTGTCGGGGCGACCGACGGTTCCTCGGTCGGGGTGGCCGTGGCCGTGGCCGTCGCGGTCGCACTCGGCTCCGCCGCCACGGGGGGATCGGTGGGATTCAAACCGGCGACGAAGAGTCCGAACAGCATTGCCGCCACGATCGTTCCGAGAACTGCGGCCAGCGAGATGAGCGAGTTGCGGTCCGTGGGAAACCGTCCGGCGGGGACGACGCGTGCCTCACCATGCCGAAGTGCCACGCCGCAGGAGCGGCAGACCTGGGCCCACTCCGGGTTCGCGCGGCCACAGTTGAAGCAATCGACGGTCTCGTCGGTCATGGGGATGGGGCGGTCCTCTTCGGGCATCGGCCGGTGGCCGCGAGAAGCCTAGCACGCAGGTGGCCGCCGGCGGTGAGAACGCCGACGGCCGATTGGCCGAACCCCGCAACGGGTCGACCGCCTCTGAGTCTAGCGGGACGTTGGACCGGCCGAGGATGCCGTTGACGACCTCGCCGAGAGGCTCGAAGTCAGCGCTGACCTCTGGCTGCGCGGCAGCCACTCAGGCAACTCAGTTCGTGATCGCGAAGACGGGCCGCATGCCGCTCAGGCCCTTCAGCTCATGAAGGCCGCGGTCCTCGAAGGTGAAGGAGCTCCCGTCGAGCAGATCGCGGACCGTGCCCGAAATGAGAATTTCTCGCGGTTGTGCCAGCGCGAGGATCCGAGCAGCGGCATGCACCGCGATGCCGCGAACGTCGCTGGCTGAAATCTCGACCTCGCCGCTGTGGATTGCCTGCCGAAGCTCGAGATCGATCACGTCCAATTTCGAGCGCAGCAGCATGCCGCAGCGCGCCGCCCGATCAGCCCCGTCGAAGAGAGCGAGCATCCCGTCGCCCGTCCATTTGACCACCCGGCCGCGATGACGGTCGACCGCGGCCTGGGCCAGCTCGTTATGCCGGGCGATGAGCTCCTTCCATGCCGTGTCGCCCACGCGGGCAGCGACGGCCGTCGAATCGACGATGTCCGTGAACAGGATTGTCGCGAGGCTCCGGTTGTCGCGCGTATCAGGGCCGCGCCCGAAGGATCGCATCGCCTCGAAGTCGACCGATACCCACGGCTCGTCGCCGACGACCCAGGCGTCATGCCCGGGCGGAATCTCGAACACGTCTCCCGGTCCGACTTCGAGCTCGGTGCCGTCGGGCGTTTCGACGCGCAGGCGCCCCGAGAGCGTCACGCCGAGGTGGTGGTAGGTGCAGAGCTCTGTGGCCGCGATGGGCTTGATGTCGACCGACCAGCGCCAACCCGGCTCGTAAATCATCTTGCCCACCACGACGTCGTCCAGCTCGACGACCTCGATGTGACCGTGGGGGAAGCGGCGGACATCAGAGGCTTCGCTGAACCGCCTTCGCTGTAATCGCACGTTGTGTCATCGCCTCCACGCGGATCACAACTCTACGTCGTGTGGTGCCGGAGGTGGGACTTGAACCCACACGAGCTTGCACTCATCGGTGTTTGAGACCGACGCGTCTGCCGATTCCGCCACTCCGGCGCGGGGAGTTGTCATTATAGGAAGCAGATGGCAGATGCCCCCGAGAAGACACCCGCGCATCGAACCCAGCCGCTGCCGGACGAGGCTGCCGTGATCGCGCGTGCCGCCTCCGGGGAACGCACGGCCTTCGCGCAGCTCATGGAGCATTACCAGAGCGCGTGCTATGGCCTCGCCTGGCGCCTTCTCCGTGACCCCGACCAGGCCGCGGATGCCACGCAGGATGCGTTCATCCACGCGTATCGGGCCATCGGTTCGTATCGGGGAGGGATATTTCGTTCGTGGCTGCTGCGGATCACCGCCAACGCGAGCTATGACATCCTGCGACGTGCGCAGCGTCGGCCATCCAGCCCACTGCCGGAGCCGGATGAGGGCGCGGCCGAGCTGCCGGATCTCGGAGCCGTCAATCCACTCGCGGAGGCCACGAAGAGCGAGCTGTATCGGCATCTCGAGCTCGCGCTGCGACGTCTTCCAGAAGACCAGCGCACCGCGGTCGTGCTGTGCGACGTGTACGGCATGGACTACAACGAGGTCGCATCGATGACGCAATCCGCCCTTGGGACGGTGAAGTCGCGAATCCACCGCGGCCGGCTGCGCCTGCGTGAGCTGCTGGCCGACCACAGGGAACTGTTCACCGGATGAGGACGTCTGGACCCATGGCATGCTGAACCAGAATCATCCCGATGACGAGCGCCTCGCTGCGCTTGCCTCCGAGGACGCCGATGCGACCGTCGACACCGCGCTGACGGAGCACCTTTCTTCTTGCGACCGATGCACCCAGCTCGTGAACGAGCTGGGTGTGCTGCGCGTGGCCCTCGGCGATCTGCCCGATATGCGGCCATCACGCCCGCTTCAGTTGCTCCCGCCGGTCGAGGCAGACCGGGGGGTGGATCGGCTGGGTGGCTGGGCACGGCGCTTCTTTGCTCCGCTGCTCGCGGGCGGTGCGGCGCTTGCGCTCGTCGGAACGGTCGGCACGGCCACGCCCATACTCGACCAGATGGCGTCAGGTGGCGCCGGCGGCGGTTCAGACTCGGCAGCCGTACAGGAGTTCGCGGAGCCGGCGGCATCCGCGGCGGGTGAGCCGGCCAGGGTCGGCGCGGGCGGCGCGGAGTCATCTGGCTCCGATGGCGACTCGCCTGCATCCCCGCTGACCGGCCGGGGGAGCCCGGAAGCGCGCGACGAGGCCGGCACCGATGACCAGCAGGACGCGCGTGGCGAATCGCTGCCGATCACCACTCCGGACGAGCGATCACCCTGGCCGATGGTCCTGTTCACAGGGGTAGTCCTGATGGTCGCCGCGGTCGGCCTGCGCTGGATCCTCGTTCCGCGAGCGGCCTGACCGAGTCCCACCATGACGACCAGGGAACTCCGGGTCGCGGGCGTCACCGCCGCGGTGGGATTGGGATTCATCATCCTCGTTGGCGCCATCGGCCTGATCCTGCGCTCCAGCACCCAGACCAGTGGCGGCGGGCCGCCGATGGACGGCGACCTGATTTCGATCCTGGTCGCGCCGGGCGATCAAATCGGAGGTGCCTGCGACGGAGCTCTGCTTGCAGGGACATTGGTGGCGCATCCAGAGTGGGGGATCGCCGTTCGCGGCGACTCGGGCGAACAGCGCACGATCTGGCCGCGGGGCTACGCGGGTCGGATCGAGGGCGATGGCATCGAGTTGCTCGATGGCAATGGGCGCGTGATCGGTCGCACCGGTGACCGCGTCGAGGCGGGCGGAGGGATGACCACGGTCGATGGGCTGGAGGGATTCGGCGTCTGCCCGATAGGGATCAGCGTTCAGCCCGGTCCATAGCCGCGTCTCGAATCAAACCCGAGCGCCGGATTTGGCGCCTACGGCGGCATGCTCGGTGGTTTACGCGGAGCGTCGCTCAGCGGCGCTAAAGGGACCAGATCTCCCCGCGGCGCTTCGATTTCCATGGAGGCAGCGGCCTCAGCTCAGAGCGTGAGGCGCCCCACCGCGATGGCCCCCAGGAGGAGAACCACGATGACCGTGGCCGCAAGCACCGCCGCCCAGCCCGAGTCACGGAACGTGGCCGGCGCCGGTTCGACCCGCGGTGGCCGCCGCGTGCGAGGTGTGGGCACCTCGCCAGGCTGACGTACGGTGCGCGGCGCGGCGCGCGTTTCGGCCGCCGTGGCCCGCCAGGTGGCCCACGTCCGCGTCGATGACGGAGTGGCCGCCTGGATCGGCGAACGTGACGTTCCCCAGTGGCCGCCGGCCGGCGTTCCGGCCGCCGGGAAGGCGCGGTCGTAGCTGGAACGACGGGTCGCGTCCGACAGGATCGCCCACGCCTCGTTGATGTGGCGCATCCGTTCGGCCGCCTCGCTCGCCCCCTCATGCAGGTCCGGGTGATGACGCTTGGCCAGGTGGCGATGCGCCCGCGCCACCTGGAGCGGTGTCGCGTTACGCTCGAGGCCGAGGACGGCGTACGGATCGAGGCTGCGACGTCCGGACATGGCGCAGATTCTACGGCGGTCCGAAGGCGGCCATCGGTCTAGACTCTGGAGCTCCATGGCTGACCGACGACCGCTCCTCATGCTCATCGATGGGCCGAGCCTCGTGTATCGCGGCTACTTCGCGCTGCCGCCGCTCACGATGTCCGACGGGACGCTGGTGAACGCCGTGTTCGGCTTTCTCCAGATCGTGCTCCGCGGGATGCAGGACGTGAAGCCGGACTTTGCCATCGTCAGCTTCGACATCGGCAAGCCGCAGTTCCGTTTCGATGCCTTCCCCGAGTACAAGGCCGGGCGTCCGAGCATGCCGGACGACCTCCGAGGGCAGTTTCCGATCGTGCGCGAGATCGCCGCGATGATGGGGATGCCGACGCGGGAGCTCGCCGGCTACGAGGCTGACGACGTTATCGGGACGCTCACCAAGCAGGCCACCGCCCAGGGCGTCGACACCATGATCGTGTCGGGCGACCTCGATGGCCTCCAGCTGGTCGACGACCACGTGCGGCTGCTGACCACGCGGATGGGGGTCGCCTCGACCGTGATCTATGACGAAGCGCGGGTCATGGAGCGCTACGGACTGCGTCCCGACCAGATGCTCGACTACAAGGCGCTGAAGGGTGACACCTCGGACAACATCCCGGGCGTGCCGGGTGTGGGGGAGAAGACCGCCAGCAGCCTGCTCCGGCAATTCGGCACGCTCGACGGCCTCTACGAGCGCCTCGACGAAGTGAAGGGCAAGATGCGGGATCGGCTGGCCGAGCATCGCGAATCCGCCTTCATGTCGCGAGAGGTCGGGCGCATCGTGTGCGACCTGCCGGTGGAGCTCGGGCTGGAGGAGGCGCGCACGGGCCGATACGACCGGCGAGCCGTGGCACAGCGGCTGCGTGAGCTCGAGTTCCGGTCGCTGATCGACCGCCTTCCGGCTTCGAGCATCGCCCCGACCGGGTTCGAAAGCCCCGAGCAGGCGACTCGCGGTGGCCTCCAGCTCAGCCTTGACCTTCTCGGCGGTCGGGCCATCGCCGAACCCTCGGCGGACGGCGTCGCGCGAGAGCGTCCCGACCCGCTTGCCGACACGGGTGGCTCCATCGAGCACGTGGACCCGCGGGTCGCACGCTCGGCCTCTGATCTCGATGAGCTCGGCACGTGGCTTGATGCGCATGGCGATGCCATCGGGTTGGGATGGTCGGTCGGCATCGGCCGGCCACTCGAACGCCGGCTCTTCGGTATCGCGCTCGCGGCGACGGACGGAAGCGCGTGGTGGGTGCCGTGTAATCCGGGCAGTGTCGCCCTTGAGCGGCTCCCGGCCGAGCTGGTCCGCGCGGACCGTGTGCGCGTCGGCCATGACCTCAAGCAGCTGGTGACCACGCTGTGGGCCGACAGGGAGCTGGAGCTGGCGGGCTCATTCGTCGACACCCTGGTGGCGGGGTACATGGTCAACCAGGCGCTCCGCTCGCAGACGATCGAGGACCTGGCGGCGCAGCATTTCGGCGCCGAGCTGCCTCCCAGGCCGGTGAATCCCGAGACCGGCGCGGAGGAGCAGCCGATGGCCCGACGTGCCGCGGCCGAGGCGCTCACCGCACTCCTCGCTCAGCCCATCCTCCGCGGTCAGCTCGTCGACGGTGGCCTGGCGCAGCTGTTCGACGAGGTCGAGATGGCGCTCCTACCGGTCCTGGCTCGAATGGAGAAGGCCGGTGTCAGGATCGACCTTAACGCGCTGAGTGCCATGAGCGAGGAATTCGGTGCGACCCTCGCCGACCTGGAGACTCGAATCTATGGATTCGTTGGGCATGCGTTCAACATCGGCTCACCGCGTCAGCTGGAGGCGGTCCTGTTCGATGAGCTGGAGCTGCCGTCAACGAAGCGGACGCGGACGAGTCGCTCGACGGACGCATCGGTCCTCGAGGAGCTGCGCGACAAGCACGAGGTCGTGAGCCTGATCCTGGAGCACCGCCAGGTATCAAAGCTGAAATCGACCTACGTCGACGCGCTCCCCACCCTGGTCGACGATCAGGCTCGCCTCCACACGACGTATCAGCAGGCCGTGGCGGCCACCGGTCGCCTTTCGAGCACGGATCCGAACCTTCACAACATCCCGATCCGCACCGCGCTCGGCAGGCGCATTCGACGCGCCTTCGTGGCGCCCGCCGGGAAGCTGCTGCTCGGCGCCGATTACTCACAGCAGGAGCTTCGGATCCTCGCGCACGTCTCGCAGGACCCCGGGTTGAAGGCGGACTTCGCCGCGCACGCCGACATCCACCTCGCCGCCGCCGCGCGCGTGCTCGGCCTGGCTCCGGAGGCCGTCGGGCCGAAGGAGCGCAGCGTGGCCAAGATGATCAACTACGGCATCGCGTACGGCCTCTCCGATTTCGGGCTTGCGCAGCGGCTCAACATTCCGCGGGAGGAGGCGCACGTCTTCATCGAGGATTACTACGCGGCCTATCCCGGAATTCGGCGCTACACCACCGAGATGAAGATCCTGGCTCGTGACCAGGGATTCGTGACGACGCTGCTCGGGCGGCGCCGATACCTGCCGGAGCTCGCCGCCCGCAACCAGGCGCTGCGTTCATCCGGCGAGCGGATGGCCATCAACATGCCGATCCAGGGTACGGCCGCCGATGGCATGAAGATCGCGATGGTGCGGATCGACGAGGCGCTGCGCGAGGCCGGCCTCCGTTCCCAGATGCTTCTCCAGGTCCACGATGAGCTCATCTTCGAGACTGACGAGGACGAGCTGCCGCAGCTCGCGGGACTGGTGCGCGACATCATGCGGTCGGCGCTTCCGCTCGATGTCCCGCTCGAGGTGGACCTCAAGGTCGGCTCCAACTGGGAGCAGATGGACCGATACCTGCCGACCGACGATGACGGCGGATGGCACCGCGTCCCCAAGTCCGCCGGCGACGTGGCTCGCGAGGAGGCCGAGGAGGAGGTCGGGGCGGAGCTGGTGACATGACGCTCGCGCATGCCTGAGCTGCCCGAAGTCGAGACGGTCGCCCGCGACCTCCAGCGGCGGGTCGCCGGCGCGACGATCACCGGTGCCTCAATCCACTGGGATCGCACCATCCGGCACCCACAGCCTCCGGAGCGGTTCGCAGCCGAGATCGCCGGCGCCACCATCCAGCGCGTGGCCCGCCGGGCAAAGACCGTGCTGCTGCACCTCGCCGACGGCCGGGTCATGACGGTCGCGCTTCGCATGACGGGTGCGCTGATCGTCGTCGAGGCCGATGCGGCCGCGGATCTGTACGCCCGGGTCGTCTTTTCACTCGAGGATGGGCGGGAGCTCCGGTACCGCGATGTCCGCAAGTTCGGACGCATCGGGCTCTGGCCCGGCGGCGGGTTGCGCAGCATCGGTGCCGGACGAGGGACGCGGTCGAAGCGCGTCGCCGAGAGCACGCGACGGTACCGGATCGGTGAGCTCTTCAGCGGGCACGGGCCTGAGCCGCTGACCCGCGGGTTCACCGCGATCCGGCTCGCTGAGCGGCTGCGCGGCCGGTCGGCGAAGCTCAAGAGCCTGCTGCTCGACCAGAGTTTCATCGCCGGAGTCGGCAACATCTATGCCGATGAAGCGCTGTGGCGGGCACGGCTCCATCCGCTGCGCAGCGCTGACAGCCTGGATGCGCGTGACGTGAGACGGCTGCATCGGACGGTGCGCCAGGTGCTGCGCGAGGGGATCGCGCACCGCGGCACCAGCTTCAGCGACTACGTCGGGGTCGATGGCGAGCCGGGAGCGAACGCGGAGCGTCTCGCGGTCTACCGGCGGACGGAGCAGCCCTGCTATCGATGCGGACGACCGATCAGGCGCATCGTGGTTGGCCAGCGCAGCACGCATTTCTGCCCGCGCTGCCAACCCGATGGGTAGGATCGGCATCGGCATGAAGGTGATCGGTCTGACCGGCAACATCGGGTGCGGCAAGAGCACCGTGGCCGGCATGCTGCGCGATGCGGGCGTGGCAACCATCGACGCCGATGCGGTGGCGCGCGAGATTCGGCAGAACGACGCGGACGCACGGACGGCCATCCTCGGGCGGTTCGGCACCTACCAGGCCGCCGAGCTGGCAACGATCGTCTTCGCCGATGCGGCTGCGCTGCGCGACCTCGAGGCCATCCTGCATCCGCGGGTGCGTGGCGCCATTCGGGCCCGGCTCGCGGAGCTGGCGCAGGGCGGGGTGGAGGTCGCCGCGGTCGAGGTGATCAAGCTCCTCGAGTCGCCGCTGGCGGATGCCTGCGACCAGATCTGGGCTGTTCGCTGCGAGGAGGCCGATGCCATCCGACGACTCGCGGAGTCGCGCGGAATGGACGAGTCGACCGCTCGACGCCGGCTGGCCAGCCAGTCATCGCAGGAGGACAAGGTGGACGCCGCCGACGTCGTCATCGACGGGTCGGTACCGATCGACGAGACGCGCCGCCAGGTGGAACAGGCCCTGGCGACGCTGGTTAGCGGCTGAACCGCGGGTGACCTACGGCGCGGGACTCTCCTCGGGCGCCGCGCTCTCCTCGGGCGCCGCGCTCTCCTCCGCCGGTGGCGGCGTGGACGCGGCGCTGGAGCCCGCCTCTCCGCCCTCCAGCTCGGCTGGACGCGGCAGGGGGAACCCGAACTCTTCGAGGAGCATGTCGACGGTCGAGCCCTCCGTGTCGGCCGTGCGATCATCCTCGTCGGGCCGGAGCGCGAACGCGAACTGGCCGCCGACGGCCTGGAACTCGGCGATCTTCTCCGCCGTCGCAAGGTCGGTGCGCACGATGTAGATGGGTCCGACTCGCGATAGGATCGTCACCGTCTGCAGCGTCGCCTTGGTCGAGGGTCCGGCGACGAACTCGACCTCCGTAGCGGCGGCCTCGGGGTCCTGGCCGATGAGCGGATTGACGGTCATCGTAACGATGAGGTCCGCGCGCTGGCCGGCCAGCAGGGTGCCGGCGACGGCCCGATCGTCGGGGACCGTCAGGGAGACAGCGCGAATATCCGGTCCATTCGGGTCGAACTCGGAACCGGGCTCCAGGATCGAGTACTCCTGACCGCTGACCGAGGAGGCGAGCAGATTCGGAGACAGGATTTCCCCGAGCGAGACCGGCACGCTGGCGATGCGGCCGACGACGGCGTCGACCGACGTGAACGCGCTGGCGTTGGTGGGATCGGCCGGCAGGGTGCGCAGCTGCAGGTCGGCCTCCTCGATCACTTTCCTGGCGGGAATCTCAACCATCGCGACCACGACCTCGCGGGTCTCCGCAACGGGCTCCTGGGTCACCCCACTGAAGCGGAGCGCGACGAAGACGACACCACCAACAAGGAGAGCGACGATCACTCCGACGATGATGTAGACCTTCCCGCGACGCGAGTTTCGATCGGTGTATTCCATTTCCACGGTGTGTGAACTCCCTTTGGGGGTGCTTCAGTCGGTCCAGGAGATGAGGCGTGCTCGGAGGGCTCGGCGGAGCGCCCAGTCCTCTGAGCTCGCAGCTATGGGCGAGATCGCACGCCCCTCGATGCCGTTGGCAGTGACCTCGGTAACCTCGAACACGGCGAATCCGGTGATGTCGACGTAGTTGCCGGCGCTCGGCTCATTGACCACGCTGAACACGATGGGCAGCAGGTGCGTCACGGGCTGACCCGCGCCGTTCGTGCCCTTGGCTCTGACGACGAAGTTGTACGTTCCCGCGGCCAGTCCGCCGGAATTGATCGTCAGGACCGATTTGGTCCCGAAGGGGTTTCCCGGCTTCGACACGACTGATGGCACGACCGACGGCGAGCTGAAGGAAGGGGCGACCGCCATCCCGGCAGGCAGCGTGTCCGCGTCGATCGACAGGTTCACGGCCGTTCCGGCCGCACCCCAATTCGTTGGGTCACTCGTCTTCGCGGTGGATACGTAGAGGTCCATCGAAATGTTGCCGCCGAGGGTTGACGTCTGACCGGCCGTGACTGAATTTCCGAGGCTGAAGTCGCGCTCGGTGCCGCCGATCAGGACGGTCACGGGCTGCCGTCGGGTGGTGTTGTACGGCGATGCCGAGTGGCCCTCCAGCCACGCGGTGTAGATACCCGGGGGCACGGCGTTGGTGCGGAAATCCTTCATGGTGACGGTGGTGCCCTGACGCGTGGGCCGGAAGCCATCGGTCGGTCCCGCCGCCGGATTCCAGCCGGGCTGGTTGATCTTGCCCGGGAGCGGAACGCCGATGCCAAGAAGCGCTGTCTCGTCAACGATGTCATCCGTGGGGTCCGGCGCGTCGTCATCGCCATGCAGGTGCAGCTCCACCGTTCCGACGAAAGAGTCGTTGCGCGCGACGGTGAAGCTCGGGCCATCCGTGGGGGTCGTCGCCGTGGCGGGGAGGTTGATCGTGGGCGGGGGAGTCAGGCTGAAGTCGGGGATCGCCTTGACGGTGCCGCCATAGACGGCGAGTACCATCACGTCACCGACCTTGTAGACCGTCTCGAAGTTGCCAACCACCATGCTCGTGTCGTTTCCGCTCAGGACGGCGACCTGCGCGTTGGGATCGGGCGGCGAGACGACCGGCGGGAACGGCGGCCCTGGGTAATAGCGGGCGAGGATGTAGTCGCCCTCCTTCTGCTTGATCAGGTTCGCGTTCGTGCCGGCGTCCACGCCGTTGTAATACCGGCGCGATGTCGTGGACGCGAAATTACGGATGTCGACGGCGATGAAGCCGCGGAAGGACGGGTCGTTGCTCGCCTTGCTGTCCGGCCCGTACAGGCTGAATACCGGACCGGGGGAGGTCTCGCTG
The DNA here is from genome assembly GCA_030859955.1 of Chloroflexota bacterium. Classification (GTDB taxonomy): domain Bacteria; phylum Chloroflexota; class Limnocylindria; order QHBO01; family QHBO01; genus JACDBZ01. Next base: position 33,113 of record JALZJE010000216.1, on the reverse strand, counting down.
GCCGGCGTGCGACCGCCGTAGCCGAGGACGTTGGTCTCGTCGGCGCCGCCGCACGTGCTGGTGGCGGCGGTGGCCAGGTGGTCGACGAACGTGTGCTGTCCCGCGGCGCCGCAGTCCGGGTCGTTCGGCCCCGGCGAATTGATGTGCCGACGAGCGACGATGGGGACGGTGGGTCCGCCCTCCATTCCGCACCGCGCACGCGCACTGGTCCCCAGGTCGTCGACGCCGACGACCCGCCCGAAGGTGGTGGCGACGCTCGATTCGATCGCCACCCTGGCCCGTTTGATTACCGTGACGCTGGTTCCGACCACGCGTGTCTCAGTCTCGATGAGCACGCCGCTGGTCAGCTCATTCCCTCGCCCGGCCAGGCTCGCCTCGGCCGGCACATGGGCGCCATCCGGGGCGATCGTCTCGGTGGCGGCGGCCGGAGACCCCGCAAGGTTGAGAAGGGCGACCTCGCGTCCCGCCTGGGCTGCCTCCGCGTCGGTCCCGCCGTCGATCAGTCTCACGCACGCAGCCAGCGCTCCTGCGTCGGCCGCGTTCTGCACGTGGCGCCGTTCGGCCACCAGGCGGCCGACGTCGACCGCCAGGCCCGCGAATCCCAGCAGCACCACGAGCGCGAGGGCGAACATGATCAGCACTTGTCCGCGTGCCCGCCCGTCCTCGCGGGGAGGGTTCGGCATCAGTTGATCACCATCGCCACTTCAGCGACGTGGACGAATCGGCCGTTGCCATCCGTGGGCAGGAGCGCGCCGATGAGCGGCACGATGATGTCCGACCGATAGGTCACGCGGACGGTCATTCGGTAGTTTCGCCGAGCGTCGCTCGTCACGACGTCGGCCGGCTGGCTGTACGTGATGCGCAGGTCGCCGTTGACCCACGTATTGGCGTCCACCCGGTGGCCAGCCGTGCAGGCGGAGGCGGACGTGAAGTGCGGGCTCGTGGCGTTGAGCAGCCCGAAGGCGGCCGCGGTGGACTGGACCGCTGCCGTGCAGCGGGCGGCGTCGTTCGTCGTCTGGGTGTCCGTGGTCCCGTAGCGGTAGACGTAGACGGTGCCCTCGCGGCCGCCCTCGCGGGCGGCGTTGGTGAGAGTGACCTCCGCGTTGAAGAGCAGGCCGAATTGGATGATCCCGACGACGACCAGCATGATCGGCAGCAGGACGGCGGCGAACTCGACCATTGCCTGTCCGCGGTGTCCCGCGCGCGGTCGGTCACCCGGCGGTGCCGGTATCGGCGCATTGCGTGGCTGGGGAGATGCCAACTTCAAGGTGGGAGCGCAGCTCGTATCGGATTTGGGATGACTTCCCGATCGTATGGATGCCGCGCTGGTACTGATATAGGCCGTTCAGGGTGGTCCGCATGGGACCGATGGAGCCCGCTAGAATCGTCGGTCCATGCCCGAGCTGAAGGTCCACGCCCCGTTCGAGCCGACCGGCGACCAGCCATCGGCGATCGCCTCGCTGATCAATGGGGTCGAGTCCGGCCTCAAGCACCAGGTTCTCCTGGGAGCGACCGGCACCGGCAAGACCTTCACGGCCGCCAAGGTCATCGAGGCGGTCCAGAAGCCGACCCTGATCATGGCTCACAACAAGACGCTCGCCGCGCAGCTCTACCAGGAGTTCAAGGAATTCTTCCCCGACAACGCGGTCGAGTACTTCGTCAGCTACTACGACTATTTCCAACCGGAGGCCTATCTCCCGCGATCCGATACGTATATCGAGAAGGACTCGTCGCGGAACGACGAGATCGACCGGCTGCGGCACAACGCCACGCGAGCGCTGTTCGAGCGGCGGGACGTGGTGATCGTGGCGTCGGTGTCCGCCATCTACGGCCTCGGCGCGCCGGTCGACTACGGGGCAACCGTCATCGGCCTCAAGGTGGGTGGGTCGTATCGGCGAGACGGGATCCTGCGCCACCTGGTGGACCTTCAGTACCAGCGCAACGACGCGGCGCTGGGACGTGCCAAGTTCCGGGTTCGGGGCGACGTGCTCGAGGTGCAGCCGCCGCATGGCGAGTACGTGGTCCGCGTCGACTTCTTCGGCGACCAGGTGGAACGGATCGTGGAGATCGACGACCTGACCGGCGAAGTCCTGGCCGAGCGCACGGAGGTCAACCTGTACCCGGCCTCCCACTACGTGACGCCGCGCGACAAGCTGTTGGCGGCCGTCGACAAGATCGACGCGGAGATGGAGGAGCGGGTGCGTTGGCTGAACGACCAGGGCCGCGACCTCGAGGCGGCGCGCCTGCGACAACGGACGGTATTCGACCTGGAGATGATGCGAGAGGTCGGCTTCTGCTCCGGTATCGAGAACTACTCGCGCCACCTCGCCGGCCGGGAGGCCGGGTCACGGCCATGGACGCTGATCGATTACTTCCCGACCGACTTCCTGCTCATCATGGACGAGAGCCACATCTCGATTCCGCAGGTCCACGGGATGTACAAGAACGACCGGACCCGCAAGGAGATCCTGGTCGACTTCGGGTTCCGCCTGCCATCGGCACTGGACAACCGGCCACTCACCTTCGAGGAGTTCGAGGACCACTTTAGCCAGGTCGTCTACATGAGCGCCACACCCGGACCGTACGAGACTGAGCGCGCCGACCGGGTCGCCGAGCAGTTCATCCGTCCGACCGGCGTGGTGGACCCCACGATCAGCGTCCGGCCCACCACCGGGCAGATCGACGACCTGCTGGCCGAGATCCGCGGAACGGTGGAGCGTGGCGAGCGGGCCCTGGTCACGACCCTGACCAAGAAGATGGCGGAAGACCTCTCCGACTACCTGTCCGAACTTGGCATCAAGGTGCAGTGGCTGCACTCGGAGGTCGACACGCTCGAGCGGATCGAGATCCTGCGTGACCTCCGCCTGGGCGTGTATGACGTACTGGTTGGCATCAACCTGCTGCGCGAGGGGCTGGATCTCCCGGAGGTGACGCTCGTCGCCATTCTCGACGCCGACAAGGAGGGCTTCCTGCGCTCCGGCGGCTCGTTGATCCAGGTGATCGGCCGGGCGGCCCGCAACATCGGGGGACGGGTGATCATGTACGCCGATCGCGTCACCGATTCGATGCGCAAGGCGATGGACGAGACCGATCGGCGTCGCGAGAAGCAGGTTGCGTACAACACTGAGCACGGCATCACGCCGGAGACGATCATCAAGGAGATCCGCAGCATCCACGAGAGCCTGCGCCGCGTCGCCGAGGAGCGTGCCGAGCTCCAGGTCGCCGGCAAGGAGCCGGCGGAGCTGGCCGCGATGACCGGTCGGCTGGAGGCGCAGATGAAGGAGGCGGCCCGCAACCTCGAGTTCGAGCGTGCGGCCGCACTGCGCGACGAGATCCTCCAGCTGCGTCGCCTGCGCGAGGAGCTCGCGGCCGCGCCGGGCAGTATCCCGGCCGAGGTATACGCTGCTGCGGCGGGCGCCGAGGAACCGGTGAGCCGCCAGGCCCGCGACGGAGCCTCGCAGGTCTTCAGCGTCCAGACCAAGCCGAACGTCATCGCCGCCGGATCACGGCGTCGTCCGCCGAAACGGAGACGAGCATGAGTGGTGAAGTCCCTGGGGTATATACCTATATACTCTGGCGTCAGCAGGGGCTGATGTAGTGGCCGGCACCATGCCGCACGCGATTTTCGTTGAGACTGATGTCGATGGCACCGGCCGCGTGGGAGCGTACGCTGCTGAGCTGCCGGGATGCGCGGTGTTCGCGGCCACCGATGACGAGGCCGCCTCGGCCATGCCGCGACGCGTGAGCCGCTTCACCGCGTGGCTGCGGGCGAGCGGCGAATCCCAGCCGGACTTCGTCGGCGACAACTGGTACGAGGTCGAACGAGCGGCCGCGCCGGAGGGCGGACGTGCCGCCTTTACGTTGGATGAGCTGCCGCCGAGCGATGCGGAGTTCGCCACCTGGATGCGGTGGTTGGAGCTGGCGCGCGAGGAGCTGGCGGACGCGCTCGATGGGGGTGATCCGTCGGAGGCCGCCGACCTGCTCGACGCAATCGAGCGCCAGGACGTGGCGTTCGTGCGAGACCTTGGTGGCGGGGCGCCAGAGCTGACGGTCGACGCGATCGATCGCCTCTACGCCGCCCGCGATGCGCTCACCGACGCGCTCTCCGCCGCCGGTCCGTACCACGACGGCGTGCGCCGCATGCTTCGCCTCGCGATTGCCGATGACCTCCGCGCGGCGGAGGCGCTCCGTCCGTCGGCGTGATCGATCTCTCGATCGCGGAACCGAGGCGTCTCCGGCATGCCGGCGACTGGCCCACTCCGACGCCGCGCCGCGCTCCAGCCGGAACGGAGCTGCGCGCACTCCAGGACACGATGCCCGCGTGCGGAGGTGGAGCGCAACCGGTGCTCTCCGGTGACGGTCGGGAGCGCGCGATGCTCATCGGCCAGGCACCGGGCTGGCGCGAGATCGAGACCGGGCTCCCGTTCGCGTGGGATGCGGGGAAGCGCCTGTGTGGCTGGCTTGCCGCAGCCGACATTGCCATCGAGGACTTTCGTGAGCGCTGGTACGTGACCAGCATCGCCAAATGCTATCCGGGTCGCGCCGCGGGCTCCTCCGTTGACCTGCCGCCATCGCGTGCCGAGATCGCGCGGTGGACGCCGTTCCTGGGCGAGGAGCTGCGTCTCGTGCGGCCAGGGCTGGTACTGCTCGTCGGCGGCATGGCGCACCGCTTCGCGTTCGGATCCGGGGTCAAGCTGCATGAGCTCGTGGGTCGCGAGCTTGCCTGGGAGGCCGCCCCGCACGCATCGGTCGTGTGTCTGCCGCATCCTTCGGGTGCGTCGACCTGGCTGAATGATGCGGCCCATGTCGAGCTGTGGCGACGGGGGATCGAGCTCGTGCGTGATCGGTGGAAGGCCCTGCCGAGATGACGCGCGAGGTCCGGATCGGCGTGTTGCTCGTGGCCGCCCTGGGCGCATTCGTCCTGTTCATGGTCGTGATCGGCTCCCTCGGTGGGGCGCGACCAGAGGTTGATCCACTCACCGTCGAAGAGGCGCGGGCCGGCTTCGGAGGGGGCGACGAGGTCTACGTCAGCGGCTGGTACGCCGAGCTGGATGCCGACTGCACGGGTGATGCTGGTGGCGCCGATGCGTCCGTCGCCTGGCTCCAGCGTGACTGCCCGCTTCGGGTCCTTCTTCCGTCGCAGCCGCCGGAGGATGTCACGCAGGAGGAGCTCATCCGGGACGGTCTGCGGCTTGCCGCTCCACTGGGCAACCGATTCCCGTCACGCGCAGATCCTGGCGGGCCGAACCTGCGGGGCCAGCAGCTCGTCTTCGTCGGACAGTTCGACCATCCGGCCGCTGACTCGTGTGTGCCGGAGCGCGTCGAGCGATGCCGCGAGACCTTCGTGGTCACCGACTACGACGAGCTGGTTCGGTAGGGCGTCAGCTCCCCGTGGTCATGTCGAGCAGCCCCGCCTGTCTGGCGCGCTGCATGAACCAGGCGAAGGCGGCGAGCGCCACCGGAATCACGACCGCCGTCGAGACGATCAGCAGGAGCATGACCGTTCCGTCCGAGAGGTCGCCCAGCGTTCCCGGCGAGCCGTGGCCAAGCAGTCCACGGCGGGACGCCTCGAGCCACCAGGTGGTTGGCGAGGCGTAGGCGATGGGGTGCAAAAAGGCGGGCAGGATGTCGATCGGGAAGATGGCGCCGGAAATCAGGTACAGCGCGCCGGCGATCGCCTCCGGGTAGGACCAAGCCTCCTGTCGGAGCTGGAGGCACCACCCGGCCATGAACACGCCGAGAGCCATCACCGCCATCACGCCCAGGATCGTGGCCGGCACGAGGTACAGGAGGTTCGATTGCAGCTGAACGCCGAGGAACACGATCCCGACGAGCATCGTCAGGATCACCGCCACGAACGAGACGACGACGCGCGCCAGCGACCGACCCAGGAGGAACGGGAAGAGGGACGTGGGCGTGACGACGACGTACTTGATCATCCGATAGCGCTCGCGGTCCTCGAGGATCGACTGCACCAGCCCGCTCATCACGCCGAACACGACATTCCATAGCGCGCTTCCGACGATCAGGAACTGGAGGAACTCGGTGTTCTGCCCCTGGGTGATGACCTGGAACATGACGACCAGGATCCCGGCCGCGGCGAGCGGTTTGGCCATGGTGTAGATCGCGAAGAGGAACGGATCGGACCAGTTGGACTCGATCGCCCAGCCGAGGCCGATGGCGGTGCGGAAGCTGCGCCACGCGTCTCCCGCCGTCATGCCGCGGACAGGGACGGTTCGATCGGTTACTGCCATCGCAGTGTCAATCGACCCTCGCGCCGCGCGAGATATTCCAGGTAGCCGAGCGCCAGCCGGGCGGCGACGAGGAAGACCACTCCCATCGCCACCAGGATCAGGATCTCGGTCCCGACCGGCAGCACGCCCTGCACGCCGCTGTCGGCGAACGCCAGCTGACGCATCGCGTCGAGGCCGACCCCGAGCGGCAGGGTCGCAATGACCACTCCAGCGATTGGGCCGATGGCGCGCAGGGGAAAGTTCACCCCGCCCAGGAAATAGATCGGTTCCTGGAGGAGCTGGGCAAGGTGGAATGCCTCGCGTCCCCAGAGCAGGAAGAGCGATGCGAACAGCATCCCCATGCCGTACAGCGGGATCATGGTCAGCAGGAATACGCCTGCCAGCAGGAACGGCTGCTGGATGTCATAGGTCACGCCATACAGCAATGAGCCGATGCCGATGACGGCCAGCGCTCGCGAGCTCGTCATGACCAACCCGCCGATGGCCATGCCGGCCAGGACGCTCATCAGGTGCATCGGGGCGGTGAAGTAGAGCTCGAGGTTGCCCTGGTCCTTCTCCCAGTAGAACTGGGCGGCCATCATCCACACGACGTTGAGCCAGAACGAGGTCATGGCGCCGCCGAGGACCACGAAGCCGATGAAGGCCTCCGGCGCCTCGAGCGCGCGGTACACGAAGACGAAGGCGCTCACGGCAAGGAACGGCAGGAAGATCTCGAAGAAGAGCCAGGACGGTTCCCTGGTCAGGCCGATGACCCGGGGATAGGCACGCCCCAGGACCGCACGGATGTTCGTCTGGATGACGCGCGCTGTCGACCAGTCGGCGGCTTCACGCGCGGTCGTGGCGGGGGCTCCGTGGTAGCCGCTCATGCGGCGGGTTCCTCGCTGCCGTTCTCGTCGCTCTCGTCGCCGAAGCCACGCCCGACAAGCTCGACGAATACGTCCTCGAGGCTCGGTTCGGACTTCGCCAGGCCAACGAGATGCGAGCCGCGCTCGGCCACCGCCGTGACCACGCTGGTCAGGGCCGAATCGTCGGCGAGCGCGACCTTGAGCGCAACGCGATCCGAGGCGGCACCATCCGCCATCTCCTCGTCGGCTCGCACCGCGGAGACCACTCCCGGCAGCGCGGCGATGCCGGCGATCCCGCCGCTCTCGGGCATGCGGTCGAGCTCGAGGCGGAAGATGGACTCGGACTGCACTCGTCGTCTCAGCTCCTCCGGCGTCCCGAGCGCCAGGATCTTGCCACGGTCGACGATGGCGATCCGGTCGCAGAGCTGTTCTGCCTCCACCATGTAGTGCGTCGTGAGCAGCAGCGTGCGTCCGGGCGCCGCCGCCTTCCACGAGAGCGTGTGCTCTCGAAGATCCCGAGCGGCGGCGACATCCAACCCCAGGGTCGGCTCGTCCAGGAACAGGACCCACGGGTCGTTCAGCAGTCCGCGCGCGAAGTTGAGTTTCTGCCGCTGACCGGTGGAGAGCGTGCGGACCTTCTGCTGGCGCTGCTCGATCAGGCCGGTGATCTCGATCAGCTCGTCCACGCGACGCCACCCTTCACGGGTCGGCAGACCGTAGAACTGGCTGAACATCCAGAGCTGCTCGCGGACGGTGAGCAGGCCATACCCCGACTGCTCGCCACCGGCCACCATGTTGATCACGCGCCGAATCTTCGCCGTCTCGTTGGCCACGTCGAAGCCAGCCACCTTCGCCGTTCCGCTGGTCGGCAGGAGAAGCGTCGTCAGGATCTTGATGAGGGTCGTCTTGCCCGCGCCGTTCGGACCGAGCAACCCAAAGTATTCGCCGGGCTCGACGTCGAGGTCGACGCCGCCGAGGGCGGTGACCGGATCGGGCTTGGCCTTGTACACGCGGGTCACACCGCGGGCATGGATGGCGAGTTCGTCAGGCATCGGAAGACAGCACGTGCTCAGGAGGGGAGACGGACGGGTGCGGAATCGTAGCACCGCTAACCGGTCCGTGACATACGTCATACGTCGCGTCGAGCCCGGACGCGATCCATCGCGGTCCTGCGCCGGAGGCCGATGGTGGGCGCGATCATCCGATCCAGGCCAGATCCGCGAGACGTTGTTTAGGTCGACACCGAGCCGCCGGCGACTGTCGCTCCACCTCAGCCGATATATCATTAAGGCTATAACCGGTGACAGTGGAACGCGGCCGCCGATGACGGCGCCCGGCACGCGTATCGGTCCTCCACAGAAGACCAAAATCCCGCCGCAGATCAGGCTCCGGCGCGCTGATCTCGAAACGTTGCGGCAGTCCTCCCCAATCAGCCCAGGCCGGTCTCTCCGTCGCACTCGTCGGGGCCGTGCTCGCAATCGGCCGAGAGGAGGCCGGCGCCGGAGAGGGAGAGGAGCGCCTCGCGGACGTCAGGCTCATCAGCGAGTGACGGGACGTACGCGAGGGCGGCCTCGATTCGCGCAGCCAGCGTGGCACTCAGTGATTCATTGGCGCCGAACGTGCGCCATGCGCCGTCGCCATCCCAGATGACGATGCCGTATCCCTTGACTGCCACCGAGAACATCGGTCCTGTTGCCCCATTCGTACTGGTCTGGTACCAGCCACCAGCATCGCGTCACGCGGGGCGAATGCCAACCGAGCACAACCTGCCCGGACGCCACAAGAGCAATCAATCTTCGTCGCCAGCGGTGGCGGAGCGGCCAAACCGAACAGACGTTCGCATCGGTCCAGTTCCTGCTAGGATGGCAATCCGATGCCCTCCGACAAGATCGTGGTCCGCGGCGCGCGCGAGCACAACCTCAAGAACGTCGACGTGGAGATGCCGCGCGATCGGCTCATCGTCATCACCGGGCTGTCCGGCTCCGGGAAGTCGAGCCTCGCCTTTGACACGATCTACGCCGAGGGACAGCGCCGCTACGTCGAGTCACTGAGCGCATATGCGCGGCAGTTCCTGGGGCAGATGGAGAAGCCCGATGTCGACCAGATCGACGGGCTCAGCCCGGCCATCAGCATCGACCAGAAGGGCGCTTCGCGGAACCCGAGAAGCACCGTCGGCACGGTCACCGAGATCTACGACTACCTGCGCCTGCTTTTTGCGCGCATCGGCCGCATGCACTGCCCGGTCTGCGGCCGCGAAATCGAGCGCCAGACCGTGGAGCAGATGGTGGACCAGGTGTACCGGCTGCCCGAGGGCACGCGCGTGATGCTGATGGCACCCCTCGTTCGGGACCGGAAGGGCGAGCACGAGAAGCTGCTGGCCGGAGCGAAACAGGCCGGATTCGTGCGCGTCAGGGTCAACGGCGAGCTGCGTGATCTCGACGAGGAGATCAAGCTCGACAAGAAGTACAAGCACAGCATCGAGGTGGTCGTCGATCGCCTTGTCGTCCGCGAGGCCGACGACGACGGCACTCCACGCCCGGATGCCTCGCGCATGGCCGACTCGATCGAGACGGCGCTGCGGATGACCGATGGGCTGCTGCTCCTCAACCTGCCCGATGCCCCGCCGAAGGAGGCGGATCGGCTGTACAGCGAGAAGTACGCATGCCCCGAGCACGGTGGATCGTTCGAGGAGCTGGCGCCGCGCAACTTCAGCTTCAACTCGCCGCACGGTGCCTGTCCGGACTGCACCGGGCTCGGGTCGCGGCTGGAGATCGACCCTGAGCTCGTCCTGCCCAACGACGACCTCTCGATCGATGAGGGGGCGGTGCTGCCATGGCGTCGGATGGCCGCGACGGAGAGCTGGTTCAGCAAGATCCTGGAGGCGGTGGCCGAGCACTACCAGTTCCGGACGGATGTCCCGGTTCGAGAGCTTTCCGACGAGGCACGCCGCATCATCCTGTACGGCAACCGCGGCGAGCGAATCGGCGTTCGGTACCGAGCGCGCAACGGGAACATCCACACCTTCAAAACGACGTTTGAGGGGATCATCCCGAACCTGACGCGGCGCCACCGCGAGACGGGCTCGGACAACATGCGTGCCGATTACGAGCGGTACATGACGAACAAGCCGTGCCCCACCTGCAACGGGATGCGCCTCAAGCCGGAGTCGCTGTCCGTCACCGTGGGGGGCAGGAACGTCATCGAGACGACGCGCAAGTCCGTGACCGATGCGCTGGCCTGGTACGGAGAGCTCTCGGAGCGTCTGACGGAGCGGGAGAACACGATCGCGCGCCAGGTGCTGAAGGAGATCCGGGCACGCCTCGGGTTCCTGGTCGATGTCGGACTCGACTACCTGACGCTCGATCGCGCGTCCGGCACGCTGAGCGGCGGGGAGGCGCAGAGGATCCGGCTGGCAACGCAGATCGGCTCCAGCCTGATGGGCGTGCTCTACATCCTGGACGAGCCGTCGATCGGCCTCCACCAGCGCGACAACGCCCGATTGATCGCGACGCTTGTGCGGCTCCGCGAGCTCGGGAATACGCTGCTGGTGGTCGAGCATGACGAGGAGACGATCCGGGCAGCTGACTGGGTGGTCGATATCGGTCCCGCGGCGGGGGAGCATGGCGGCCGGCTGATTCATTCGGGGCCGCTGGCTGCGCTGCTGCAGAATAGGCGCTCGATAACCGGCGCCTACCTGCGGGGCGAGAAGACGGTGCCCGTCCCACAGCGCCGACGGAATGGCAAGCGGGACGCACTCGTCATCCGGGGCGCGCGCGAGAACAACCTGAAGGGGATCGACGTCGCCTTCCCGCTCGGCCGCTTCATCGCGGTCACCGGCGTGAGCGGATCAGGCAAGTCGAGCCTCGTGACCCAGATCCTGCACCCGGCCCTGGCCCAGCGCATCTGGGGATCGAGAGAACCCGCAGGCAGGCACGATCGGATCGAGGGGGTCGAGCTGATCGACAAGGTGATCCAGATCGACCAGTCGCCGATCGGGCGCACGCCACGCTCGAATCCGGCGACCTACACCGGACTCTGGGGGCCATTGCGCGAGATGCTGGCCGCTGTGCCGGAGTCGCGGCTCCGCGGCTACAAGCCCGGCCGCTTCAGCTTCAATGTCAAGGGTGGCCGCTGCGAGGCGTGCCAGGGTGCCGGCATCGTCCAGATCGAGATGCACTTCCTTCCCGACGTGTACGTGCCATGCGAGGTGTGCAAAGGCCGGCGCTACAACCGCGAGACGCTCGAGATCCACTACAAGGGCAAGAACGTCGCGGAGATCCTCGAGATGACGGTCGAGGAGGCGCTGAAGTTCTTCGAGGCCGTGCCGTCGATCCGCAACAAGCTCCAGACCCTGTTCGATGTCGGCATGGGCTACGTGCATCTCGGCCAGCCCGCGACGACCCTCTCCGGCGGCGAGGCGCAGCGCGTCAAGCTGGCCACCGAGCTGTCAAAACGCGCGACGGGCAAGACGTTCTACATCCTGGATGAGCCGACGACAGGCCTCCACTTCGACGACGTCGCGCGGCTGCTCCAGGTTCTCTCTCGGCTGGTCGAGAGCGGAAACACCGTCGTGGTCATCGAACACAACCTCGACGTCATCAAGACCGCCGATTGGGTCATCGATCTCGGGCCCGATGGCGGTGACAAGGGCGGCGAGCTCGTGGCGGCCGGCACGCCGGAACGGGTGGCCAGCGCACCCGGTTCGCACACGGGCCGATACCTTCGCCCGGTCCTCGGCATGACCGACGCCCCAGCCGAGTCGTCCTCACCGCCACGGGGGCGTCGCGTGCCGGTCGCGGCCGGCTCCTGACGTCGAGCAAGGGTCGAAAGGCGCTTCGCGACATCAAGGCAGCAGTGGAGAAGACGGATCTATCCGTGAGCGGTCCCGAAGCCCATCTCAGCGAGGAAGGGTGGCGGCCGGCTCGGGTCGAACGCGAGGATGAGCTGGCGCGTCGCGCGGGTCAGCGCGACATAGGCAAGCCGCCGCTCTTCCTCGGTGGCTCTGTCGGGGTCATCGCCATCGGCGATCGATCGACGGTTCGGAATCCGGTCGGATTCGAAGCCGATGAGGACGACGGTCTCCCATTCACGACCCTTCGACGCGTGCACGGTTGCCAGCTCGACACTCGCTTCGGGGTCCCGCAGCGAGGCGATCCGCGCACGCGCGGTGTCGTAGGCGTCCACGAACGCGGCTGATCGCGAGAAGCCGGTCGACCAGCCGAGCAGGGCATCGAGCGCGGCATGGTCCTCGTCGCTGAGCAGGTCGGATGAGGGGTCACCGCGCGACCAGCCGCGACCCGCCCGTAGTCGGCGGAGGACATGGAAGGGGTGCTCAACAGTGTCGAGCGGACGTGCGGCCCCGATGAGAGCCACGATCCGCTCGTTCTCGACGATCGGCTGCACCGCCGTCGCATGACGAACGCCCGCATGCACCAGCGCCAAGAAGATGGGCGTGAGCTCGCCCCGCGTGCGCGAAAGGAAGCAGAACGACCGGCCGGCAGCGTCTTCGACGGCCGCGAGGCGCACGAGCGCATCGGTCCAGGCCGGGCTGGCGCTGTTCCATGCCGTGATCGCGTTATCGGTGTGCGCTGCGGTGGCGGGTGCGCGGATCGGCTTGTCGAAGCGCTCACGATTGACGGAGATCATCCGTGCCGAAGCGGCGACGACCGCGACGGGACAGCGGTAGTTCGTCGCGAGCGTGACGCGTCGGGCGCTCGGGTAGTCGAGGGAAAATCGCAGAATGCGGCGGACATCGGCAAGTCTCCACGCGTAGATGGTCTGGTCGTCATCGCCGACGACGAACAGGTTGTCCTCCGGGGAGGCCAGGAGGCGAACCAGCCGCAGCTGCGCGGCGTCCACGTCCTGGAACTCATCAACGCAGAGGTGGCTGAAGCGCGACTGCCATCTCAGGCGGAGACGGGAATCGGTCTCGAGCAGGTGGCACGCCCGCACCACGAGGTCGTCGAAGTCGACCGCTCCTCGAATTAGAAGCAGGTCGGCGTATGCCTCGAGGATGGGACGTGCCCTTTTCGGCGGGCGGCGACCCTCGATCTTCCACGCCGAGAGCCACGTGTCGAGCTCGGACGGCTCAGGCGCGTCGAGATCGGGCGTCGCAGCCAGGGCCCGTCGGCGCGCTGCGCGAAGCAGCGGGAGCCGGTCCGCGACGATGTTGCGACCCTCGCCCGCGTCGAGCAGGACCTGGCGCGCAAGGGCGTGCAGCGTGCGCACCTCGATCGACGAGGCCGCCGGCAGCGACGCCGCAAATCGGCGTTCAATGCGCGCAGCCAGGTCGAGTGCCGCGTCGCGGTTGAACGTGACGACGCAGATTCGATCCGGGGGCACGCCGCGCGCGAGCAGGACGGCCAGCCGTGCGACCATGGTGGTCGTCTTTCCGCTGCCGGCGGGCGCGATGATCTGGGCAGGACCGTCGGGCAGTGTCGCCGCGGACCGCTGCTCGGGATCGAGCGCGGCGAGGATCGAGTCGAGCGGGAGCGACGGAGCGACTGCGACGGTCATCCGCTCATGATCGCGACGCTCGATTACCAGCCGCTCACCGGCGGCTTATCGGTCCAGGCCGTATCCTTCCCCGCGCCCACCTGACCGATGAGGACCGAGTAGACCCATGACCCACGCGTGAGACGACAGGCCCAATACACCGACGGGAATGACACGGTGCCCTATGACCGGGAGCTGATCCGGTCAGGCGGTGCGTCCCAGCGCGCGGACCGACGCCAGCAGGCATCGTTCAAGCCGCCCGCCCGCGGCCGCGGTCCTCGCCCTCGTCGCCGCAGGTCCCTGGGCAGCACGCTGCGAATCGTTCTTCTCATAGCGCTCGTCATCGTCGTGGTCGGCGGCGTGCTGCTGTTCCTGCGCGCCGCATCATTCAACGGGGCCGTCTCGAGCGCCACATTCCCTTCGACCGCGCTCCTCGGGGACCTGAATGGCAGCCAGCGCGTGAACGTGCTGATGGTTGGCTATGGGGGAGGTGACCACAAGGGCGCTTACCTCGCCGATTCCATCCAGATCCTGTCGATCGATCCTTCCACTGACACCACGACGACCGTCCCGATCCCGCGCGACCTGTGGATCGAGGGCATTGAGGCGTTCACCCAGAATGGCAAGGTCAACGAGGTGTACGCGACCGGCTACGAGTCCGTCGGCGCCGACGAAGCGGGGCGCCTCGACGCTGCGGGATCCCTCATGGCCCAGGTTCTTTCGGAGGTCACCGGGCTGGAGATCGAGCACTGGCTCGCCATCGATTTCGACGGATTCAAGGAGATGGTGGATGCCGTGGGCGGCGTGACGGTCGACAACCCGGTCGCCTTCGCGTACACGAACACCGAAGCGTTGCACCAGGCCGAGCGGTGGGAATCAGGCAGCTTCTCGGCCGGCGAGATCCACCTCGACGCAGAGCAGGCGCTCGCCTATGCGCGCGCTCGCTTCACGAACGTGGCCAGCGAATCGACGGACTTCGCGCGGTCCGTAAGGCAGGCTCGCATCTTTAGCGCGCTGCGGCGAGAGCTCGGATCGGGCGGCATCGCCTCCCTCGGACCTGGCCTGAGCTTGATGGATGCCATGGAGGGGCGGGTGCGCACCGACCTGTCGGCGATCGACCTGTTCTTCCTCTCCTCCCATCTCTCCAGCGACCGACGCGTGGAGCTGAGCGAGGACGTGGTGCTCACCGCGACAACGAACAGCATCGGCCAGTACATCCTTCTGCCTGTCGGTTGGACCGGGCCGGGTGACTACGGGCGGCTCAAGTCGTATCTGGCAGCCGAGCTGGCCCGGCCGATCGAGCCAGCCGGTGCCGATGCGCCGTAGCCGCCGGCTCCGGCTTGTCGACCTTCCGCGCCTGATCGTCGGGGGCGCGGTCCAGTTCGCAGGTCTGTTCGGTGGCCGATACCGTCGATCCGAGGGTGCCAATGTGCTGGCCACCGACGAGCACGGACGCATCCTGGCGGTGCGCACGACGTACCTCGGTCCGGGCTGGATGCTGCCGGGTGGGCGGATCGAGCGAGGGGAGACGCCCCATGCGGCAGCCGTGCGCGAGACTCGTGAGGAAACGGGCCTTGAGGTCACTATCGAGCGGCTGCTGCTCGTCGATGCGCATCGGGCTCGCGATGTGAGCTTCGTATTCGTGGCCAGGGTCGAAGGTGGCAGGCTCGAGCCGCAGTTCGGCGAGATCGCCGAGGTCGGCTGGATCGCCCGCGACGAGATCGAGCGCACGTCTCCGCGACTGCATCGGCTCCTGGAGCTGCTCGACGATGCCGGAGAGGGCGTCGCGTACATTGGTATTCGTCCCGCTTCGGGCACATTTCGGGACCGTGCCTAGAATCGGGCCATGAGCCCTACGCTTCCGGATCAGCTGCGCGCCAACCTGCGCCGGCTGCCGACGTCGCCCGGCGTGTACCTCATGAAGAACGCCGCGGGCCGGGTGCTTTACGTGGGCAAGGCCGATGCGCTGAGGAACCGCGTCCGGTCGTACTTCACCGCGCGGGGGCCCGACGACGCCCGGATCAGTCGGATGGTGACCGAGGTCGTGAATGTCGAGTACATCGTCACCGATACGGTCAGCGAGGCGTACCTGCTCGAGAGCAACCTGATCAAGGAGCACCGCCCCCGGTTCAACATCCGGCTGCGCGACGACAAGAGCTACCCGTTCGTGAAGATCACGCTGGGAGAGGACTTTCCGCGCATCGTGCGGACCCGAAGGCTGGTGCGCGACGGCAGCCGCTATTTCGGCCCGTACGCGAGCGCCAGCAGCGTGGACGAGACGCTCAAGCTGCTGCGCAAGATCTTCCCGTTCCGGACCTGCAACCTCGACATCCCGGAGGGCAAGCGCGTCCTTGAGCGACCCTGCCTGCTGTACTACATCAACCGGTGCCAGGGTCCGTGCATCGAGGCCATCCCGAAGCCTGAGTATCGCGAGACCATCGGCCAGATCGTCGACTTCCTGGATGGCAGGCAGGAGCCGATCGCCGCCGACCTGCGACACGAGATGTCCGATCACAGCGAGGCGCTCCGGTTCGAGCAGGCGGCGGCGGCCCGCGACAAGCTGCGGGCGGTGGAGCGCACCATGGAGCAGCAGAAGATGGCTGCGTTCAGCCGCGCGGAGCATGACGTTATCGGCGTGGCGCGTCAGGAGGACGACGCCTGCGTGCAGGTCATGCAGGTCCGGAACGGCAAGCTCATCGCCCGTGAGCATTTCATGGTCGAGGGCGCACGTGACGTGACCGATGCCGAGGTGCTCGGCTCATTCCTCCAGCAGTACTACGCCAGCACCGATGCGCTGCCGCGCGCCATCCTCACCCCCATCATGCCGTCCGACGCGGACGACCTCGCCGCCTACCTGGCGGATCGACGCGGGGTTCGCGTCACGATCACAGTTCCCGAGCGGGGAGAGAAGCGACGGCTGGTGGCGATGGCGACCGGCAATGCGATCGAGGCGCTCGCCCGGGAGCGCGCCGAATGGATGGCCGATACCGCCCGGCGCGACGAGGCGCTCACGGAGCTGGCCGCCGCCCTCGGCCTGGCTCGGCTGCCCGAGCGGATCGAGTGCTACGACATGAGCAACATCCAGGGCACGTCGGCCGTGGGGTCGATGGTGGTGTTCATCGACGGCCGTCCCGAGCCGAAGGAGTACCGCCGCTTCCGCATCCGTTCGGGCGACACCCCCGACGACTTTCGCATGATGGCCGAGGTCCTCCGCCGCCGGTTCAGCCGCGTCGCGAAGCTTCGGTCCGAGACCGGTGCCCTCTCGCTCGACGACGTCGGCGCGGACGAGGTGCCCGAGGACGATTCAGACCGCCCCCGCGACGCGGGATGGGCGGTGCCGGACCTCGTGATCGTGGACGGCGGCAAGGGCCAGCTATCGGCGGCTGTTGGCGTCATGAACGAGCTGGCCATCACCGACGTTC
The DNA here is from genome assembly GCA_030859955.1 of Chloroflexota bacterium. GTDB lineage: Bacteria > Chloroflexota > Limnocylindria > QHBO01 > QHBO01 > JACDBZ01. The sequence continues at coordinate 16,097 of JALZJE010000216.1, read as the reverse complement.
CCCTGTCCGGCCTGGCGAAACGGTTCGAGGAGCTGCACCTGCCCGGCCAGGCCGCCCCGGTGGTGCTGCCGCGTCGCTCCCAGGCGCTCTACCTCGTGCAGCGCATCCGCGACGAGGCGCACCGGTTCGCCGTCACGTATCACCGTGACGTCCGTGGCAAGCGCGCACTGCGCAGCGAGCTGGACGATATCGCGGGGATCGGGCCGGGCCGGAAGAAGGCGCTCCTCAAGCGGTTCGGCTCGGTACGTCGGATCAGGGAGGCGTCGCTCGACGAGGTGGCTGATACCCCCGGCATCAGCCGTGACCTTGCCGCGCGGCTCAAGGGACACCTCGCCCGAGAAGGGATGCTCGCGTAGTCGGCGTTGCGCGAGTCGTCCGCTATACTGGCGCCGCCCGCCGCTGGTGAAGCGGCGTATTTCGTGTCCGTCGCAAACGCGCCGACACGACTGGTCTGACTGATCGAGGACGCAACGACCGACACATGACATGGCGTCGCATCGCCCCGTGGTTCATCGGGGCGATCGCCCTCGTGGCGATCTTCATCGACCTGCCGCACACGACGCTCGGCCTCTCCTGGCTGCCCGACGAGGTCGCAGGGGTCGAGTTCCGTACGGTGCTGGGCCTGGACCTCCAGGGCGGATTGCGCGTCACGCTCGAGGTTGAGCCGCAGGCGGATACCGAGATCACCGATGCGGACGTCGAGGTCGCCCGCGATCGCATCGAGCGCCGCGTGGCGGGCATCGGCGTCAGCGAGCCGCAGGTGCGCACAGAGACCGCCGGCGACGGCTCGCGCCGCATCGTGGTCGAGGTGCCGGGCGTCAGCGATCCGGGCCAGGTCCGCGAGCTGGTCGGGTCGACCGGACAGCTCCAGTTCATCGATCCGATGGGTCAGCAGCTCGCCCGCGACCAGGACATCGGTCCGCTGCTCGAGCAGGGCGTCGTCGCTGAGCTCTTCAACGGCGGCGAGATCGTGCAGGGCAGCGTCGCCCCCGACGTTGGCTCGGGGAACCAGATCGGGGTCTCGTTCAGCCTCTCCGATGCCGGCAGCGACACCTGGTGCCAGTTCACCACAGCCAACGTCAATCGTCCCGGACCGATCGCGCTCGACGGCCGCATCATCACCACGCCGGACATCCAGCAACCGATCTGTGGCGGCACGACGATCATCACGATCGGCACGGCGACACCGGAAAACGAGCTCGAGCGCACCAGCCTGTTCAACACCCTGCGCTTCGGCGCCCTGCCGGTCTCACTGACGGAGATCGGCTTCGATGACGTGGATCCGACACTCGGCGCCGGCTTCCTGATCCAGGCGCTCGTCGCCGGGGCGGTCGGGCTGCTGCTGGTGCTGCTCTTCATGGCCGCCTACTACCGGTTGCCGGGACTTCTCGCCGCCCTCGCGCTCATCTTCTACACGCTGGTGGTGTACGCCATCTTCCGGATCATCGGCGTGACGCTGACTCTCGCCGGCGTGGCTGCCTTCATCCTCAGCATCGGCATGGCGGTCGATGCCAATATCCTCATCTTCGAGCGCATGAAGGAGGAGATTCGCGCCGGCAAGACCCTCGGGCCGGCCATCGAGGCGGGCTTCAACCGCGCCTGGTCCAGCATCCTCGATTCGAACGTGGCCTCTCTGCTGGTTGCCGGTTGGCTCTACTGGCAGGGCACCACGGTGGTGCGCGGCTTTGCCCTGGTCCTGATCATCGGCGTGCTGGTCAGCATGTTCAGCGCCGTATCCGTGACGCGAACCCTGCTGCGGTACGTCACGCGTACGAGTTGGGGCCGCCGACTCGAGCTCTATCACGTGGAGCGCTAGGCCATGTACGACATCGTCGGCAAGCGCAACCTGTGGTTCACCATTTCCGCCATCCTGACCATCCCCGGACTCATCTTCATCTTCCTCGGCGGACTCAAGCCCTCGATCGACTTCACCGGGGGCACAGAGTGGGAGGTTCGCTACGCCGATGCGCCGAGCGCGCAGGAGATGACGGCGACGCTGGCGGATCTCGGCTATGACGATGCCCTCGTCACGCAGCTCTCCGACGGCTTTCTCCGCATCCGGACAGAGCCGATCGACCTCATCCCCGCCGAAACTCCCGCACCGTCCGCGTCCGAGTCTGCCGCGCCATCGGCCAGCGTCGAGCCATCGGCCAGCGTCGAACCAGCGGCGTCCGGATCGGCAAGTCCATCCATTGAGCCGTCGCCCGCGCCGATCGCGGAGGGGACCGAGTTCGCCGATCTGGAGGACGAGCTCGAGGGCATCTTCGGTCCGGGTGATCCGCAGAGCCTGCGCACCGTCGGCCCGATCATCGGCGCCGATCTCATTCGGAGCTCCGCGATCCTGATCGTTATCGGCGAGCTGTTCATCCTCGGCTACCTGTGGATGCGCTTCGGCTTCCGGTTCGGCACGGCCGCCATCGTCGCGCTGCTGCACGACGTCATCCTCGTGGTCGGCACGTTCGCGATCCTCGGCTACTTCTTCAACGTCGAGTTCGACGCTCTCTTCGTGACGGCTCTGCTCACCATCATCGGCTTCAGCGTCCACGACACGATCGTCGTGTTCGATCGCATCCGGGAGAACAGGATTCGACACGTCGGCGAGTCCTTCGGCGCCATCGTCAACCATTCGATTCTCCAGACGATGGGTCGCTCAATCATCACGTCGCTGACCGTTGTGGTGACGCTGGGCGCGTTGCTGCTGCTCGGCCCACCAACGATCCGCACCTTCACCCTTGCGCTGCTCCTCGGAGTGGTCAGCGGGACGTACTCCTCGATCTTCAATGCCAGCCAGCTGCTGGTGGCGTGGAACGAGTGGGACGCGAAACGACGGACGCGCGATGGCGTCGCGCGGCCGGCACGCAGCACGGCTCGCTGAGCGGTAACAGAACGGTAAGCGGCCGGTGATCGGCCGCGACTACCATGGCGAGGTGATCGTCCCGCGCCTCGAATGGCTGCTTCCTGAGCCTCTGCCGGAGCCCCCGGCGTTCGCCGGGTTCGGCCTTCCGGTCGCCACGCTCCTGGGTCGACGCGGGTTCCGCAATGACGTCGACCTTCGGGCCTTCCTCGAGGCCGGGGCTGGCGCACTTCACGACCTATCGCAAATGGCCGATGGGTCCCGCGCCCTCGATCGGGTCGACGCGGCGCTGGAATCGGGCGAGCGAATCGCCATCTGGGGTGACTATGACGCGGACGGGATGACCGCGATCGTCGTGTGGGTGACCGCGCTTCGTCGCCTTGGTGCGGATCCGATCCGGTATGTGCCGTCCCGGCTCGTCGAGGGATATGGCCTGTCCGAGAGTGGCCTTCGGCAGCTCGCGGACGCTCGCGTCGGCCTGGTGGTCACCTGCGACTGCGGCGTGAGCAACGCCGCCGAGGTCGAGTTCGCGCGCGGCCTCGGTCTCGATGTCATCGTCACCGATCACCATCTCCCTCCGCCGATCCTGCCGCGCGCGGTCGCGGTGGTCGACCCGCATCGGCCCGATTGCGCCTATCCGGACACCGATCTCACCGGCGCCGGGCTCTCGTACAAGCTGGCAGCCGCGCTGCTCGCGCGGCACGCGCTCCCGACCGATGGTCTGGCGGCGATCGCCGCGATCGGCACGGTTGCCGACATGGCGCCCATGACCGGTGAGAGCCGTGCCATCGTCCGGCTGGGCCTGGCTGAGCTGGCGTCGACGTCGCATGCCGGACTGCGGGCATTGCTCGCTCGCTCCTGCGAGGCTCCCGGACAGCCGACCGCGCGCGACCTGGCGTTCGGCGTCATCCCGCGCATCAACGCGGCCGGGCGGATCGCTGATGCCGAGCTCGCGATGTCGCTGCTCCTGGAAACCGATCCCGCGCGCGCGGATCCGATCGCGGACGAGCTGGAGCTGGTCCACGAACGGCGGCGCGAGATGACCACCGTGGCGATCGACGCCGCGCGTCTGTTGGCTGCCGCGCTTCCCGGCGACGCGCCTCTGGTCGTGCGGGATGATGCCTGGGCCCCCGGGCTGCTCGGACTGGTCGCCGGGCGCCTGGCGGATGAGCTGGCGCGTCCGGTGGCAGCGGTTGCCCTCGTCGGGGGCGAGGTACGTGGCTCCGTGCGCGCGCCCGTCGATTTTCATGTGGGGGCTGCGCTCGAGTCATGCGGGGCGTACCTCACAAAGCGCGGCGGCCACGCCGCGGCCGGTGGATTCAGCCTGCTGCCGGCGGATTGGGACGCGTTTGCCGCCGCATTCGGGGCACTGGTCCGGCCGCTCGGCGCGGGGTCAGGTGCCCGGGTCCAGCGGCCCGGTCGGCAGGCGATCGACCTCGTACTGCCGGCGCGGTACCTGAATTGGGACCTGGCCGATCAGCTGACTCGGCTCGCCCCGTTCGGTCCGGGGCATCTCGAGCCGGTGATCGCCGTCACGGGGCTGCGCGTCGGTAGTGTTCGTCGAGTCGGAGCGCGGGAGGGCCACCTCGCCTTCCGCATGCTGCGCGGCATCGAGACGGTCGACGCCATCGCCTTCGGCATGGATGCGGACCGGCGGATTCCGGAGGAGGGGTCCCTGGTCGACCTCGTGGGTACGCTCGAGCGCGACACGTTCGTGGGCATGGCACGGCTGCGGCTGCGGGTCCTTGATTACGCCGATGCGGAGACCAGCCCGCTGATCGCCCGTCGCCTGCCGCGGCTCGAGCTGGCGCGTGCCGGATGAGCTCGCTGGCGAGGCTTCGTGATCGGCGCGACGCGGTGGGTGCGCCGCTCTGCCTGGGGATCGACCCGCACCCCGATCAGCTCCCAGAACAGCTGCCGCGAACGGTCGGCGGCGTCGAGACGTTCGCCCGCGGCGTGATCGAGGCGGCCGCCGATCACGCCGTGGCGGTAAAGATCAACGTCGCGTTTTTCGAGGCATTCGGTGCCGAGGGCTGGGCGGCCCTCGAACGGGTCCGCCGCGATGTCCCGCGCGAGATGGTGTGCATCCTTGACGCCAAGCGAGGTGACATCGGCTCGACCGCCGAGCGGTATGCGGCCGGACTGTTCGGCCATCTCGACGCCGACGGTGTCACGCTCTCGCCGTACCTCGGCGAGGACGCGATCTCCCCATTCCTCGAGTATCCGGAGCGGCTCGTGTATCTGCTTGCGAGAACCAGCAATCCGTCGGCCGCCACGCTCCAGGAGCTGGTGGTCGACGGGGAGCCCCTCTATCGGCGGGTCGCTCGCTGGGCGACCGATACCTGGCCGGGCGGCCGGGTCGGCCTGGTGGTCGGGGCGACGGCACCGCGGGAGCTCGGCGAACTACGGAACGCCGTTCCCGGCCCGGCCTTCCTGGTGCCGGGAGTCGGATCGCAGGGCGGTGATCTGGCGGCGTCCGTGAGCGCCTGTGACGGCCACTGGGCTCCGGGAGTCGTATCGGTTTCGCGTGGGATCGCGGGTGCGTCTCGCGCGACCGATTGGAAGCGGGCGGCCGCCAATGCCGCCAGGGAGCTGCGGGACCTGATGCAGGAGGCAGTGCTACACTCCCAGACCGGTGCTGCTGAGCGGCTCCACAGCGGAGGTTCCTGACAACATGCCGATTCCCGGACCAGCGGAGCTCATCGTGTTGCTGGTGATCGTCCTGATCATCTTCGGCCCCGGCAAGCTGCCCGACATCGGCAACGCGGTCGGGAAGGGGATTCGTGAATTCCGCAAGGCATCGAACGACCTGGAAGAGTCCGTGCGGGGCGAGCCGAAGCAGGCATCCACGGATGACCGCTCGGCACGCGATACCACCAAGCACTGAGGTCGCCCACCTCCCGGATCCCACGGTCGATCGAACGTGACGCTCGAGGCGCCACGGACCGACGAAGCCACCATGAGCCTGCTCGAGCATCTCGAGGAGCTCCGTGGCCGAATCATCGTGATCGCGATCACGGTGGTGTTCGGTGGGATCGTCGGCTTCTTCCTCTCAGAGGCGATCATCGGCATCCTGCGCGCGGCGCTGCCTGAAGGAAAGCAGACGCTGATCCAAATCAGCGTGGGCGAGTCGCTGGCGGTGCGACTGCGGGTGGCACTGTATGTGGGCATCGCGATCGCCGTTCCGGTGATCTTGTACCAGCTCTGGCGCTTCGTGACGCCGGGGCTGACCCGCCACGAGCGGCGACTCATCTGGCCGCTCCTCATCGCCTCGGTGCTCCTGTTCGTCTTCGGCATCGGGCTCGGGTACTTCGTCCTTCCCCTCGCGCTGGACTTCCTGCTCTCGCTCACGCTGCCCGGCGTCGAGGATCAGCTGCGGCTCAGCGAGTACGTGAGCTTCGCGTCGACGGTCATGCTCTCCTTCGGCCTCGCATTCCAATTCCCGGTGCTCCTTCTCCTCCTCGCCCGGGTCGGAATCCTCAACTACCGGTTCCTCTCGTCGCGCCGCCGCTGGGCCGTCCTGCTCATCGTCGTGTTCGCCATCGTCGCCACGCCCGGCGGCGACCCATTGAGCTCGATCGTGCTCTCCCTGGTCATGTACGTCCTGTTCGAGGGAACCCTCCAACTGATCCGCAAGCTTCGACCATGAGTGTCTGGCTGCTGACCGATGCGGCCATGGATCTCCACGCGACGGCGGATCATCCGGAACGGCCCGATCGCCGCGCCGCGGTGGCGTCCGGCGTCCGGGATGCGGCGGGTAACGACCTCGTGGAGCCGGCGGTCGAGCCGGTCGACCGCGCCACGCTCGAGCTGGTCCATGATCCGGCCTACCTCTCACTGCTCGAAGAGGCCGAGGTTCGCGGCGGCGGCTGGCTCGACGCCGATACGTACCTGGTTCCCGGATCCCTCCATGCGGCGCGGCTGGCAGCGGGGGCCACGCTCCAGGCCGCCCTGGCCGTCGCCACCGGCAGCGCCGAAGTGGCATTCGCAGTCGTGCGCCCGCCGGGTCATCACGCCTCCCGCGGGCGGGGGAGCGGGTTCTGCCTGATCAACAACGTTGCCGTCGCGGTGGCCGGGCTGCGTGCCCGCGGCGTCGCGGACCGGATCGCGGTCATCGACTGGGACGTGCATCACGGTGATGGAACGCAGGCAATCTTCGACGTCGACGCGGGGCTGTGCTATGCCTCGACCCACCAGTCGCCGCTCTACCCGGGCACCGGCGATCGACGGGACGTGGGCACGGGAGCTGGCGGAGGGACGATGCACAACTGGCCGTTGCCACCGGGCAGCAACGACGAGGCGTTCGTGACAGCGTGGCGCGAGGAGCTGCTCCCTGCCATCGAGTCATTCGCACCGGAGCTGATCCTCGTTTCAGCCGGATATGACGCGCATCGCGACGACCCGCTCGCGTCCCTCGAGCTCACCGCGCACGGCTACGCCGAAGTCGCTCGGCTGATCGGCGCGCTCAGCGCCCGCCTCGGGATCGGTGGCGTGGCCCTGACCCTGGAGGGTGGCTACGACCTGGGCGCCCTGCGCGCGGCGTCCGCGGCAACGGTGCGCGGCATCCTCGTTGGCCGGGCCGCCGGGGCTCGGGCCTGACGCGGCTATACTCGGCTCCCGGTACGAGTTCGGAGAGGGCAGGTGGCACGCAGCGCAGCGATCCCGGGAGAGCCGGCGGAGCTCGAAACCGCGCGCGCCCCGGAGTCGGACGCGGCGACCGAGCACCTCCTGGTCATCAGCGGCCTGTCCGGCGCGGGCAAGAGCCAGGCGAGCAAGCTGTTCGAGGATCTCGGCTATTCGTGCGTCGACAACTTGCCGCCGGCACTGCTCGACGACTACCTTGCCCTCCGCCACGCCGAGCCGGTCCGCTATCGGCAGTCGGCACTCGTCCTCGATATCCGGTCGGGCGACCCGGCACCCGCGATCGAGCGGGCTGCAGCGGCCCTTGCCTCGCAGGGTTCGAAGCTGGAGCTCATCTACCTCGAGGCGAGCGACGCCAGCCTGGTCAGCCGCTTCAGCGAGACGCGGCATCGTCATCCCCTCCAGGCCACGCGCAGCGGCGTGCAGGCCAGCATCGCCGAGGAGCGCCGGCGCCTGGCGCGGACACGGGACCTGGCGAACCACGTCATCGATACGAGCGGGCTGTCGATCGGGCAGCTCAAGGAGCGGCTGTTCGCCGTGGTGCCCCGGGCCGCGCGCTCCAATGAGCTTCGCATCGATATCGTGACCTTCGGCTTCAAGTATGGGATCCCGCTCGAGGCTGATCTGGTCTTTGACGTCCGCTTTCTGACTAACCCGTACTGGAATCCGCAGCTCAAGCCACTCTCCGGGCTGGAGGAGCCGGTCCGCGACTTCGTTCTGGGCCAGCCCGCCGCGCGGCGCTTCCTCGAGTTGGTGACGGAGTTGCTCGAGCTCACGGTGCCGGCCTATCGCGCCGAAGGTAAGGAGCAGCTCCGGGTTGCCCTCGGATGCACCGGCGGGTATCACCGCTCGATCGCCCTTGCCGAAGAGCTCGGCCGCCGCCTGGCCGAGATGGCGGATGCGTCCGTGGCAGTCTTCCACCGGGAGCTCGAGCGGTGAAGGCACCGCGCGTCCCGCGCTGGCTGTACCCCGGAATGCACCTCAAGCGCTGGCTCGTCCTCCTCCTGGCCGGCATCGCGATCCTGGGCCTGGGCGCCGCCATCTTCATCCGGGATCTCTACCGGCAGAACGCGGCGGACGAGATCCCCATCGTGTACTGGCTCACGGGCGCCTGGCTGGAGCCGGAGATCCGTTCGGCGGTGGTCGCGCTGCTCGGCATCCTGCTGACCGGCATCGGCTTCTGGGGTCTCATGCGCTCGGTCATCTCGCCGTTCGTCGCACGAGGCGACAGCGTGATGGAGGTGCTCTACACGAAGCGCTACCTGGCTCGAGGACCGCGAATCGTCGCGCTCGGAGGGGGTACGGGACTCTCGACGCTGCTGCGCGGGCTCAAGGGGTATAGCGCCAACATCACGGCGGTCGTCGCCGTAGCCGATGACGGTGGCAGCTCGGGGCGTCTGCGGCAGCAGCTCGGCATGGTGCCGCCCGGGGACATCCGAAACTGCATCGCCGCATTGGCGGACGCTGAGCCCCTCATGACCCAGCTGATGCAGTACCGCTTTCCCGAGGGCTCGGGGCTGGATGACCACGCCTTCGGGAACCTGTTCATCGCCGCTATGACCGCTGTCACCGGCGACTTCGAGGAAGCGGTACGTCAGTCGAACCGGGTCCTGGCTGTCCGGGGCCAGGTGCTGCCGGCCACGAGCGTTCCGCTGAATTTGTCCGCCCAGCTGGCGTCGGGGCGGCACCTGTACGGCCAGGTCGGGATCTCGAAGGCGGAGGAGCCGATCGAGCGAGTGTTCATCGAGCCTGCCGACGTGCGAGCCACGCCGGAGGCCCTCGAGCGCATCTTCGAGGCGGACCTGATCGTGATCGGCCCGGGAAGCCTGTTCAGCAGCGTGCTGCCGAACCTCCTGATCAGCGATGTTCGGGATGCCCTCTCCGCCGCCACAGGGCTCAAGGTCTACGTCTGCAATGTCGCCACCCAGCCGGGTGAGACGGAGCACCTGACGGCCAGCCAGCACCTGCGCGCGCTCTTTGCGCACGTCGGCGAGGACCTCATCGACTACGTCATCGTCAACCGCAACTCGGATGCGCGGCGGCCTGTGGGCTGGCGCTCGCAGCCGGTCGACGTTGATGTGCGGCGTCTCGAGGAGCTTCCGGTTGTCATCGTCGAGGAGGATGTCATCGATCCCACGAACGCCCACCGCCACGATCCGGCGAAGCTCGCGACCGCCATCATGCGCCTCCAACAGGAAGACCGAATCGAGCGAACCCGGCAGCGTCGGGTGAGGCGTCCGACGGCGAATGCGTCCTGAGCGCACCCGTGCTCCTCGCCGGTGAGGTGAGGGGGGAGCTCGCTCGCATCCAGCCTGCGCGCCCCTGCTGCCGGCGCGCTGAGCTCCTGGGCCTTCTGCACGGAAGCGTCGGTGACCGCCTGCGTACGCTCGACCACGCGACAGCTCGGACCGCGGTGGTGCTGGCGAGCTCTCTCGGCGTGCGCGCCGATGCGGCCCGTCTCCCCCTCGCCGGCGAGCGAGGCCGATACCCCGGTTCGCGCCGTCATCTCGTCGTGGCGGTTTCGCGCGAGCAGCTTGGCTCGTGGCGGTGGGAGGATGCTCCCGCGTGTGACCGTCGAGCATTCCTGCGAGGCGTCCTTCTCGGTTCAGGCTCGATCTCCTTTGGCCGATCGGGATCACACGTGGAATTCGTCCTGCGCAGCGCCGCCGCGGCGGAGACGCTCCTGGCACTCCTGGCCGAGATGGACGTTCGCGGCCTGCTATCGGCGCGACGTGGCGCGCACGTCGTGTATCTCAAGGGGCAGGATGAGATCGCCGCGCTGCTAGGCCTGGTTGGCGCGAACCGGGGCGTGCTCGAGCTTGAGACCCAGCGTGTCGGTCGGGACGTGCGCGCGCGGTTGAACCGGCTGGTCAACGCAGAGGGCGCCAATCTGGGCAGAACCGTTCGTGCCGCCGATCGCCAGTTACGGGCCATCGATCGGCTCGAGCGCGACGGAACGCTGCCGCGCCTCGCATCATCTCTGCGGGAGGTGGCGGCGCAACGGCGTCGCATGCCGGATGCTGATCTCGACACCCTTGCCGGAGCCCTCGGCGCAAGCCGCTCAGGCACCAATCATCGGCTTCGGCGGCTTCTCGAGCTTGCCGGGGAAGCGGAAGCCTGATGCGATCACGGATCATCGCCGGAAATTGGAAGATGAATCCCCCGACCGTCGATGAGGCGGTAGGGCTTGCGATGGCGGTGCAGGATGCCGCGCGCGCGACACCCGCGGTCACGACCGTCATCTGTCCGCCGACCATCTGGCTTGGCGATGTCCGCCGTGCGGTCGAGCGTGATGTGGTCTCCATCGGCGCCCAGACCATGCATTTCGAGGAGCAAGGCGCGTTTACCGGCGAGACGAGCCCGCTGATGCTGGACGGACTGGCCGAGTTCGTCATCCTGGGTCATTCGGAACGACGGCTCTACGACGCGGAGACCGATGAGCGGGTCGGACGCAAGGTCGCCAGGGCGGTCGCGCACGGGCTGCGACCGATTGCAGCGGTCGGGGAGCGAGCGGAGGAGCGACGCGCCGGCGAAACTCCAGCCGTCATCGATCGCCAGGTTCGGGCAGCGATCGGTGGTCTTCGCTCGCTCGCACGGAGTGGGCTGGTCATCGCCTACGAGCCGGTCTGGGCGATCGGTACCGGGGATGCGGCGTCGGCGGCGGATGCCCAGGAGGTGTGCGCCCAGATCCGCCAGATCCTGCGGGACACGTATCCGGATGCGGCCGATGCGATCCCCATCCAGTACGGCGGCAGCGTGACTGCTGAGAATGCCGTCGAGCTGTTTGCTCAGCCCGATATCGATGGCGCGCTCGTCGGTGGGGCGTCGCTTAAGCCGGACGAATTCGCCGCCATCCTGCGGGCGGCATTCACGGCGTGACGGTCGCGCTGATCGTTCTCGACGGATTCGGCATCGGTCACGATCCCGCGCGGAACGCGCTTGTCTCGGCAGCGATGTGGAACTGGAACCGGCTCCTCGCTGAGTGGCCGCATTGCCAGCTCGAGGCATCCGGCGAAGCAGTCGGCCTGCCGGCCGGCCAGATGGGGAATAGCGAGGTCGGGCATCTGAACCTGGGAGCGGGCTTTCGGGTTCTCCAGGACCTGCCGCGCATCAACGACTCGATCGCCGACGGCAGCTTCTTCGACAACGTGGCGCTCACGGCGGCCTGCCGCGACGTGCTCGACCGGGGGAGCAGGCTGCATCTCATGGGACTTGTCGGTCCCGGCGGTGTCCATGCCATCGATGAGCACGTCGTCGCCATGGTCGAGTTCGCGCATCGGGCCGGGCTTCCACCGGACCGCGTGCTCTTCCACGCATTCACCGATGGTCGCGACACGCCACCGCGCTCCGCCGACCAATTCCTTCCGGCGCTTGTGTCGCGGTTCAACGGACGAGCGAGCATGGCGAGCGTCAGCGGTCGCTACTACGCGATGGACCGCGACAACCGTTGGGGCCGGACCAGGCTCGCGTACGACGCCATCGTCCACGGCGAAGGTCTCCGCGCCGGCACGGCTGTCGAGGCCATCGCCGACGCCTATGCGCGGGGGGAGAACGACGAGTTCATCCCGCCCACGACGCTCGAGGGCTCGATGCCCATGCAGCGAGGCGACGTTGTCGTCCACCTCAATTTTCGCGCCGATCGGGCGCGGCAGCTCTCGCACGCCTTGACGACCGGGGACTTCGACGGATTCGACCGTCGCGACCCACCGCGTGTGTCGCTGACCACGCTGACCGAGTACGAGTCCCGAGACGAGCTCGAGGCGACCGTCGCGTTTCCGTCTCTCGAGGTTGACTCGCTGGCCGCGCACCTTTCCCGTCTCGGGAAGCGGCAGCTGCATGTCGCCGAGACCGAGAAGTACGCCCACGTCACCTACTTTCTCAATGGTGGCGTGGAAGAGCCGTTTCCGGGCGAGGATCGCCTCCTTGTCCCGTCGAATCGAGAGGTCGCGACCTACGACCTGGCGCCGGAGATGAGCGCCGCTGCGATCACCGATCACATCGTGGACGCGCTCAAGAGCGCCCGCCACGACTTCATCGTTGCGAATTTTGCCAACCCTGACATGGTCGGTCACACGGGTGTCTGGTCGGCGGCGGTCGCGGCGGCGGAGTTCATCGATGGATGCATCGGCAGGTTGGTCCGCAGCGCCATCGGCGTGGGCGCACCTCTCGTCATCACCGCCGATCATGGAAATATTGAGGAGATGCGCGACAAAGAAGGCAACCCGCAGACCAAGCACACCACGTCGCCGGTGCCGCTGGTGCTTGTCGACGCCGGCCGCGCCGGCTCGCGCCTGCGGGATGGCTCGCTCGCCGATGTGGCGCCCACGCTGTGCGAGCTGCTCGCTATTCCGCCCGGACTACGGATGACCGGCCGGAGCTTGTTGGCATCTGAGCCGGAAGACACCAGGCCGTCAAGTCGATAGATGGGACGTCTCTGCTAAACTGCGCCCGCAATGCAAGCCCCACTTCTTCTCGCCCAGATGATCCTGGCCATCGCGCTCATCGCCTCGATCCTGCTCCAGCAGCGGGGGACCGGCCTGGGTGGCGCCTTCGGCGGCGAGGTGACCGCTTACCGCAGCCGACGCGGCATCGAACGGACCCTGTTCCGTATGACGGTCCTTCTTTCGGTCCTGTTCGTCGCTTTCAGCCTGCTCAACCTGCTGCCACAGAACTGAGCCGGGGCCGTGCTATCATCGGCCCTCGCAATCGGAAACGCTCCGTTTGCGGCCGTGCCGAGGTGGCGGAATAGGCAGACGCGCTAGGTTCAGGACCTAGTGGCCGCAAGGTCGTGTGGGTTCAAGTCCCTCCCTCGGTACCACCCCTATTTTCGATCTCGGGCCCAGGTGGCGGAATTGGTATACGCGTACGTTTGAGGGGCGTATGAGGCAACTCATCCGGGTTCAAGTCCCGGCCTGGGCACCAATTCACCAGACCGATGCGCCGATCGCCTGCCCCGCGATCGGCGTTTTCATTGCGCAGCGCGGCGACGTCCTGGCGCCACAGGTCCCTCCGGCGGCATCGACCGTCGAAACCTGGTCGCCGCCGAGTACCATGCCGCGCGGGGGCGGTTAGCTCAGCTGGTCAGAGCGCCTCGTTTACACCGAGGAGGTCGGGGGTTCGAGCCCCTCACCGCCCACCAGGACACGTGACGGTTGTGGCGGGCGGCCATCGCTGGCCAGTAGGGGTCATGGGCTACGTGGCGCGGGGACGTGGTCCGTGATCCACGCTTCGAGATGCCGCGGGCCGGAGCCGTCGTCCAGCGCGTCCCCGCCGCACTGACGGCAGGTCCACACGTCCGGCGCGTACATCAGGACATCGTCGGTCCACGCCTCGTCGGCATAGGTGTCGTCGTCATCGGTCATGGCGCGGGGCAACCTCGTGGCTCACATCGGCTGCTAGGATGGCCCCGCCAACACCCGAGCGCCAGGAGCAGATCCAATGCCATTGTGGGCAATCATCCTGTTGGCCGCGATCGCGGTCATCGTCATCTTCCTCATCTTCACGTACAACGGCCTGGTCCGCATGCGGAACATGGTCGACGAAGCGTGGAACCAGATCAGCGTTCAACTGAAACGACGCCACGACCTGATTCCGAACCTCGTGAACGCCGTGAAGGGTTACATGGACTTCGAGCAGGAGACGCTGACGCGGGTCATCGAGGCTCGGTCTGCCGCGGTAGGGGCCCAGCAGGGTGGACCGGCGAACGCGGGACAGGCCGCGCAGGCGGAGAACTTCCTCACCGGGGCCCTTCGCCAGCTGTTCGCGCTGGTGGAGAATTATCCCGATCTCAAGGCCAACGAGAACGTGATGCAGCTCCAGGAGGAGCTTACGACGACCGAGAACCAGATCGGGTTCAGCCGCCAGCACTACAACAGCACTGTCCGGGAGTTCAACACCGCCGTGCAGACCTTCCCGACCGTGCTCATCGCCGGGATGTTCGGTTTCCGCGAGCGCGATTACTTCCAGATCGCGGAGTCGGATGCCGCGGTTCCGGAGGTCAACCTGCGTTCGGCATAGGCCGATGACGGCCGAGGCGCGCCTGACGCCGACCACTTTCTACCGCGAGATCGAACGCAACCGCCGGCGCAGCTGGCTGCTGGTAGCGATCGTCGTCATCGTGCTGGGGCTGCTCGGAGCCGCGATCGGCTACGCCACCGGGTTCGGATGGGGTGGCGTGGTGATCGCGCTGATGGTGGCCACGGTGATGAGCGTCGGCACCTTCTTCGCTGGCGACGCCCTGGTGATGGCCACCAGTGGCGCGCGCGAGGTTGACCGGGCTCAGCCGGCGGAGCGTTACCAGCAGTTCGTCAACGTTGCGGAGGAGATGCGGCTGGCCGGTGGCCTGCCGCCGCCGCGGTTGTGGGTGATCGACGACTCGGCGCCGAATGCCTTCGCGACGGGCCGGGACCCCGAGCATGCCAGCGTGGCCGTCACGACCGGCCTGCTCGACAAGCTCGACAGAGAGCAGCTCCAGGGCGTGATCGGCCACGAGATGAGCCATATCGGCAACCTCGACATCCGCTTCACACTCCTGGTCGGCGTGCTGGTCGGCAGCATCGCCCTGCTCGCCGATTGGTTCCTGCAATTCACGTTCTGGGGCGGCGGCCGGCGCACGAATGACTCCGACCGGGGCGGAGGTGGTGGGGGAGCATTGGCGCTCCTCTTCATCCTCGCCCTCGTGCTCGCTGTCGTGGCACCGCTCATCGGCAGACTCGTTCAGGCAGCGGTCAGCCGCAGCCGCGAGAGCCTCGCCGATGCGACCGCCGTCGAGATGACCCGGAACCCTGTCGGCCTGGCGCGCGCGCTCCGCACGATCAGCGACGACCCCGAGGTGCTCGAGGTTGCCAACCGCGCAACTCAGCACCTGTACATCGTCAACCCGATCAAGTCGTTCGAGGAGCGGGCGAAGTCGCTCTGGGACACCCACCCTCCCATCGGCGAGCGAATCCGTGCGCTCGAGAACGTGGCCGGCGGTATGAACCGCGCTCGGCCGGCCGATTAGTGCAGCCAACTCCCGCCGCCCGCGCACGACTCGTGGCGCAGATCGAGCGCTTCCTGGATGGGCCGGCTACCTTCCTGGCGCTCGTCTTCGCGGTCGCCCTCGCTACCGAGCTGATTCTCACTGTGCAGGGCGATGCCATCCCCAATTGGCTCGGAACCGTTCAGCTGCTGATCTGGGGCTTTTTTGCGCTCCAGTTCGCGCTCGGTCTCGCGGTCGCGCCGCGCGTCGTGCCGTATCTGCGCCGGCACTGGCTCACGGCCATTTCGCTGGTGCTGCCCTTCTTCCGCGTCCTGCGGCTGGCTCGCCTGGCGTACGCGCTCAGGGCGCTTCGCCTGGCTCGGTTGGTGACCGGGGCAAATCGGCTGCTGCGAAGCTTGCGCCGGACGCTCGCCTGGAACGGTGCGGGCTACGCCTTCGGGCTGATCGCGACGGTCGCCCTGTTCTCCTCGGTCGCGTTGTTCATGTTCGAGGCGGAAGCGAACACCGCCGGCCTCGAGTCGTATGGAGATGTCCTGTGGTGGACCCTGGCCACCCTGACGACGGTCGGGGGCTCGGCGGAGCCGGCAACGCTCGGCGGTCGCGTCATCGGACTCCTCGTCA
>JALZJE010000202.1 GCA_030859955.1 Chloroflexota bacterium | reverse complement strand
GGGGGTCAGGGTCGGAGTCGGGGTCGGAGTCGGGGTCGGAGTCGCAACGGACGCCGTGACCACCTCGAGGCTCGTCGATGCTAGGACCGTGGAAAGCGCGTCGCGGGCTGCCTTTCCCTTGCCCAAGGCGACCGCCGACAGCGTGTAAGTACCGGCGGCTACGGACGAAGGTAGCGTCACGGCAATCGAAAACGCACCGGTGCGATCGGCCTTGAAGTCGGCGAGGTTGATGCCACCGTCAATGACGAGCGTCCCTCTCTGTTGTCCGGCAAAGTTCGCGCCGGCGACTGTGACGGAGCCACCGAGCGCGGTGCTGGATGGGCTGACGATCAGCGCAGGGGTGGCTGCCCGCACGACCACCATCGGAATGACCAGCACCAGCGGCAGGATCATCATGAGCAGCGTGGCGACGAAGGTCGCGACCGAAGAGGGCGGCGTCGGAGTCGCTATGCGCCGGGGGGTGGCGCGCGGCGTGCGCGCCGCCAGTGGGACTGCCTTGTAGCGCATCGGGGTACTCCGGGTTCGTTGGAGAGCGCCGGCGCGCGGGGCCCGCGGTGGGGCTCTCCTGCCACTCAGTGTGGGTCGGTGGGTGCGTCGGGGGAACCGCCCATTCGTACCCGCCCAGGGTCGGCGTCGGTTCGCCCGGCCTCGGAGTACCAAGGTCAGCCGCATTCCGGGTATCCTTCGAACCAGTCAACCCAGAGGCTGGCACGTGACCCAGGACAACGTGACCGAACGCGTGGTCGTCATCGGCGATCTGCACCTCCATCCCGAGCCCTCCAACAATGGTCCCGGCACCTCGGAAGCCCGAGAGCTTGCGCTCCGTGCCTTTGTGGACACCATGACAGCCAGAGCCGACGATGCCGATCGGCGGCACCTGATTTTGCTTGGTGACATCTTCGACTTCGACCGCATTCGGCATGCGGGCTCGACTGGCGACCTGTCGGCGACCTCAGCGGCAGTCGACCTGCTTGGTATTGCCCACGCGCCATTCGTTGAGTCCTTGCGCGTCGCGGGACGCGCCGGCTTCAACGTGCATGTCGTCGCCGGCAACCACGATCCGGAGTGGACGCTGCCGGACGTGGCGCATCGGCTCCGACGGCTCCTCGGTGACGACGCCTCGGTTGAGATCCATCCGTGGATCCTGCGCGTGTCCGGGCGTCTTCACGCCGAGCACGGCAACCACTTCCACGACCTGAATGCGATGCCGCGCCCCAGCCAACCGTTCGCGCACGATGCGCCCGGCCTGCATCTCGGATCTGTCATCGACCGATGGGGCAGCGATGTCGCGCGCGTCCGGGCCACCATGCGTCGGGGAACTGCACTCGGGCGAATTGTGGGCACCGTCCGGCTGTTCGGAATTCACATGAGGCTTGTTTGGCAGGGCGTCGGTCGCCTCATCGCGATGAGCGCACCCGCTGAGCGGCAAAGACGGTTGCGATATCGGAGCGGCGACCTTGCGCGGTACGCGCAGAACATCGGCCTGCGCGCCGATGCCGCTGCGGTGCTCGACCGACTTGGGCAGGTCGAGCCACTGACGATAGTGCGTCGCCTAGCAGCGACGACGCGACACCGGGGGCCTAACACCCGCGGCCAGGTGCTCATGCGCCACGGCGCGCAACGCCTGAGTGCACTGCTCGAGCGGTTCGAGACGCCGACGCCGCTCGTCCTGCTCGCCCATTCGCACGTCGCCGAGATCGCGGCGCTGCGCGACGGCCGGTGGTACGCCAATCCGGGTCGCTGGGCGCCTGACCTCGATGGCGCTTACCCGTACCTCGACATCGTATGGGACGACCGGTCGCTCACCGTCGAGCTGTTGGCCTGGGATAGCGCGACACGGCGCAGCCGACCTGTCTCGGTCGCCAGGGTCGGACTGAGGTCCGAGGCGGATCTATCTGATCATCGCCTCGGACCCGGGTCAGGCCCGGCCGCCGTGGTGCGGAACATGCTCCACAGCCGGACCCCGGCCAAGATGGCGAGGATGTTCTGCGCGACGACCCATGCGGCCGCCATCGCGACCAGACCGCTGATTTGCCCGGCAGTAAGCGCAGCGGCAACGGTCGCTGCGCCGCCCAGCGCACCGACACCGATCGCCTCGGTGAGGGCGCCGCGGGCGCGGCTGACCGCGTAGTAGGCTTGGATCACCGTCACCGGCACGACGCTGACGACGAGCACGCGCAGCGCAGGAGCGCTCTCGGCAGCGTATCGGGCACCCAGCAGCATGAGCGCAAGCTCCGCGGCGACGGCCAGGACCAGTGCCGCCGGCACGCCGATGACGAGCGAGCTGCGGAGGCCGTGTAGCACTGAGCTCTTGGCCGTGGACGGGTCGCGCGAGAGTTCCGCATAGACGGACTGCCCGATCGAGATCGGGATGATAAGCACCACCCAGGCCATCATCCAAGCGGCGTACCAGAACGCATTCGTTGTGGGCCCGAGCATCGTCGCGATCATCACGGGCATACCAAGCGCTGGCGCGCGCTCTGTGAGCGTGAGCAGCCAGTTCGGCCACCCGACGCCAACCAGCCGGCTTGTGAGCAAGCGATCCAACCGCACGGCGGGCCGTCTGCTCAGCGCTCGCGCGACCTGGACACCAGCGATCGCGCACGCGGCGACGCCCGCGGAAGCCCACGCGAGAAGGATCAGAAGGCTGCCCGGAGCGCCCCCAAGGAGTGATGCGGAGATTGCGAGCACGGTGAGTGTCACGATGCCAAACGCAATGTTTCGGACGAGGACCTGGTCTCCCCGACGTAGCGCCAGCGAGACGTAGTCGTAGTAGGTGTTCAGCGTTCCGAAGACCGTCATCGCGAGAAACAAGACCGCGTAGCCGGGTGCCACGACGAGACTGAGCTCTTTTAACAGCGTGCCCGCCAGCACGAAATAGCCGAGCGTCACCCCCACCACGCAGAGAACGACCACGGTTGCTCCGACGTCGACCATGTGCCCCTGCGCCGCACGATGTGACGGCAGGAGGGCGACAACCGCGGAGCCGATGCCCAGCAACCCGAGCTGCACGCAGAGCATCATCGCCGCCACGAGCGCCGAGGCGATGCCGACGTCGGCAGGCGCGAAGAGCCGAGCTGCCAGCAACCACGTAAGGAAGCCGAGCCCCATCGAGGCGACACGCGCGGCAATCAAGGCCAGGTTGCTGACCAGGACGCTTAGCCGTAGGTGTGCACCTTCCTCCGCGGCGGTGGCGCGGGCCGATGTGACCGCAGGCTTCATTGGCGGCGGCGGACCACCTGAGTCAGCAGCTGCCGGCCCATGGCGAACCAGTTCAACGCCAGAAACGTTGCGTAGTACGGAACCCACTGCGGCCGTCCGCGCACCAAGCTCAGGATCGTCCCGCGTACGGCGGCCGCCGCCGGTAGGGCGAGCAGTGGCGCCGCGCGCCATCCATGCTTCACCGCCATGCGCGCCAGTCCCGCGCCATCGGCCAGGAACTGTCCGCGAGCGAACTCAAACGTGTCTCCGAAGCGATGCGGCACGATCGTGCGATCGGATACACCGATGTGTTCCCCACTGCGCTCCATGCGGAAGCGCATTTCAATGTCCTCTCCGGAAGCAAAGCTAACGTCGAGCCCGTGACTAAGGAATGAGTCGCGGCGGATGACCGTCGCCACGAGACCAAACCAGTGCTTGCTGAGCCCGGACCGGTGATGATCAACCAGTGCTCGCCCCCAGTAGCCAGGTCCTGACGTGCTCTCGAGCCCGGCCTGGAGAGCCGTGTAACCATCGCGGACGGCCTCGTCCAGCAGCGCGGCAAGCGCGCCCGGCGGCAGGAGGACATCGACATCGACGAGCGCGACCCATACCGTCGACGCGGCCCCGGCGCCCATCAGGCGCGCAGCCGCAACGCCCCGGCCGCCGTCGTCCAGAATGCGGACCGGGAAGCGACGTGCGATGTCCAGAGTCGCATCAGTCGATCTGCCGTCGACCACGACGACCTCAGCAGGGCTGGATGCGAGAGCAGATTCGAGGCAGCTCTCGATGAATGCCGCGGCGTTACGGACGGGTATGACGACGGTGAGGTCACGGAGCGCGACGCGCGTCGTTTCACTCATGGCTCTTTGATTCCAATCTCGGGTGGGGGCGGCTGGCTTTGAGGCGCTCGTTCGACTCGCGACCAGAGGCGCCGCGTGGAGCCGATCGCAAACCCCGCGCCGGTGAGCCCAAGGCCGGCAATGATAGCGACCGAGCACGCCAACGGCGCCAAGCTCCGCTCGCGGACCGCATCACGTACCCCCGCCACGATCCCGGCAGGCAGCGTGCGCGTCACGTACGACCGCTCCGACGCCAGCCCGCGCTCCGCGCCAGCGAGTTCGGCGACGATGGCCTTGGATAGCCCCTCGGCATAACACCTCGAACGGAAGTAACGCCATCGTGCGCGGCCTTCGGGCAGGTAATGATTCACGCGCACCGCCGGGTCATAGACGATGCGGGATCCGGGAATCTGCCTTGCAGCTCGGATGCAAAATTCGGTCTCCTCGCATCCGACGGGCCTCGCCCCGACTCGACCAATCGCGTGATGGAAGCCGCCAACGCGCGCGAAGACGCCGCGGCGGAACGACATATTGGAGCCGATGAGGTTCCGTACATCGGCCGGTCGAGTCGGAAGCCCACGGTACGAGCAGCCAACGACCCAGTCAAACTCAAGCGGAAACCACCTTGGTCGGCCCGAGCGCCAGACCGGCTCACTCGCACCGCCGACGGCAATGACTGAAGGGTCGTCGTACCAGGTCACCATCCGCTCGAGCCAGTCGGAATCGGCCTGTGCGTCATCGTCAAGAAACGCCACGATGTCGGATGTTGCGCTGGCGATGCCGGTGTTACGGCCGCCGCTGAGCCCTCGCGTCTCGGCGTTGACGATGACGCGTGCGCCCAGGAAGCGGTCGCGAGCCACGAGGGCGAGCTCAGCATTGTGGTCGATGACGAGAATGAGCTCATTCGCCGGACGGCGCTGGTCGTGGATGGAAGCGACGGCCCGCTCAATGTCATCGAGCCGCTCCATCGTATACGCACAGATCACCACCGCCACGGTGCGGTCAGCCATCGGTGCGATCCCGTGGCGGCGGCGGACGCTGTTCTCCCAGCATGGGCTCGCCGATCGTGTCCTGCAGCCAGGCGAGGTCTCTCCGCACCGGGCCGCCGGTGGCGTGCGCGGTGCCACTGCCTGGGGGCGATGCAAGCCGGGCACGCGACAACCACCTGATGAGAGATATATACGCAGCGGCGACGAGAACGACCACGGCCACCACGAGCAAATCGCTGGACGCAGCCAACGCGAGAGCGACATTCGCGATCAGCACGAGCAAAGCCGGAAGCCAATTGTGCAGAGCGAGGCCCTCGTGATTCGGCGCATTTGATCCATCGGTGCGCGGTTTCGCGCCATGCAGCGCGATTCGTCGCACCCTCGCCAATGGCTGAGGCCGCCGCGACCCGAAGACGACGCGGCCGGTGCCTGTCCCGATGTCGTCGAACCGGTGATGTTGAGCCTGCGACGCGTCCGCGGCGACGGGGGCGGTGCGCGGTGCCCCTGCGGCTACAGCAGGCACAACGCGCACCTCGGTATCGAGTGCCGGCTCGTTCGGCGTTGGCGAGGTGGAGGACTTTGTCGCGCGGCGGGTCGTCGTCTCGGACACAGTTCGGCCCGCAATCAGCGCCCGCTCGAGCCGTTGACGCACTCCCTCGTCCCGCTTCGACTCGCGAGTGAGCGTCGAGCGGTGGATGCCGAACCTCGCAAGGGCTGAATTCAATGGTTCCCCCGATGCCAGCGCTCCCTCCAACGCCTCGAGCAGGACGGGGTCTTGAAGCTTGCGAACGCGGGGCATAAGCGCGATTGTGCGTGACGGCGCCGTTGCTGTCACGTCGGATAGATCAAGGCAGTCGCGGACTGAGCACCGGGCATGTGCCTTGGACCTACGGAGGACGCGGCTCAGGGCTTAACGGGTGCCTAACCGGTCGGGGTTTCTCGCCCGCCGCTCATCGCTCCTGACCTGCCCTGGATTTGGCGACAGCCCGCCACGCACTCAGCAGGCCCCTGATCACGAGCGCGATCAAACCGATGGCCGCCCATCCAATACCCCCGAGCTGGTTGCCGCGGGGTGCCGTTGTTCCGCGCAGGCGGGGCGGCGCATTGGGGAAACGACCCACCCCACGCGACCTGTCCCCGGCGACCCAGGGGCGGTCGGCGACCCGAAGGATGCGCGCACGACGCTTGATGATCTCGGCGTATTCGATCGTGGCGCCGATCAATCCGGCCAAACTGAGGATCTGACCAAGTTGTGTCTGCGTGGCAGCATCCATAACTGAACACTACTCCGGCAACGAGCGGCATGTCGCCTCGTGCGTGCGTCGGCGTCGCATTTCTCCCTCGACGTTGCGTGGGTCGAAGGTCAGTCCGCCACGATCGAGTCGGCGATGAGGGTGAATGTCTGACGCGCCGTCTCGTTACCGATCTGGATGGTGCGCACGCCGTTGGTGGCGAGGCTGGCAGCTGCCGTCTGGTAGATCGTGGTGCCATTGAGGGTGATGCGCACCGTGCTGCCTCCGCTGCCGGCCGCCACGGTCTGCACCTCGAGGTGGCCCCACGTGTTGAGCGGCAGGATACCGCTGGTGCTGTAGGTGGCGCCGGAATGGGTGACCCAGATGCGCGACGATGTGCCGTTCTGGCGGTAGACGCTCACGATGCGGGTGCCGGCGTCGTTGAACAGGCGCAGCAGCGGGACGTTGGCGTTCGTGGCGCCTTCGGCCTGGATGTTGAAGTCGCCGATCACCGTCAGGTCGGTCTGGTTCGAGGCGAACGTCCGCCGCGCATACGCGACCGACCCCGCCGCCGACGTGGCGCTCAGCCGCGCCGCGAAGGAACCCGCCGTGGTGAACGTGCTCTGCACCGTTGCCGTGCCGTCGGCGCCGGTGTTGACCGCGCTCCAGGCCGCGAAGTCGCCGCTCTCGAAGCCGTCGCTGAACAGCGAGGCGCCGGTGTCAACGCTCCAGAGCTGAGTGGCGGGGCTGGCGTCGGGGTTACCGGCGGCGTCGATCGCGCGGACGGCGAAGGTGTGATCACCATCACCGACCGGGTCATAGGTCTGGGGAGAGGCGCAGGCGGCATACGAGCCGGCATCGAGGCGGCACTCGAAGGTCGCCCCTGGCTCGCTCGCCGAAAACTCGAAGGTCGCCGTCGTGTTGGTCACGATCCCGCTGGGGCCGCCGTCAATCGTCGTTTCGGGCGCCGTGTTGTCGACGCTCACCGTGCGCGGCGCGGAGGTCGTTGTGTTGTTCGACGTATCGACGGCGAGGGCGGTGAGCGTCCGCGCCCCGTCGCCGACGGCGGCCGTATCCCAGCTGGACGTGTAGGGAGCTCTGTCGTCGCTGGCCACGACGACGTCGTCGACGAGAAAGTCAACGCGCGCGATCGCAACATCGTCGACGGCATCGGCGCTGAGCGCGATCGTGCCGGCCACGAGGGCGCCATCGTCCGGCGCGGTGAGCTCCACGCTGGGCGCGGTCGTGTCAGTGGCCACGGATACGGTCCAGCCGGCGCTCGCCGGGCTGGCGTCGACGTTGCCGGAGGGGTCGATGGCGCGCACCGCGAAAGTATGCATGCCATCGGCCAGGCCGGAGTAGGTGGCGGGCGAGGTGCACGCCCCGAAGGCGCCGCCGTCGAGCTGGCACTCGAACGTTGCCCCCGCCTCGTTCGACGAGAACATGAACGTGGCGCTGTCGGAGACGACCACGCCGGATGGTCCCGAGTCAATCGTCGTCTCGGGCGGCGAAGCATCAAGGCTCGAGAGCTGAACAACGAGCTGCGGCTTCGACGTGCTCGACGAATCGCGCGATTCGAAGTCGACGCCGTCGCTCGAGGTGCCGACGAGTGCGAAGCTGTGTGTGCCGGGGCCGGTCACGGCGCTGGACACGTCGTAGTCCACCCAGGTATCGGGGTCGATAGCACCGGTGCTATCGAGCGAGCCACCAACTCGGCCGGGCCGGTTGTTCCAGGTGATCCCAGTCTCGGTCCAGCCCGTTCCCGTCGCGTACACGTCCGGCCCCTTCACGGTGTGGCTGGCGGCGAATATGCGAAGGGTCGCACCCACGATCTGCCGCTCGTAATTCGGCACCGAGAACTTCAGGTATGCCTCGCTTGCCGGTTTTGCGTCAACGGCCATGAGCGCGGCGGTGCCGAGATTCGTGGTCGGAGCGCCGGAGAATACTTCGGCATCCGCGGCGGCGGCGAGGCCCACCGCTTCGGTCGTGGTGTCGACCGTCCATGTCCGCGTCGCCGGGGTCGGATCCGGCGTGCCCTCTCGAATCGCGCGCACCACGAACGTGTGCTCACCGGTCGAGAGCTGGGAGTACGAGACCGGCGACGAGCATGCGCTGAAGGGGGCGCTGTCGAGGCGGCACTCGAACGTAGAGTCACTCTGCGTCGACGAGAACGTGAAGGTCGCGTCGCGCAGTGGGACCGTCCCTTCGGGGCCGGAGTCGATATACGTGTCGGGTGGGGTCGTTCCGCCCAAATCGAGGCGGTTGTGGGCGTAATACCGCGTGCCGTCGTCACCCGCAATGACCAGGAGGCCGGTCGCACTATTAAGGACCTGCTTCGTCGAGGCAGGATTGTTCAATTTCGGATCGGAAGCGAGGCTGATGAAGGGGGTCCCAACCCCGGTGGAAAAATTCGGATTATCAAGGCTTGTCTGCTTGTAGTAAATCGTCCCACCGCTGCAGCACGGGGCCGCCGCGAACATGTAGAGCTGGCGGTCCTCCGCGTCGATCAGCACGAGGGGCCGAGTGTGGCTGTCCGCCACCGTTCCGAAGGTCCGGCGCTGCCAGCTTCCCTTCTCATCCAGGATCAGTAGCAATAACAGCGGTGCGTCGTCGGCGTTGAGCGACGTCTTCACGGCCGCGAAAACCTGGCCTGCGGGATCGGCCTGGAGGGATTTGAGGTTGATGTGGTTGTCGGCATACTCCGGCCCGCTTATCGCCGCCGACACGGTCCAGGCGCTGTCTGCGGCGCCATCCTCGTGAACTGCGAAGTACATTGCCGAGTCGTTCTGGTTGCTCCACATCACACCGATCTTGCCGTTGAATTGCACGATCGCGGAGATATCTTCGCTAAGGAGGTTTGCCGCCCCGGACAGGGGGAGTACATAGGGCGCGCTCCAACTCGACGCATTGCGATTCGAGTGCGCGACCCAGACCTTGTTCTCACGCGTATACGTGAGCCAGAGTGTGCCCGTCGTGTCGACGTCGATGACGACCGCCGCCGTACCGCCACTGACCACCACGACTGGGTAGCCGGCGTCCAGGCTGTAGGTGTCGTTAGTCGCATCGTAGCTATAGCGCGATACATTGACACTGTCCGACGAAGTCGTGGCGCTCGTGCCGGCGCTGGCGACGTAGAGGTGGCTCCCATCCCAGAGGACGTCCATGTGTGCCTTGCGCCGAGCATCGATCGGGACGCCGGTCGTGGCCCATGTATTCGCCGCCCAGTTGAAGCGGAAAATCTCGTAGCGCGCGGTCCCGGGATTGAAAAGACTGGCCCACCAGCTTCCGTCGTTGAACCAGAGCTTGCTCTGCGGCTTATCGCTCGTCGGTGCTGAAACGGCCGTGCCGTACGAGAAGTCACGGTAGCCGACGTCGGCGGCGGCAGCCGCGAGCGGCAGCTGGGGGCCGGGGAAAAGCGAAACAACGAATGCCATGAGCACACCTGCAGTGGCCGCCCGGAGCGTCCTCCCGTTGCGTCGAGCGGGAGCGTTCATGGTGTGGCTGGCGTGCTCGTGTCCTGGCCCATCGCGCTGACCGCATTGCGGAAGCCCGCCGCGACCGGGGTCTCGACGCCATGAATCTCGTCGCTCGCAACCCTCAGCGCGGTCGCCGTCGCCGCCTTCGGCATGGTGGCGCGCCATTCACGCAGCATCGCATGAAGGACTCGCCAGCCGTCGCGGAATGTACGGAGGTTCGACTCTCCATAGCGCCGCGGCGCTTCCTGGCTCGGCACCTCGGAGATCCGGAGGCCCACGCGCACCGCGCGGGTCACAATCTGGGTCTCGATCTCGAACCCGTCCGCGTCGAGCGCCAAACGCGGGATAGCCGACCGTCGCAGGGCCATAAAGCCGTAGCACAGCTCGGTGAATTCGGTACGGAAGAGCGCGTTGGCCAGAGCGAGCAGCTGGGCATTCCCAAATTGGCGCAGCCGAGTGATGTCTGTGCTGCCGCCGCCTTCGACAAAGCGCGAACCCTTGGCCAGATCCGCTCCCTCCTGCAGCGCGTTGACATAGAGGCCAATTTCTGCGGGGTCCATGCTGCCGTCGGCGTCCATGACGACGACGCAGTCGCCGCGCGCCGCGGCCATTCCGGCCTGCATCGCCGCGCCCTTGCCGGGACGGTTCTCGCGGATAACCACGACGTCGCGCACGATCATCTTCGCGACGTTCACGGTGTCATCGGTCGACAGTCCATCGACGACAATGACTTCATCGACATACGCCGGCATGCGCTCCAGGACCCAACCGATATTGCGGGCCTCATTCTTGGTCGGAATGACCACGCTGACGGACATGGGCACGGCGCTCCGTACAGCGGTGCTCGGGTGGTCTACAGGCACGATGACTCCCCTTCGTATATTTGATGGGCACTAGCCCGGCACTCGATAACGTCGATGCGTGGCTACCAGCGGCGTTGGGGGCACGTAGGGCACAGCGTCGGAGGAGGCACGTCCAGCAGTACTAGGGCCCGACAGTACTTCCGTACTGCAACTGGAGACATCCGTAGAGCGTTCCGTATTTCTACGGAATCCGTTATCCGTAGTCGGAACCAAGAGGCGACACGGCCCCTTGGCTACTGCTCGGCGGCCCGGAAAGCCGCGAACTGTGTCAGTAGCTTCGAGCGGGCCCAAACTGGGCCGAGACCGAGGGTTTTCGCCGCGGCATGCGCCGAGAGATCGGTGTGAGGTCCGAAGAGAATCACTCGTGATCCAATGCGCTTCAGCGGACCGGCCCAATCGTCGCGCCTCTCGTCCCAGGCCACGAGCACCAGGTCGAGGTCGGGCGGGAGGTCGGCCGGCGTGTCGACCCGGATGAGGCTGGCGCCGGCCGCGATGGCGGCCGATTCGATGCGGCTGTAGAGCATCAAGTCGGTGATGACCGCAGCGACCCTCATGGATCTGGCGCGCCCTCAGGGGTCGCGTTCTGGATCAGCCCATGATGCGAGTGGTAGCCGTTCCCGTTTGCATGACCGTTCGATGGCTGGTCCGTGACGAAGCGGGAGACGCGCATCGGATAGATGCCGATGACCACCGGCGCGCGCACCTCGACCGAGAGCTCGAGGCCGACCTCATCACGCTGCCACAGATCCTGGAGCTTGGTCGACTCGCGCTCGGGCAAGCCGATGTACGCCGTGGTCCCGTTGCGGGAGACGACGCTCATCGCATCGGGTTCGAGTCCGAATCGGCGCCGAATGTCGGCGATTGCGATGTACGGTCGGGATGTGAGATAGCGGCGGAGACTCGAGGTGCTCGGCCGTTTGGAAGCGGACATGGGTATTGCGGGCAAGTGTACGCCCGGGCTTACTCGCCTGCCGTGCCGTCTGGCATTCGGACCTCGGACACCGGATATATACGTATATACGATCGCCTAGGGTCGCTCGCCGAAGACGCTGCGCAACACGAACAGGACGTTGGCCGGCCGCTCGGCCAGGCGACGCATGAAATATGGATACCACTCGGTCCCGTACGGGACGTAGATGCGGAGCCGGTAGCCCTTCGCGACCAGCTGTCGCTGGAGATCTCGGCGCACGCCGTAGAGCATCTGGAACTCGAATCGCTCGCGGGCGATGCCGCTCTCGTGGGCGAAGGCGGTCACGCGCGACAGCATGTCCGGATCGTGCGTGGCGACGCCGGGATACGCATCGGCGCACAGGAGGTCCTGGCAGAGGGTCACGAACGCGTCGCCGATGGCGAGCCGATCCTGGTGCGCCACCTCCGGACTCTCCGCGTAGGCGCCCTTGCAGACGCGCGTCCTCACCCGATGGTGTGCGAGGAGCTCGACATCGGCGGGTGACCGGTGCAGGTAGGCCTGGACTGCCGGACCCACGTCATGGCCGTCGCTTCGCAGCCGATCGACCACCTCCAGGGTCGCATCGGTGACGTCGGAAGATTCCATGTCGATGCGCACGAAGATCCCCAGCCGATCGCCTGCCGCGACGACCGGCGCCAGGACCGCCAGGCATTCGTCGACGCCCAGGTGCAGACCCATCTGGCTGAGCTTGATGCTGACGTTTGCGTCGAGCCCCGTCCGCGCGATGCGCTCGAGCGTCTCGACGTACGCCGCGGCAGCACGGTCCGCGGAAGAGCGATCCTCGACCGATTCGCCGAGCACGTCGAGCGTTGCGCTCATCCCGCTCGCGTTCAGCTTTCGCACCGCTTCAACCGCCTGGTCGAGCGTGGTGCCCGCGACGAAGCGCAACGGCATCCGTCGCAGGAGCGGCGTTCCGAGCGCCACGCGGGCAAGCAGCCGACGCTCAGCGAGCCAGAGGAAGAGGGCGCGAAGCGCCGCGGCGACCATTTATCGGAGTGTAGCTTGCCGACCGGTCATTGAATCTGTCGATCGCTGGCGTGGCAGACAAGGGGCACGGCTGTACGGAGAGCGCACTCCGTACAGCATCCCGTACTTCTACGGAAGACTCGCAGCTGCGGCGATGTTGAAAATCTCGCTGCGGCGATGTGCAACGCAATGCCCGCGTTCCGCGTCTCTGCGGCGACGGTGCCCTGCCCACCAAGGACAATGGCCGTCGCGCTGGGAGTCCCGAGTCATGCGTCGCGCACTGTTAGTCCTGGCATCCCTGTCCCTCCTGCTTGCCGCCATGGCCAGCCCTGTCGCCGGCCGCGAGAGGTCGATGTCACGCGGAAGCGGTCAGAACGTGAACTTCAACTGGTTGCAGATCGACCGCGACCCGGCAACCGGGCTGCGGTATGAGCCGGGAGACCCGAACCGGCCGTTCGGCAATGTGCACATCGGCTTCATGTACATCGAGCAGCGCACGCGGAGCACGGGCTTCGCCCAGGGCTTCATCGCCGATCTGGACTGCCCGACCGACTATGAGCCGCCCTTTGGCGGAGGACACGGCGCGCCGGGCGTGACCGCATTCGAAGAGCCGCCGCCGGAGCCCGAGAACCCCTGCACGCATCTTGGCCAGCGAGACGCGCGCGGCGAGGTCCCGCTGACCATCGGTCGCAAGCTGATCTCGGCCCACATCGGCGGCGCGGGTGTCTTCCTTCCGATCTACGGTGGCGGTCACGAAGCCGGACCTGCGCCGATTGGGCAGGCGCCGATCAACATCACCGTCATCGGCGGCTCGGCGCTCCAGACCTATACCTCCGAAGACACCTATGAAGACGAGTACGGGTTCTGGACCTACTCGCAGACCACCACGTTCCGCACGGGCACCGTCACCGAGGACAGCATCCTCGGCCCCATGCGGTTCCCGGCGGGCTACTCCTCCGCGCAGATCAGTGAGTACAAGTACTTCTCGAGAAGCCGCAGTCAGTAAGACCGGTGCGCACCGGGACCGGACGACGGTCCCGGTGCAAGCCCGTTCGGAGGAGACCCGATGACTTCCTCGCAACTATCCCGTCGCACGTTCCTGCGCCGTGCCGGCTCCACCGCGGCGGTGGTGGGCGGCGCCGGATTGATCGGCTTGTCGCCCCTTGGCGCCGGCAGGTCGCGAGCCGCCACGGCCGTCGGACGCGGCCAGCATCCCCAGACCAAAGCACACGGCGCCAGCGTGGCCCAGCGCTGGATCGGCGTCATGTACGACGCGACCCAGCGCCAGAACATCACCCCCACCCACGCCGCGCGTGGCTATGCGTATTCCGGCGTGGCCCTCTACCAGGCGGTGGTCGGCGGCATGCCCGGCTACCGCTCACTCGCGGGCCAGCTGAACGGCCTGACGTCCACACCCCGGAGCGACACGCGGCTCCGCTATGACTGGCCGACCGCCGCGAACGCCGCCCTCGCCGCGGTGGCGGTGCGGACCTTCCCGGTTCCCCTGCCACAGACGACCAGCGACATCGACACATTGCGAACCGCGATACACGCCGAGCGACGGCAAGCCGTCGAGACATCGGTGTTCGAGCGATCACGTGCCCACGGGGAGGCCGTCGGCGCGGCGATCATGGATTGGGCCGACGCTGACGGCCTGTCGGCGATCCGAGCGTTGCCGACGTACGTGCCGCCGACCGGCGCGGATAAATGGGCCTCGACACCACCGAACTTCGGGCCGGCGATCGAGCCGTACTGGGGCCAGATGCGGCCCTTTGCCCTTCCATCCGCGGATGTCTGCTTCCCGCCACCCCCCATCACGTACGACGAAACGCCGGGCAGTGCGTTCCACCAGCAGGCAATGCGGGTCGTAGACATCCGCCGGGATTTGACCGATGAACAGCGCTTCATCGCCATGTTCTGGCGCGACAATCCGCTGACCAGCGGCCTGCCGGCGGGACACTGGTTCATCATCGCCAACCAGCTCGTCGACCAGCTGAGCCTCGGCCTGGACGACGCGGCCGAGATGTACGCGCGACTGGGAATCGCTCTCGCCGATGCGTTCATCTCGTGCTGGCACGCCAAGTACGTCTACAACCTCCTGCGACCGATCACGTACATCCAGCGTGTCATCGAGCCGACCTGGACGTCCCACGTCAATACGCCACAGTTCCCCGAATATGTTTCTGGGCACTCGGTGGCCTCGCAGGCAGCCGCGGTAGTGCTCACGGATCTGTTCGGAAACGTGTCGTTTACGGACACGAACCGCCTGACCGTCCCGCCGTCAGCAGGGACACGCCATCAGGCCTCGTTCTATGCCGCGGCGCAGGAGGCCGCCACCAGCCGCCTGTATGGCGGCATCCACTACCCGATGGGTATCGACGTCGGCATTGAGCAGGGCGCCAGGGTGGGTGAGCTGATCCTGCGGCGTGTTCAGACGCTCAAGGACAGCTGATCAGCGAGCGCGTCCGTGGCTCCAGCCGCGGGCGCGCTCCACCGCACGCCGGATGACGTCCTTGCCGGGGACCGGTCCGTTGCCGTAGTCCCGGGCTGCCAGGCCGACGGGACCGTCCCAGGACGGGTCGATGTCCATGCCGTCGATCCGAATCATCGGCGTGCCGCGCATGCCGAGCAGCTCCGCATCGGCATCGGAGGCAACGGCGATCATCTGGATCGGTGTCTCAAAGGCGTCCTCGGTGAGCACCTCGACCAGGTTCTGGCGCGCGGACATGGCGGCCGGATCTCCATCGCTGTAGAGCAGCTCGACCCGCATCAGCTGGTCACGAAGAACGCCACGAGGGCCACCGCGCCAGCCGCAAGGAGCGCGACGCCCGCATAGATGCGCCGGCGCTCCTCCCCGGTCATCCCCTCCCGCAGGTCGCGACCCTCGCGCCGAACGGCCCGGCCCCGCCAGGCGAGGTAGCGCTCGGCATTCAGGTCGCGCGACTCTCGGGAGCGATATGACTGCCAGGCCGGCCAGGCCACGAGGTATCCAGCGGAGCCGGCCAACACGGCTGCCACCAGCCAGATCAGCGGCGACATCTTTCAGGCGGCATCCGTCGGCGCCGGTTCGTAGGCGTCCGCGAGGATCGCCTGGATGGCACGCTGGTCCCGACCGCCAATGAAGTACCACGCCAGGTACGCGCCGTTGACCAGGGCCCATCCGATGACCACCGGAAGGTAGAAGGTCGACCATGGTTCGCCGATGCGCGTCACGGTCACATTGCCGACCAGCGTGCCAACCACGAAGAAGGCCGCTCCGGCGATCGTGAAATGCCACGTCTCCGCGGCCAGCATGGTCAACGGACGACGGAGGGAGGCGGCGACCAGCTTCGGATCGCCCGGTGCCCCGAAGTAGACCTCCTCCAGGCGGTGCGCGACGAGGATATCGGCGCCAAGCTCGCGATTGATACGCCGCTCGAGCGCGGCAGCGTAGGTGCGCGCGAAGATGACGTAACTGAACAGGTTCGCCGCGTGGAACCCGACGTAGAGGATGGCGAACGGCAGCAGCACGGCCGCCACCTGGGTGGGAGCCCAGAAGGACAGAACGAACAGCGCGCCGAGCGCGACGAGGCTCCCCGTCACGAAGCGGTAAAAGTGGTCGTAGTAGTGGTAGAGCATGGCGCGCATGCGGGACAGCTGGGCCTCGAGGATGCGCAGGCGGTCCGCGGACAGCACCGGCGTCGAGGTCGTCATGCGTCCACGCCTGCCGCAGGTTTGTCGATGATCCAGTCGACCGCATCGCCGTCGACGCGTGCCGCCGGCAGGTCGGAACCGCCGTCACGAATCTCGCGCAGCGCATCGGCCTTGTCCGCGCCGGTGACGACGAAGAGAACCTCGCGCGCCGCGTTGAGGACCGGAAAGGTGAGGGTCATCCGCCATGCCGCCTGGGACGGCGCCCAGTTGCCGATCACCCATCGCTCGCTCTCTTCCAGGCCGGCGGAGCCGGGGAAGAGGCTCGCGGTGTGGCCGTCCGGACCCATGCCCAACCAGACCAGGTCGAAGGCCGGGGGCTGGTCACCACGCGCGCCGAACGCCAGCCGCAGCTCGCTCTCGTGTGACAGCGCGGCCGCGTCGAGATCGGGCGCCTCGGCCGGCATACGGTGCACACGGTCCTGCCGAACATTCGACAGGTGCGAGATGAACATGCGATAGGCAACACCGAAGTTCGAGTCGGGATGGTCCGGCGGGACGGTGCGTTCATCGCCCCAGAAGAACTCGACGGCGCCCCAGTCCACCCGGTCCCGCCGCGCCGGCTCCAGCAGGAGGGGATAAACCTGCTTCGGGGTTCCACCACCGGAGAGCGCGATCCGGAAGATCCCACGCGCCTCGATGGCCGAGCTGGCGGCGGCGACAACCCGGTCGGCGGCGGCCTGCACGACGGCCTCCGCGTCGGCGAGCACGGTGACGCGGGTCATGCGACCGGTTCGCGGGCGGAGGCGAGCAGGATGGCAGCGGCGCGCACGGCGTCCTCGTACACGCGATCGACGACATCCAGTGTGAGCTGCGAGCTGAGAAGCTCCGACTCGGGCGGTGTGTCCATCGATACACGCCGCAGCACGGCCGTCATTCCGTCCGCATTGGTTGCCACCATGGCGTCGTCGCCGTCGCGATCGATGATGAACTCGGCGGCGCCCGTCTCCCCCAGCGACCCCAGCCGCGTCGACACCAGCTCGCCCGGCCGCACTTCGTCAGTCGTGGTTGGCTCGATGAGGAGATCGACCATCTCGTGCCGGCCCTCGAGACGCAGGTGAAAGCCGCCCTCGTCGAGCGACGCCAGCGTGCGGTGCCGTCGCCAGCCAAGCCGCGTCGCGATCCAGCCGGCGTACAGCAACGCCTGCGTCAAGGGCGCTGGCGTGCCGGGCGCGACATCCGCGTCTTCATCGTGGCGCCGCGACGTGGGCGGCGGCAGTGCGTACCGAATGTGCAGCCGGCTCAGATTCGGCAGATACCGGCGGAATCGCGGGGCATCGAAGAACTGCGCCGTCAGCTCCTGCCACCAGGTCAGGCGCTGCCACGAGAGGTCACCCACGCCGCTGCGGCGTCGAAGGGTCGACGTTCGGCGCAGGCCGCCGAGCAGATCACAGAAGTCTGCCGAGTCGACGATTACTCGGTCCCCCATCTCCACCAGCTGCTCGAAGACCGGGTCGCCCCACGGCGGGTCGCCTGGCCACCAGATGTGGGTCGGAAGGTCATGGATGAGCAGGGGCGCCACGATGCCGGAAAGATGTTCGGCCGCCTCACCGCGAACGGTGAGGACCACCTCCTCGTAGCAGACGCGGTCACCGCCGCCTGATGCGGCGTTGCAGTGGGTACTCACTCGCGCATCCAGCGGCGCGGCGCCGGACGCCTGCTCTGGCACCAGAACGATGGCGCGGGAAGGGTGCCGAATTCCGAGCCCCACCAGCGTCTGCACGACCCGATCAGCGGCAGCCTCATCGACGACCGTCACGATCAGATTGAGGACCGATGCACGCCCATGTGGCAGGCCCTTCTCGGTCACCAGCGGGTCGCCTCCGTCATCGAGATTGGTCGGGGCATCCCACAGCGATGCCAGATGAGTGGCGACCGCATGAACGCTTGTGCCGCGCTCCTCCCACATCGGAGTAGCAAGGCTCTCGGCCTCGCCGAAGCGCATCAGTCGCTGATGGACCGCCAGCTCCTCGGACGCCGGTGGCTGCGCGCGGGTCATGGTCGACGCCATGCACGGCCGTCGCGCTCCACGAGCTCATCGGCCGCGGGCGGACCCCAGGTGCCAGCCCCGTAGAAGTGAAGCGGCCCGCCTTCGCCAGCCTGCCAGGCATCGAGAATCGGATCCAGGATCTCCCAGGCGCGCTCGACCTCGTCGTCGCGAGTGAAGAGGCTCGCGTCGCCGACCATCGCGTCGAGGAGGAGCGTCTCATAGGCATCGGGGGAATCGACAGCGAAGCTGGACCCGTAGCGGAAGTCCATGTTGACAGTGCGGACCTGGAGGCCCTGGCCCGGCACCTTGGCGCCGAAGCGCAGGAGGATCCCCTCGTCGGGCTGGACGCGGATGGCGAGCACGTTCGGCTCGATCTGCGGGACGCCGGCCCGCGCGAACAGGGCCAGCGGTGCCTGCTTGAACTGCACGGCGATCTCGGTGACGCGGCTGGGCATGGCCTTCCCGGTGCGCAGGTAGAACGGCACCCCCGCCCACCGCCACGAGTCGATGCCCAGCTTCAGTGCCACGAATGTCTCGGTCTGCGAGTCGGCTTCGATTTCGTCGGAGTCGCGGTAGCTGGCCACTTTCTCGCCCTCGACCCAGCCGGAGACGTACTGGCCGCGCACCGTGTTGGTCGCCACGTCGGCCGGGGTCATCGGCTTCACGCCGCGGAGCACCTTCATTTTCTCGTCGCGCAGGTCCTCCGCGTGGAACTCGACCGGCGGATCCATGGCGAACATGGCCATCAGCTGAAGGGCATGCCCCTGGACGATGTCGCGAAGGGCACCCGTCGCGTCGTAGAACTCCCCGCGCCCCTCCACGCCGACCGTCTCGGCGACCGTGATCTGCACCGAGTCGATGTAGCGCCGATTCCAGATCGGCTCGAACAGGCCATTCCCGAATCGAAAGACGGCGAGGTTCTGAACGGTCTCCTTGCCGAGGTAGTGATCAATCCGATACACCTGCCGCTCGTCGAAGACCTCCGCGAGCTCTCGATTCAGGGTCCGGGCGCTGTCGAGGTCGGAGCCGAATGGCTTCTCGACGATCACGCGTGTCCACCCGCGCTTCGAACCGGATCGGCGTCGATCAGCCGGCGTCGCGAGGCCCGCGCGCTCGAGCTGGTTGACGATCTCGGGGTAGAGCGCCGGAGGGACGGCGAGGTAGAAGAGCCGATTGCCCGCGGTCCCACGGTCGCGATCGATCCTGTCCAAGCGCCTCGCGAGCTCAACATATGCCGCCGGGTCGTCGAAGTCTCCGCGGTGATACTCGATCCCCCGCGCGAAGGACTCCCAGATGGCAGGTTTCGCCGGTCGATTGCGGCTGAACTTGTTGATTCCCTCGAGCAGGTGGTCCCGGAATGCCTCGTCGCCGAGGTCTCGCCGCGCGAAGCCGACGACGGTGAACTCCGGCGGCAAGAATCCGCCCAGGAGGCAGTTATAGAGCGCGGGTCCCAGCTTGCGCTCGGTCAGATCTCCGGTCGCACCGCAGATCACCATCGTGCACGGCTCGGCCATCTTCTCCAGCCGCAGGCCCTCGCGCAACGGGTTCGGGTGCGGTTGGCGGTCGTCCCGCATCCCGGGTTGCGCCCGCTCGCGCACGCTCGTTGGCCGTTCGTCCTCCGTCCGGGCCGTCACCCGTCGGCACCCCCACCGCGGGCGCGCCGGTCGGGCCGGATATGACCGGAATATCGGCTCCTGCGCGACACGACCGGTGATTCGGGGCAGTGGCGATGCGGGCGACGCACCGAAATATCGGTCAAAGCCAGCCTGGATGGTCGTGCGCGCCAGAAACGGCCGATATATCTGCCGCCCGCCCACCCGACGGCCGCTCCAAACGTCTTCCGGTGCCGGCCACGCTCGGGAATATCGGTCAAAGCCCGCCCCGAGGCTCGATCGGCCCAAGAGCGACCGATGGTGCCCATCTCAGGTGCGGTCCTTGAGCGCGTGGCCGCCGAATTCGTTGCGCAGGGCGGCGAGGACGCGATCGGAGTATGAGTCCGGCTCGCGCCGGCTGCGGAAGCGCTGGAGCAGACTCAACGTGATGATCGGCGCCGGGACGTCGTGGTCGATCGCCTCGGCCACTGTCCAGCGCCCCTCGCCCGAATCGGCGACCCAGCCGTGGATGTTGGCGAGGTCGTTTCCCTCCTTCTCGAAGGCGTTGCCGGCAAGCTCGAGCAGCCACGAGCGAATGACCGATCCGTTGTTCCACATCCGCGCCACCGCCGCGAGGTCGAGGTCGTACTCGCCGGCGTGGAGGATGTCGAAGCCCTCGCCGTAGGCCTGCATGATCCCGTACTCGATGCCGTTGTGCACCATCTTGGTGTAGTGGCCGGCGCCGGCGCCTCCGCAGTACAGGTAGCCGTCCTCCGGCGCCAGCGTCTTCACCACGGGCTCGAATCGCTCGAACACCTCGCGCTTGCCGCCGAGCATGGCGCAGAAGCCGACCTCCAGTCCCCAGACGCCGCCGGAGACGCCCATGTCCAGCCACTCGATTCCCCGCTCGGCCAGTTCCGCGGCATGGCGCTTCGAGTCGTGGAACCTGCTGTTGCCGGCATCGATGATCACATCGCCTGGCTCGAGGGCGGCAGCCAGCTGCTCGATCATCGTGTCGGTCGCCGCGCCCGAAGGAACGCTGATCACGACGTGGCGCGGGGCGGGCATCATCTCGAGCAGACGCTCGATCGGCTCGGCGACCGTCATCCGTCCCTCGTTCTCCGCCTCGCCGGCGACTTCGGTGGAGACCGCCTCGGTCCGGTTCCAGACGACGACGTCGTGTCCGCCTCGTGCGGCGCGTCGCGCCATCCCGGCGCCCATTCTCCCCAGTCCGCAGATTGCGACCTGCATGTTGCTCCCTACTTCGTGTGGTCGATGGTGACCGGTGAGGCGGCGGCGACCATGGCCTCCAGCCGCTCCAGGCCCGCGTCGAGGTCGGCGAGATGCAGTCGCACCGCTCGCCGACCGCGCCGCTGGAGCGAGGTGAGGTCGCCTAGGGCCTGCGCGGCGATCAGTGTCCCGAACGACTCGTCCCAACCGGGGATCGGCAGATCCTTCTCCGGGTCAGCCGTGATCTGGAGAAAGACGCCTGTATCGGGACCGCCCTTGTGCAGCTGCCCGGTCGAATGCAGAAACCGCGGCCCGAAGCCGAGGGTGGTCGCGACGCCACGGCCCTGCCGGACGCGGTTGCGGATTCGCTGAAGGCGATCCACCACGGACGGGTCGGGCGGCAGATACGCGAGGATCGCGAAATAATCCTGGCCGGCCCGGAGGAGGTCCAGGAGCTGGCGGACGGCACCGTCGACGGTCACCGGAGTGTCGCCCAGCGCGATCGGGTCGGCAGTGACGGCGATCCCCGGCTCGCTCACGAGCGGAGCCAGTTGCGGCAGGCTTCCGCTGTCACGGAACGTCGTGAGCAGCTCTTTCGTGGCGTCCTTGCTCTCCTGCACGTTCGGCTGGTCGAACGGATCGATGCCCAGCACGATCCCGGCAACGGCCGTCGCCACCTCCCAGCGCACGAACTCGGCGCCGATATCAAGCGGTCCATCGAGGACGATCTCGTCATCGGCGAGCGCGCTCATGGCGGGATTTGACTCATCGGCGAAGCGCAGGTGGACGAAGCAACGGTCGTCGCCGTACGTGGACGGCTCCCCCACCGCCTCGCCGACGATCGGCACGATCCCGGTGCCGGCCTTGCCGGTGCTCTCCGCGATGAGCTGCTCGGCCCAGTCGCCGAACGCCTCCAGCCGCTCGGAGGTCAGGATCGTCAGCTTGTCGCGTCCCGCCAGCGCTGCCTCGCCGATGAGCGCGCCGAGCCGAAGCCCCGGGTTCGCGCTCGCATCATCGGTGCGGCATGCATCCGCCATGCGACGCGCGCGCTCGAGCAGCCCACCCACGTCCACGCCGTTCAGGACCGCGGGGACCAGCCCGAAAACGGTCAACGCCGAGTATCGCCCGCCGACGTCGGGTGGCGCCTCGACGATGCCGCGGAACTCCTGTGCCCGGGCAAGGTCGCCCAGCGCGGTGCCGGGGTCGGTGATCGCCACGAAGTCGAGGGCCGGGGCGATCTCGCCCATCGCTGCCTGGTAGGCGTTCGGCTCCGTCGTCCCACCCGATTTCGAGCTGACGCAGAAGAGGGTCCGCTGCGCGCTGGCCCAGGATCGAAATCCGCGGACGACGTCGGGTTGCGTCGTATCCAGGATGCGCAGCTCCAGGCCATCGGCGGCTGCGGCACCGTTGGCGCCGGCACCCCCGGCCCAGCCGAACACGCGGCTGAAGAGGTCCGGCGCCAGGCTGGATCCGCCCATTCCGAGCACCGCCGCGCGCCGATACGCGTCCTCCCGCACGTCGCGCGCTAGGTGCTCC
>JALZJE010000201.1 GCA_030859955.1 Chloroflexota bacterium | reverse complement strand
CACCAGGATCGCAGGCCGATGGCAGTCATGGGCCCGCTGCGTTCACCGCAAGCGAGAGCGCGCCTACCAGAATGAGGCTAGCCGCCCAGACCGCATCCAGATTGAACCAGCTCCGCGACACGAACTTCAGCCCCAGGTAACGGTAGACCAGCCAGGCCAAGAGGCCGCCGACGGCGATCATCGCCGTTGCATGAACGACGGAGACGACCAACGCCATCCCCAGATTGGCATTGATCAGAGCCCCTGCTGCCTCATGCCCCCGGTCCATGTCGGAAGGCCGGCAGAGCCCGAGGTAGATCGGAAGGAGCATCAGGCCCGCGCCGTGCGCGACGGCGACGGCGAAGGACCAGAGCCCGAGCCGTGTCGGCCGGATCCGCGCCAGCACCCGGGGATGGCGTCGCCGGACGAGCTGGAAGGCGCCGAACCCGACGACGAGGACGCTCGCGCCGATCTGGACCTCCCGTTGCCACGCGAACAGCGCCGCGAGCAGGGCGAAGGGCACGATCACCACGAGCATCGCTAGCAGGTGCCCGGCTGCCAAGTAGCCGAGCGCTGCCAGTACCGCGCGAGAGCTCCTCTCCATCAATCCGGCCGACACCGCGAGCGGCCATCCCATAGCCGGGTTCACCCCGTGATAAAGACCGCTCGCCACCACGGCCGACCACAGGGCAACCGGAGTCCAGTCGGCGCCGCTCAAAGCTCAGACCGAGGGGTAGCAGAACGAATCGGTCGAGCAGTCGCCGCCTTCGAGCCGGATCTGGTGCGCCCGATAGCCCTCGGGGAACGCCACCCAGTAGTCGCCGGCCAACCCGAGGCCTCCGCCCGGTTCGGCCCGGGCCATGACCTGCGCCGCGGGCACGCCGCCGGGATAGAACTGGTCGTCCCACGTCGAGTAGAGCGAGTTGGTCCAGTAGACCCGCTTCCCGTCGCGGCTGATCTCGACCATCTGTGGGCCGCCGGCGAAGGCCTTGCCGTTCGGGTGCGGCGTGCGTCGCGCGATCCCGCCGAGGTGGACCGATCCCGCAAGCTTGGGCTTCCTTGGATCCGTGACGTCGTACTGCCGCATCTCGCCGGTTCCCCAGCAAGCGACGTAGAGGAACTTGTCGTCCATGGAGAGGTCGATGTCGGTGACCAGCGGCGGCACGGCGCCGAAGCCCTGGAGCAGCGGCGGAAGCCGCTCCTTGGGCGCTGGCTCGGGGGGGACGGTAGCCGTCTTTTCGATGTGGAACTTGCCGCCCTCGCGCCACCACGTCCAGATCGAGCCTTCGAGGTTGGTGGTGTCGACCACGACGCCGAGGAAGCCGTATTCCTTGGTCGGGTCGTGCGCGGGACGCACCTCCAGACCCATCTGGTGATGCGCCCCAAGGTCGATCGTCTGCACGTTGCGGCGGCCCCGCAGGTCCCAGAAGTGGACGCGGTGCCCGTACTTGTTGGCGAGCAGGTCCTCGGGGACGATGCCGTTCTCGAATTGCGGCGGCAGCGCCCACTCGCTCGACACCATGTAGTCGCGCGGCAAGTTCCACCAGAAATCGTAGTGCAGCGTCTGCGGCCCGCGGTCGATCTCCCAGCGGCCGAGGACCTCGAAGGTCTCGCAGTCCATGATGAAGATGCCAGGCGGGCCGTCGGTGCCATCCTTGCCGCCGCCGCCGAGCGTGCTGACGTAGATGCCTTCGGGGCCGCAGTGGACTGTGTGCGGCCGCGAGTAGCCAGTCTTCCGGAAGACCTCCTCGGGCTCGATGATCTTGTGGATCTTCGCCTGGGTCGGATGAGGCTTGGTGTCCACGATGTAGATGCGCGAGGAGCGCAGCCCGGGGATGATCAGGTAGCGGCGTTCGAGGAAGGCGTGGCCGGTCAGCGGCGACAGCGAGGACGAGCAGGCGTTCCATCCGAAGTGGTGGAACTCGTCGCCCGTGTTCGGCATCGGCACTGTGTGGACCACTTGGCTGAAAGTCGGGGAGCCAGGCTTCACATCGATGACGGCGAGCGCGTCGGGCCTCGAACCATCGG
Source organism: Chloroflexota bacterium (assembly GCA_030859955.1). Taxonomy (GTDB): domain Bacteria; phylum Chloroflexota; class Limnocylindria; order QHBO01; family QHBO01; genus JACDBZ01. The sequence goes on along the minus strand of JALZJE010000201.1, from coordinate 203 downwards.
GGCACAGCAACAGAGTGTAGGCGAAGTTCTCCGCCGGCGCGTCCATCGCAAGCTTCGGTGACGCGTGGAAAGTAGGATCCGGCCGCATGTTCATGGCAGAGCCTCCTGTAGCCGACATTCCCCAGATCACCGGCCAATCCGGCTCGTGAGTAATGAGCGTAGCAATGGCCTACTTCCTCACGCCAATCGTAATGAGATGTTCA
>JALZJE010000185.1 GCA_030859955.1 Chloroflexota bacterium | reverse complement strand
TCGGATCACGGGAGCGGATAGGCGTGACGTCGAAATGAGTGTCGAAGGAGACAAAGCGCTCGTGCGGCGATTCTCGACATCGCGCACGAGGTCTTCGCTGACGGGTACGTGCCGCATGACCTCCGGCCGGGCGACGCGCCGCCCGGTCCAGCGGGCCAGGCGAAGATCGCTGAAGACTTCAGGCGGGGCTTTCCGGACCTTCGTTTCGAGGTGGAGCTCGTGCTGGGTGACGGCGACCTCGTGGCTGCCCGCTGGACCGCTCATGGAAACGCAAACCGGACCATGGGGCACGATCGAGCCAAGCGGCGGGCCGATGAGGTTCTCGGGCGTGAACATTTTTCGCTTCGCAGACGGCAAAGTCGCCGAGATCTGGAACCACCGCGACGACCTGGGTCTCATGACGCAGCTCGGCGTGCCGGTTTTCGCTGGCAGCACTGAACCGATGGAGAAAGGTGGGGCGCAAGCGTGAGCCGGCTCGGAGCGACGGACCAATCACGGACGGAAGAGGTGCACCATGCGCAAGGTCGTCGTCAGCAACCTAATCTCCCTCGACGGCTACGTCGCCGGCCGGAGTAGGTGGGCTCTGCTGCCGGCATGCGCGTCTCTCAGCGAGTATATCGTTACTGATATATGCGCTGACAGCGTAGAAACCGCGGCTGGCAGGGGCAGCTCGCAGAGCGCCGGCTTGAAGATGCCCTGCGGCGAGCAACGGCACGCGCCGACCATCGAACCCGAACCCCTCCGCCAGGATCGACCGCGGCAGCACCTCGCCACGGAAGGCCGTTCAGCGAATGCCGGTGTCGTAGGACAGAGTCAGCGACGCCGTCTCGTCACGCAGCACAGCCGTCACGGCCGGCTCCGGAACACCGAAGTAGCCTGCGACCTCGGCGCCGCTGACGATGTACGTTCCGGCGGGTAGCTCGAACCTCGCGAGGCCGTTCTCGTCGCTGGTGGCCTGGGTCAACACGATGTCCGACCCGTCCCCGGGGGTGACGAACACCTGGGCGCCGGCCACCGGTCGCGGGTCACAGGTCGGGTCGGGCACTGCGGTCTCAACCGGGCAGAATGGTCCCGCCACCAGGCTGACCGCAAGGATGCCAACGTCTCCATTTACCGATGGAGCCGGCGGCGCGCACGCGACGGCTCCGAAGATGATCAGGACCACGGCCACGAAACGCACGGGTGCGAGACGTTTACTCCCATGCCAGGGTTCCAGCCTGACCGATGTCCCTCACCGAGTGACTGGGGGATTGCGCTCCTCAAAGGCGCGCGCGGCCGATGGTATCTGAAGTCGCCTGTCAGTTGGCCGGCTGCATGATCCGGAACCCACGCGCGCGCATCACGCGCTCGACATCTACCGCGTACGGCAGGCCCTCAAGATGGACCCGTCACGACTCTGTGCGAGCAGCTCGATCCCGATCACCGATCCATCCTCGGCGTAATTCACGCCGCGGGCATCGTCGAGCCGCTCCTGGGGCGTCCGAGACCTGGAGGTGCGCGGCGTCAACCGACTCGTCGTACTCGAGCAGCAGATGTGTCATGAGTCGAGATGTCTTCGCCATACAGTCACCACGCGCCCATCGATTGTATCAACGACCAGCTTTGCATGGTCGCTGGTCGGGATCATCTCCATTGGTTTCACCGGTAACCAACTCTTTCAAACGCTCATCCCGTACGCCATTGCCATCCCCGCATTGCTCGTCGTAATTGGGCTGGCCTCATCGTGGCAGGCATTCTGGCGCCGGCCCGAGTCGGCCTGATCCCAGTCGCGCGAGGGATTAGATCGAACGGGTCGTAGCACTCATGATCATCGGGCTCTTTTGGCGCGCGACCGACTCGCGCTGGCTGTCACTGGGTCAGCGTAAACGTTCCACTTCCCCGCTCACGTTGTCGGTGTGACGTCTGCCAACGCGCAGCAGCATCGGCCCGTCTTCCTCCTAGAGGAGGGACGGTCGCACCTCGATGACATGGTCCGGACGAACGCTCAGGAAGTGGCGGTCAAACGCCGCATGATGAGCTTGCAGAGCGAATGGGCCGTTTGAGACGAGTGGCACACCGGTCGGCAACCACGATCAACGGCCACGTCCACCAGAGAACCTAGATCGGCGCCTCGGGACGAGCGGGGTGCGAGAAGTATTCGTCGATGCGCTGGAAGGCGAGTTCTACGGCAGCTTCCGCCGTGTCGGCGAAGTCGATTGAGACCGTGTGGCGGTCGTCGAGATAGTGTCCGTCGTACAGGACTGACTCGATTCGGTCGGCCCAGCCACCCGAGCCCCGCACGATGATGACGGGCTTGCCTTCAGCGTATGCGATGGTGAGCTCATTGAGGGTTCCTACGCCGCCGCCGATCATGATGACGGCGTCAGCTCCGCGCGCATCGATGATGTTTCGCGCAGTTCCCAGGCCGGTTGGCATCGCGACGTCCACGTACGGATTCGCTGACCGCCTGTCGCGGCCCGGAAGCACGCCTATGACGAGCCCGCCGGCCTCTTTGGCGCCCTTCGACGCGGCTTCCATCACTCCGGTCATGCCGCCCGTGATGAGGGCTGCCCCACCCTCGGCAATCAGACGACCGATGGCTTCTGCCACGCCCATCGTCGCGGCGGGCAACGCGTCGTTTTCTCCTCGCTGAGCTCTTCCAATGACCGCAATCGTCTTCAACTCGCTTCTCCAAGCTTCGAGACACGTGCAGAAACGTACGCCAGCCGGCTCTGGACGTCGGCCGGACCGATTCGTGCCATGGCTTCGAGCGGCGATCGCGCCTCCACGATGATCGACGCCGCCACGGTCCCATAGCACGCAGCCGTGACGAGATCGCCGGTTTCACCCAGCCCAACCAGAAATCCACCGCAGAAGGCGTCGCCTGCCCCGGTCAGCTCAATGGCATCCGCCGGAAAGGCAGGTATCTTCCACGCAGATCCTGCCTCCAGCACGAGCGACCCAGCCTCCCCCACCTTCACGACGGCGGCTCGAGCGCCTCTGTCCCGGAGTGCTTTGGCGGCCGCGAGGGGGCCAAGAGCCGGCCACACGGCACGCAGGTCATCGGCACTCGGGAGTACCACTGAGACCCTCTGCAGCACCGAAGCGAGGTCTTCACCTGGTACGTCGCCGCCCTCGTACCAGGGCGAATCCATCGTAAGCGTCAGAGAGGGATTCACGTCGCGGACGTGGGCGGTGACCGCACGATGGGTCACGAATCTCAAGGCCGGCAGGTGCATACCCCTGGCAGACGCGAGCCAGCCGTCCGGTATGTCCGCCACCACGGGACTGAAGCCAAGATAGGTGCTGTCATCGAAGGTGGTGTCTCGAAAATGGTGGCGCTCAGCCAATGGCACCCCTTCCAACATGTCATCGGGCACCGTGCGAGTCCTGCTGCCATCAGCGCGATATGCAAAGGCGACGCGCAGTCGGTGGGGACCATTCAGCATGCGGAGGCCGTGCAGATCCAGGCCGTAGCCAGCTGCCGCCTCAATGCATTCAAGCGGGTAGTCATCTCCGACCCTGGCCACGATCCCGACATCGTCAGCCCAAACCTTCATTCCGACGGCGCTGTACAGGGCATTCCCGCCGCAGACACCAATAAGTCGATGGCCATCGGCGGTAATGACGTTGTCGACAGTCATTCCACCGAAGGCGATGTAGCTCGGCGCGCGATCAGGGCCAAGGGCTGCCTGCGGGACGGCAGCCAGTCGGAGCTCAGGCTGCTCCTCCATCACGCTGATCAGCGAGCGCCTGCGGCGGCTCGAAGTGCGGCAACTCGGGACGGATCTATCGGCGCTCGCAGATCACCGCCGCGGAGATAGCGGCCGACGATGACGCCGTCCCAATCTTCCAGCGCCGCGCTGATGGTCTCCGGGTCTGCCCCGCCGCCGAGCAGGAGCGGTCCAGCAGCGGCAGCCCGCACTTCGTGCAGCATCACAGTGGACTCGGCGAGTGTGTCGCCGGTGATGATGACTCGGTCCGCCTTCCCGAACTCGAAAGACCACCGCACGAGATCAAGGGCACTGACCTGCGGTGCCGGGCGGCTGGTCGGCTGCACCGCATCCGCCCAGATTTCGATGCTCTCCAGGCCTGCGGTCCGGCGTGTCCGAATCGCCTCGGCGGCACACCCCTCGAGCGTTCCCTCAGGACCGATCTCGATACCGACATAACTTTTGAGACGAACGAAGTCGGCATCGGCCGATCGCGCAATGGCGAACGTTGCCTGGACATCACTCTTGAGGACGCTGATCCCCAGTCTCAGCGTGGTGGTGCGCCTGACTTCGCGCGCAACACAGGCATAAGCCGCCAGGGAAGCAGCATCGATCAGGCGTGTCGGCGGATGATCGCTCGCATTCTGGATGAGAATTGCGTCGAATCCACCCTCGTTCAGCAGGCGAGTGTCGTCAAGGGCGCCCTCGATCAAGCTTTCGATGCTGCCACCCTCACCGTTGGCTGCACCGGGCAACGGACCCAGGTGCACCATTCCCACCACGGTGGCGCGCGTGCGATTCACGTGGCGTTCCTGGCAAATCGACCAAAGCCGGGTTCGACCGTGATGGTTTCGTCGATGTACACCGGGGTGCCGCGGACGAGTGTGGCGTCGACGCGTCCACGGACTGTGCGGCCCTCGTACGGCGTCCACTTGGCCTTGTGCAGGAGATCTGCCCCTCGAATCGTCCACGCGGCGTCTACATCAACCAACGTCAGATCCGCATCAGACCCAATGGCTATCACACCCTTCCGTGGATAGAGCCCAAATATCTGGGCGGCGCGTGTTGACGTCACCTCCGCCAACCGGCTGAGCGACAGCCCTGCGCCGTGGACGCCGGCGTCGATGAGCAACGGCAGCATCGTCTGGATGCCCGTCAACCCGTTCGGCGCCATCCAGATGTCATCTTCGGCCACGGCCTTCTCCTCGGGCGTAAACGGGGCGTGATCTGACCCAATCGTGTCAATGGTGCCGTCAATCACGTACTCCCACATCTGGCGCGTGTTGTCGGGGCTGCGGAGGGGCGGCGCGCACTTCGCCCATGGCCCTTGTTCCCGGAGCGCCGAGTCATCCAGCGCGAGGTACTGTGGACATGTCTCGACGAAGACACGCTGACCGCGACGCTTCGCCTCCCTGATGATGGACGCACCTTCGGCCAAGCTCATGTGCACGATGTAAATGGTTGCCCCCGTGGCGGCAGCCAGGCCGATCACCCGATCAATGGCCTCAGTTTCGGCGTGCGGCGGCCGTGACTCGGCGTGCGCCATCGGGTCACGGCGACCTGCCGCCTGAAGCTCTCGCTGCAGATGTTCTATGACCGCGTCGTTCTCAGCGTGAATGCCCATCACCACGCCCAGCCGTGCGCCCTGTCGCAGTGCGTGGAGAAGCACGCCATCGTCGCAGGCCGGGAACTCACGGGCTGCGTGGCACATGAAGACCTTGAAGCTTGGGGCTCCGAGACTGGTGAGTTCCGCCATCCGCTTGCTGACCTCGGCATCAGACGCCGGGATCACCCCGCCCCAGAGCAGGAAGTCCACATGCGACCGGCGCGTGGCGATATCGAGCTTCATTTGAAAGGCGGAAGCGTCGACCGTCGGCGGGATGCTCAGGGGCATCTCGATGACCGTGGTTATCCCACCTGCAGCGGCGGCCGCGGTGCCGTGAGCCCAGTCTTCCCGATCGGTCGCGCCAGGGTCCCAGAAGTGGCCGTGGGGTTCGATCAGGCCCGGCAGGAGCACGCGACCATTCGCCTCGAGCACCTCGTGAGCCACGAGCGGACGTGCATCAAGCGTAACAATGCGGCCGTCATTGATCCCCACCGATCCGCGGAACACGCCACTCGGCGTGACGACCTGTGCGTCGTTCACCGCGTACTCGAGTGTCGACGTCAAACCGAACCTCCCTCTTTCCCCAAGTCATTCGCCACGTAATCCTCTAACGACCAAATTGGGCTCTCTCTGATGAGCGGACTGTTCACCGCCTTGTGCCGAACGAGGTCGGGATTCGATCCGCGGTGGCGGGCATCGTGGTAGGCCATCCATTGGAGGGGCACAACGGCCAGGCTGACCATGAAACGTCCGGGCTCGACCCGCGGTACTGATACAAATTCGTCGCAATGGGATGCGAACCCCGCGACATCGCTGATACCGATGACGCGAGAACCGATCGTCCGGACAGCCGCGGCTACCTCCACGGCGCGCTGATAAAAGGGCCCGCCGAGGGCGATGATGACAACCACCGAGTCACGTTCGAGGCTGAAGATCTCGCAGTGACCAAACTGCTCCATCTCCTGCGCTATCGCGGGCACGCTGCTTGTCTCGTACAGCTTCGCGGCTCCGTAGAGAGCAACGGCGTAGGCTTCGCCACCGCCGAGGTAATACACCTGGCCTGCGCGACCCAATGCCCGGCCGATTTCCGCGGTCTCGTCGCGCACCGCGGGAGCGTATTCGTCCAGTGATGCCGCCAATCGTCCGAGCTCGTCGCGGACGGACACGAGGTCGCTGTCGCCCAGGGCACGTCGTCGCTGAGCCAGATGGGCCGCAAGCAGCACGAGTTCGAGATAAGCAGCCTGAAAGCTGCCAGTCCGACAGTTTGACCGCTCCAGAGGCGCTGCGTTGGGCAGGAAGTGATCGGCCAGACGCGGGATTGGGCCGTGGTCGTCCACGGAGATCGCCAGCACCTGGGCGCCGGCATGCCGAGCGGCAGTCGCGGCTTCGAGCGTCCGGCGTGTCTCGCCTCCGTACGACAGGGCGCACAGCAGCGTCTCCGAGTCGGAACAGCGGTAGAAGGCTCGTGAGTATTCGAGGGCGTGCGTGGCCTGGGTGGGCCAGCGTGCAAACTGCGCGAACGCAAACTGGGCGGCCACGGCGGCGAACAGAGAGTCGCCGCAACCGGTCATGACCACGTCCCGGATGCCGTGCCTGTGCAGGGCAGTCGCTACCTCGCTGATGCTCTCTTCCAGCTTGAGAACGAGCTCGACGACGCGTCCCTGTTGAAGGATTTCTCCCGGGAGATGTGGTGCCTCTTCCGAGTGATGGTTGTTCGCTGCCATGTCTGTCATCACTCCAGGCGATCCGGATGCGCGGGGATGGTGCGGACCACCTCCTCAAGCCGCTGACCGGCAAGGGCGCGGTTGAAATGAACCGGCCGACGCGCCCCAAGGGACTCCAGGACAAACGAGGAACTCACTGTTCCGTATGCGGCGGCCGTGACGACATCCCCGGAGGCGATAAGGCCAGCAAGGAAGCCACCGCAGAACGCGTCACCGGCGCCCGTGGCGTCCTCCACCTGTAGGCCCCGGACGACGCCCAGGTGCCACCCCAACCGCCGCTTGACATCGAAGATGTAGCATCCGAACACGCCCCACTTGACGACCACGAACGCCGGACCCAGCTCCCGTA
>JALZJE010000180.1 GCA_030859955.1 Chloroflexota bacterium | reverse complement strand
CGCCCGAGGAGGCTGCCGTCGAGAACGCGCCGCCGGTGACCTCGTGAGCTCGGCCGACGCAGTGCGCCGATTCGTCGGCCGCGAAAGCTGGCTCGTTGCGCTCGCCGCGCTCCTCGTGGCGCTGCTGATCGTCACCAGGCTGATCCGGCCGAGTTATGGGGCACCTGATCTCACCAACCTGGCCATTGCCGCTCTGCCCGTCGCGTTGGCGGCCGTGGCCCAGGCGATCGTCGTCATTTCCGGCGGGATCGACCTCTCGATCGGACCGATGATGGCGCTCACGTCCGTGACGGCCGCACGCCTGATGCAGGACTCGAGCGAGCCGATGGCCGTCGGAGTGGTCATCGCGGTCCTCGTGATGGGCCTCATCCTCGGGCTGATCAACGGGGCGCTGGTGGTGATCTCTCGCGTGCCGGACATCGTCGTCACGCTGGCCATGTCGTACGTGTGGGCCGGAGCTGCGTTGCTCGTGCTCGCCACGCCGGGTGGTGGCGCAGCGGACTGGTTCAAGGACCTCAGCCGTGGCGCGCTCGTCATCGACTGGGTCCCGAAGGCGCTCGTGCTGCTCCTCGTCGTCGTCGGCGTCGTCTGGATCCCGCTCGCCCGCTCGCGGCTGGGACTCTCGATCTTCGCCATCGGGAGCAATCGGCTGGCCGCCTTCCGCAGTGGCGTCGACGTGCCGCGCACCCGCATTGCCGCCTACACCGTCACCGGGCTGCTGGCGGCGGCGGGCGGGCTGAGCCTGACGATGACGACCGGCATCGGCACGCCGATTCCGGGACCGTACACGCTGCTCAGCGTGGCGGCCATCGTGCTTGGTGGCGTCAGCCTGGCCGGCGGCCGTGGCGGAATGATCGGTCCCATCGTCGCGGTCTTCGTCCTCGCACTCATCCGGGCGGACCTCACCTTCCTGGGGGTCGATCCCAATTTCACGACCGTGGTGCAGGGCGTGATCATGGTGGTGGTCGTCATGATCGGCGCATTCCTGACGCTGCGGCGGAGGTCGACATGACCGCCGCGCAACCGTCCGTTGAGGGCCCTCGCTCGGCGAGCACGGTGCGCCGCGTGCTGCGCGACCGGCCATTGATCCCGCTGCTGATCCTCCTGCTCCTGCTCATCGTGGTCCTCCAGGTCGCGCGGCCGGGCATCGTGAACATCGACTGGGCGAGCACGACGATTCGATTCGCTATTCCCCTCGCCATCCTGGCCGCGGCGCAAACCCTCACCATGCTGACGGCGGGGATCGACCTATCGGTCGCGGCGATCGCCTCGATGTCGGCCTACGTCGTCGCCACCCAGGCGCCTGAGCAGGGTCCCCTGGTTGCGGTCCTTATCGCCCTCGCCGCGGCGGCCCTGGCGGGCCTCGCGAACGGGGTCGGGGTGGGAATCTTCCGGGTCCATCCGCTGATCATGACCCTCGGCATGGGCCTCGTGGTGCTTGGCCTGGTAACGGTCTACCAGCGCATCATGGTGTCCGCAGGCTCCCGTGTGCCCGAGGCGATTGCGTGGCTGGGTGGCGGCACCTCGCTCGGCGGGGTGCCGAACAGCCTCCTGCTGTTCGTGCCACTGGCGGTCGTGATCCTTGTCGGGCTGCGTCGCTCCGGCTACGGCCGGCTCCTGTATGCGGTGGGCGACAACGAGGTCGCCTCGCGGCTCGCCGGCGTCCGCGTGTGGCAAGTGCTCACCGTGCTGTACGTTCTGTCAGGCCTGCTGGCCGCCCTCGCCGGCCTCGTGCTCGGTGGACTCACGAACGCTGCCAGCGCCACGCTTACCGATCGCTACCTTCTGCCCTCGGTGGCGGCCGCCGTCATCGGTGGCACGTCGATCTTCGGCGGCCGCGGCGGATTCGCCGGAACGATCGTGGGCGCGTTGATCCTGACGGTCCTCACCACCCTTCTGACCGTCCTCTCGATGCCGGAGCCGGTTCGCCAGATCCTGTTCGGCGTCATCATCCTGGCGGTCGCTGCGGCGTACACGCGGATCACCGAGGAGTCGTGAGGTCCGATGGATGAGACCGTCTCGCG
>JALZJE010000174.1 GCA_030859955.1 Chloroflexota bacterium | reverse complement strand
ATCGTGGAGGCTGCGCGCGCCGCAGCTATCGCTTTCACGCGTGGCTGTTGCATAAACCCCCGGCGAGCCCTCTCAATCCGTTCTAAGGGTGGGCTCCGAATTTGCCCACCCCGTCCGTCGCGCGCGGCCCGCCGGGCGTCATGTCGTCGCACACAGCCGCCCTGGCGTGTACGTCATCACTCGCGCAGCAGTGTTTCCGAGATGGCTTTGTGCAACAGCCACTGGCCAAAGCAGTCGTGCGACTCGCGGCGGCGGCGGAGACGACGGCTGTCACGAGGTTGCGAAGTACGCCAGCTGTTCCTGTTAGGACCGCGCGTCCGAGCTGGCCGCTGCGGGGATACTCTCGGACCGAGACCCCCTTGGGTCGACAGGCGCGCGCCCACCGACCAACACGGCGCGCACACGGCAGCGGAGATGTGAACGCCATAGGGCCCACACGGGCGTAGCACTGGGCGCAGTTCTGCGGTTCAACGCACTGCGGGAACAGCCGCGTCCGTCGCTGTCGGCCTTCTCCTTGGAGTTCTCGATTTGAGTGATGAGATCGTGCAGCGGTATCGCCTCAGCCCGCAGGAAGTTGCCTGTCGTCATCGCCTCGGTACGCTCGTCATGTCGCCGCGACTCGGCGGCAGGTGCTACAGGAGCTTTCGATCGGTCGCAAATGCATGTCGGAAGGTCGGGCGACCGTCGGCTAATGTGCTGATCGCGCTGCGCCATCGGCCGAGCTTCCAGCTAAAAAGCGCCCCAAAGTCGAGGTCCTCTGGATGCAACTGACCCCAGTGTGGCGTGCCACCATGCAGGCGGACGAGCCGATCGACGACCGCGTCAAGCGGGTTGTTGCCTGCAAGCTCCTTCATCGTAAATAGCTCCACATGACAGCTGAGCGGCGAGAACTGCTGCATCGCGATGAGAGCGCGCGTGGGTCCGGTGAACCGAATGTTGATCGATAGTATGAAGGCGTCGTCGCCGGCGCGAAGCCGGTCGGTTTCGTTGAGGAGGTCGTCGACGAACGCTATTCCGGCCGACAGTGGGAAAGCGTACTCAGAGCTACGCATAATACGCTCTGTGTCCTTGTATGCCTCGTGCCGTGGCGGAACGCGAGGTGGTCCGCCAATTTGTTGCGTCAAAGCCCGGAAGCTTTTGGCGATTTCCGGAACCTTCGAGAAGCCAAGCGTCTCCTGGCGCTGGATCTGGTCCAAGACTTCCTGGCCGGCAGTCAATCCCATCGGGGTTAGCTGCCACAGCAACTCGACGATGTTCGGAAGTGCCTTCGCGAGCGCAGCGTTATCATGCCAAAAGATGAGACGTAGGGAGTCGAAGAGGGCTTCGGCCAAGTCCCCCAGCATCGCAATCCGTTTACCAACGTCACTCACATCTTTGAAATATTGCGTGCTATCCAGTGCCGCGCGCGGGACGAATTCGCCGAGGAGCTTTATTGACAGCAGCGCAGCCTCGGCGGCCTCGATCGCGATCAAGACGGCGCCCGAGTTGAGCGCGGCTTCGACCGCGGGCTTGATGTAGGCCCAGAAAGCGACGTCATCCCAGAAGGTGCCGTCATCCTTCGACAGCGGCTGGCTCGTCAGCCACTTCTCAACGATCACGGCATCCCGAGACGGCGAGGTTGTGACCGACAGAAACCAGGTGTCGGGGTCCTTGCCGGGGGTGAACTCGGTGTGGATCCGCTTCTTGGCCTCCTCCCAGTCCGCGCCGTCGGTTACCGCGGTTCGCATGTGGTGTGACGGCACGGTCTCGATGACGTAGGCATAGATGATCCCCGCGCACCCGGCGCTGACAAGCGCGGCGTAAAAGAGATCGTCGCTATAGCGGATGCGCGTACACGGCGTAAGGCCGAGATCGCCCGCGCGGGCCTTGGTATGGAGCTTGGCGGAGTCGGTGATCGGCCGTGTGTGTGGCTCCAGCCACCACTGGACGCCATCCGTTCCGATCAGATGGATTGCCCGTACGAAGTCCGACATGGGCGGCAACCGCCAAGTCGAGCCGTGTGTGCCCGTGCTGATGGCACCGGCCAGGGTTTGATGTGTTCCGGCGCCCATCGTCGCGAGGGCGAGCGGCGGGGCGTGATGGTCAAGCAGCGAGTTGAGCTCCTCTACGAGCATCCCGGCTTCGACGTAAACTAGCCGGTCCCTGATTGGTAGATATGTGGAACCGGGGTTTAGCCCGCTGTAGACGCCGTCGTATGCGGCACGCTCATTGGGCGTGAGGACCGAGGCGATGTTGCTCTCCGGCAGCAGCACCGTCTCCAGGGGGATGAGCGAAACGTCATCCGGCATGTGGGGCTTCGCCCAACCATCCTGGAGGTTCGCGGCGGCGGGGCCCTGCGAAAGCTTGTTCAGCCATCGTTTGAGGCCATCCATACGAAGCATCCGGTCCGTACCGGTCGGCACGACGCAATTCGTATACGAGCAGCGGCTTCCCGTTACCCCTAATCGCGATCGCTCGCTCTCCGCGAGCACTACCGCCGCGCGCAGGTGGCGGCGCGTCGGTGGTGTATAGCTCTGGATGTCATAACGGATTTGGTTTCGATGGAAGTTTTCGAAGCGATCGGAAACGAACTCGGGTGCCGGTGCTTCGGATTCAGGAAACTGAAGCGGCCGACGCGTCGGAACCCCGACAGTCGCCTCTGCCGTACCGCATCGCCCAGTGAGCCGGACTGTCACGACGTACAGCGCCTCCTCAGGCTTTTCGGGCGGCACAGGGAATCGGACGTCCGTCAAGGGTGGCATCGAGATCGACCAGACAGGCTCTTCGTTGTAGGTCGCGTCGATCGAGATGTGCTGCACGACACCGCAAAAGTCCCAGGAGACGAGCGGTGCGTCTGCTGGCACGCAATGGGGAAGAATGCCATCAGGACCCGCCGCTTGACCCTCCACTCGGATCGGGCGAGTGAAGCGCGGAAGTCCACCGCCGAACCGGTATGGCTGCAGGGGCCCACGGAAGAGCTCATAGGGCTCGCCGCATATCAGCACGGTCGAACCTTCCGTGTACAGCTGCACCGGGCCACAGCTAGCCCCCGCGGGTACCTCAACGGTGATGAGGGTGTCGGTGGGCTGATCGACAATGCTCGCCACCACATGCGAGTCGGCTGCCTGGCCGCTGAACGTCACGACCGTTTGCGTGTTCTCGAATTGAAATCCGGTGCCGCGGATGGCTACGTGCTCGCCGACGCAGGCGTCGGCAGGCTCGATGGAGGTGATCTCATAGCTGCGCTCCCGGGCGAGCTCGTCGAAGTTCCGGACCAAGTAAAAGCAGGGCTTTATGCCTCCCGGCAGGGGCAAAGCCAGCCCAGGTACCCGGCCCAAGTCCAGAAGCGGCGGCCACGGGTTGCCGGGAGGACACCTCGCCACGCCCGGCTGGCCGAAGCCTCCGGGCACCCTAAATGGAGGTGACTGGTCGCCTGCGCCACCCCCGGCGCCCAAGTCGCTCTCCATGAGATCCCGAGCTCGGTCGACGAACGCGTCAACGTGGCCAGTGCTCATAGCATCCGCCGGTGACTGGTCCGCTAGCGAGTGCAAGACGATCGCGTCATGCATCGGACAGAGCTGGCGCGCGATAACGCCGACGTTAACGAGTACCTGCGCGGGGTCACCGCCGCCTACGCGGATGGCGGCGCCCACAACGCTGTGCAAGGCGTGCAGGTCTATCGGACCGCCCGTATCGGCAGCCGCGACGTGCTCCTCGGTAACCGGTTCGTCATCGCGCGAGAGCACCTTTGCAGCGGTCTCGGGCGATAACACAGCATTGGGGCCAAACACACGGGTATTCCAATCATCAAAAAGGTTCAGCTCACGCTGAAATTGCTCGTATGCGCGGGCTCGCCCACGA
>JALZJE010000136.1 GCA_030859955.1 Chloroflexota bacterium | reverse complement strand
GCCTCAGACTTTCGTCCATTGGGCAAAATTCCCGACTGCTGCCTCCCGTAGGAGTCTGGGCCGTTCTCAGTCCCAGTCTGGCTGATCATCCTCTCAGACCAGCTACCGATCGTCGCCTTGGTGAGCCGTTACCCCACCAACTAGCTAATCGGACGCAGGCCCCTCCGGAAGCGAATTGCTCCTTTAGACGGCGAATCGAATCGCCGACCACATGCGGTATTAGCCACCCTTTCGGGCAGTTATTCCCCACTTCCGGGTAGGTCACCTACGCGTTACTCAGCCGTCCGCCACTAGGTAACCATCGAGCAAGCCCGATGGCACCTCGTTCGACTTGCATGTCTCATGCACCCCGCCAGCGTTTGTCCTGAGCCAGGATCAAACTCTCCGTACAAAACGAAACCAGTGGTCTTGCCCCCAGACGTTCTGGGAAGGCTGCTCCACCGGTTAAGAGTTCGACGTTGTCCCGCTGACTCGTGTGGATTCCTGTCACTCTTCAGCTGGTAAGCCGCCAAGCCCATCGGCTCGGCGCCGATCTCTCGGCTTCGTTCGATTCGAGTACTCCTGTTGGGGCGAACTCGCGATGGATCATGCCGCACGGCCCGTTGGGTCGCCGTTCATGATTCATCGGCCGGCTTCCGCCGACGCGAAGGTGGACTATAGATCAGGCGTCCTGAACCGTCAAGCGAGCGTGGAGGGTTATCACCACGAAGCCGGGATCGAGTTGTCCCTCCAGTGGCGTACCCCTTTATCGAGGCAATCGCGCACGGGAGGCCGGCGGAGCGCGACTCCACGGTGCATTGAGAGCTGGTATGCACGAGCGCCACCCGTGGACACCTCTCAAGCGCTGACGGCCTCGGCACGGCGCGCGGGAATCGCACCTGGCGGCGTCCTCGTGCGGATCCGGCTCGACGTACCGAGGCGATCGATGACGTCGGCCCGACCGCTCGGATCAGCGCTCCATCGCGCGGCGTCCCTGGAACGATCGGATGAGCGTCACGTCATCGGCGTACTCCAGGTCACCACCGACGGGCAGCCCTCTCGCGATCCGCGTGACACTCGGCACCTGCGCGTGCAGCAGGTCAGCGAGGTACATGGCGGTCGCCTCCCCCTCAAGATTCGGATTGGTGGCCAGGATCACCTCCTCGATGTCGCCGTCTGCGACGCGCACGAACAGCTCACGCGCGCGCAGGCGCTCTGGACCGATACCGTCGATGGGACTGATCGCGCCGTGGAGCACGTGATATCGACCACGGAACTCGCCCGTTCGCTCGATGGCCAGGACGTCGAGTGGCTCCTCCACCACGCAGATGCGCCCGGCGTCGCGTCGCGAATCGGCGCAGATGGAACACGGATCGACACCGACATCGGTGATGTTGCAGCAGACGCCGCAATAGGTCACGTCCTCCTTGATGGAGACCAGCGCAGCCGCCAGCGACCTCGCATCATCGGTCGAGGTGCGCAGCACGTGGTACGTGAGACGCTGAGCGGTCTTCGTCCCGATTCCGGGAAGCTTGCTGAACTCGTCAATGAGTCGAGCGACCGGCGCGATGAGCCCGGCCATTCGGGGCTAGCCGAACCCCGGCAGTCCCGGCAATCCGGGCATGCCGCCGGCGATCGAACCCATGCGCTCCCGCTCCAACTCCTTGCTGCGGCTGATCGCCTCATTGATCGCGGTCACGACCAGGTCCTGGAGCATCTCCACTTCAGCGGCGTCCACGGCGGAGGGATCGATCTCGACGCTCCGAACCTCCTGGGCTCCGGTGATGACCACACGCACGGCACCACCGCCCGCGGTGGCCTCGAGCGTGGTCTCGGCGAGCTCCTGTTGCGCCTGCGCCATCTGCGCCTGCATCTGTTGCGCCATCTTGGCGATCTGGCCGATGTTCACGGAGGCTGATCCTCATTCGTCTGGGTGAAAATGGAGTGGTCCGGCGCGACGCTCAGCGCACCTCTGGCGCGTCGACCAGCTCACCGCCGGTGATCTTGAGCACACCTTCGAGAAGCGCCTGCGCTTCGGGGTCGTCGGGAGTGGCGCCGATGGCCTCTCGGACCGTCAACGGCTCCAGCTCGAGATTGCTGGCGACGCATTCGATCGCAAAGGAGCCACCGAACATGTCGGTCAGCAGCGCTTCGATGGCGCCCGCACGCTGGGCGATCCGTGACCGCATGAAGTCGCGGCCTTCCGGGAAGGCGAGTGTCAACCGAGCACCGTCGCGCGCGATGGGGCGGCATTCGCTGAGCAGCGGCTTGATGACCGGCGTCGCGTGGGCGACCACGTCCGCCCAGCGGGCTCGCAGATCTCCGACGCTGGACGCCGAGGGCTTGTCGGCCGGTGCGGATCCCGTGGTCGAAACCACAGGCGTTTCGTTCGTCATGGGCTTGGTACGAGGCGCGGCTGCCAGCGCGGGGGTCCCATCGACGCGGGGAGCGGGCTGCCGCGCTGCCGTTGGTTCCGGCTTCGGGGCAGGACGCGACGGGGCAATTGCAGCTCGAAGCGGCGCCGCTGCAACTGCCTCTTGGGATCCATTCCCGAGTGGCTCCACGCTCAACAGCTCGAGCATCAGTCGGGCTCGACCCTCGCGCGCGCCCGCACCTGCGGCCTCGGCCACCGTGCGCAGAATGAGCGCAAGACGATGCGCGGCGCTCGGATCCGACGCCGAAGCGAGCAACCGGCGGCGCGCCTCACCCTCGGCCTGGGCTGCCACCTGTGCCATGTCACGCCCGGCATCCGCCAGCTGGGTGACCTGCTCGAGAGCGGCGGGGATATCGGCGGCAACATAGGCGTCAATGAGCGACGAGATCGCGACATCATCGGCGAGGCCGACCGCTTCGCGGACATCGGCGGCTGTCAGGTCAGCCGTGGCGAAGGCCAGCACCTGGTCGAGCAGCGACTCCGCGTCGCGCATGCCCCCGTCGGCCAGGCGCGCGATGAGAGCCAGCGCATCTTCGTCTGCGCCAGCACCTTCCGCGGCGCAGATGCGGATCAGCTTGCCGATGATGACCGCATCGGTCATGCGCCGGAAGTCATGGCGCTGGGTACGGCTGATGATGGTGGCCGGCACCTTGTGCGTGTCGGTGGTGGCCAGGATGAAGACCACGTGGTCCGGCGGCTCCTCGATGAGCTTCAGCAGCGCATTGAAGGCGTGCGTGCTCAGCATGTGGACCTCGTCGATGATGTAGACCCGACGGCGCAGCTCCGAGGGTGCGGTGAGCGCGCGCATGACGAGGTCACGGGCGTCCTCCACCAGTCCGTGGCTGGCGGCGTCGATCTCGATCACGTCGAGCGCCCGGCCCTCGCGGATCGAAACACACGCGCTGCACGCGTCACACGGCTCACCATCATCGCCCAGAGCGGTGCAGTTGATCGCCTTGGCCAGGATCCGCGCGGTCGAGGTCTTGCCGGTCCCGCGCGGGCCGACAAACAGGTACGCATGCGCGAGCCTATCCCCGATCACCGCGCGACGCAGGGTCGCCACGATCGGGTCCTGACCGACCACCTCGGAGAATCGCTGCGATCGAAAACGCCGATACAGAGCTCGCTGAGCGGCGGCGGTGGCGACGTCGGGCACGGTGGAGATCGCTGAGGCTGAGGGCATGACGCGCCCTACCGTACACCGATTCGGCGGGGTTGATGAAAGGTCGTGCACCCGGCGTCGATCACCACCAGTTCGCACTCACCCACGCGTCCGGCTCCAGCCAGGTTCTCCCACGGCACCCGAAGGCGATCGCTTACCGCTGCTTCCTTCCGGACCTGACGGGGTTCACGGACCTCCGCTGCGCGGGACCCGACTCTCAACGTCGGACGCGGTGGTGGTGGGCGAACGGTGCTGCCCTCGACCGGGAGTTCAGCTCCGCTATAGCGGTTTGCGGATACAGGGCACCGCTAGTTCCCCGCCTAGCACGACCGGCCGCGATGGTAGGTCAGGAGGGTGCATCGGTCAATTGGCGGGTGGCGGAGAGGGAGGGATTCGAACCCTCGACGGGTTGCCCCGAACGGCATTTCCAGTGCCGCGCCATAGGCCTCTAGGCGACCTCTCCACAGGTTCGGCGTGGCGGAGAGGGAGGGATTCGAACCCTCGGTGCTATTCGCACACCGCTTTTCGAGAGCGGCACCTTAAACCACTCGGACACCTCTCCACGCCGGAGCGAGTCTAGCGCACTCCTCCGCTGCGGGCGGAGCTGCGAATCAGACCGATGCGGACGCCGGTGCCAGGCGCCGAGCCTCGCTCTCGCGCACGCCGGAAACGACGGAGAGCTGATGCGGCATGGCGGTGTCGCGCGCGAGGTTGATCGCGCCACCAGCGGCGCCGCGCTCGAGATCGGGCAGGGCGAAGACAAGCGCGCGAACCCGGGCCTCGATCAGAGCCCCCACGCACATGGCGCATGGCTCGTGGGTCGTGAAGATCGTCGCCTCTGCCAGGCGTCGCCTGCCGAGCTTCCCGGCCGCCGCCTGGATGGTGAGGAGCACGGCATGTGCCGTCGGATCCTCTCCCAGGGCGACTCGCTGATGGTCGCGCGCGATCATCGCGTCGTCGATGACGGCCACGGCGCCAACCGGCGTCTCGCCCTCTTCGGCCCCCCGTCGCGCCTCGGCGATCGCCTCGGCCATGTAGAGCTCGTAGTTCATCGGTCCGCCTCTGGCTCGGCCACTGAATCGGTGACGCGGCTGTCGGCCGAGTCTAGCAGAGGCCGGTACGAATCCTGCATCCATGCCCTGTCTCCCAGAAAGAACCTATTCGCGCCCCGCATTGATTCCGTGGTGCCGACGACACGCCGAGAGGTCCATGTCCATTCGCCGTAACGCCCGACTGCGCACGGGCGCGTCATTCCTGGCCCTCGCGAGCGTGTTCGCACTCAGCCTGATGGTGCCGATCCCATCACCTCCGGACGACGGTCGCGAGTCGGTGATGCGCGAGGTGAACGAACGCCTTCCGGGCTGGAGCGTGGACCGCGTCGAGCGATCGTGGGAGGGTGCCTATACGGTGGTGACGATGTGTGCCGGACGTCAGGTCGGCTTCCAGTTCGTGCCTGGCCACGGACTCCCGGGGCAGAACGCCTGGATCCAGCCCAATGATTCCTTCTCGCGCGACCGGCTCAGAGGCGTGTCCGACCACTGGCGTCACCTGGTCTGGTACGAAAATCCGGCTTTGATGAACACACTCTCCTGCGAAGAGGAGATCGCCGGTGGCAAGCACACCTCCATGGAGTCGCAGCCCTACGACTGAGGTAACTGAGAGAGCCCGACCGCATGGGGCCGGGCTCTCTTCGGGCGACGCAGCGTCGGTCAGGTGGTCCTGCGAGAATCCACGTCCTCGACTGGCATCATGAAGCCCACGACGAGGAACACGATCGCGGTCAGGAAGTGGACGATCATCTCAGCGCCACCGAGGGGCATGATCCCGAAGCCTTCGGGAACCAGCAGGCCGAGAATTCCGAGCAGAAGATACGCCACTCCGAACGCACGCAGCACCATGATCGACACCGACGTGCTGGTAGACGCGTACAGCAGCACGGCGCCGAGAAGAATGTGCACGATGTTGGCGACGGCGTTCACCGGGACGAGCCCGAGGACCGCGGCGTCCGCAACCTCCATTCCCTGGAACGAATCACCCGTTGGGCTGATCGCTGGAATGAAGCCGAGAATACCGACCAAGACGAAAATGGCTCCGAACACGAGTGCCACGAGCCGAGCGAGTCCCATAGATTCAACCTCCCTCTGTGCCTGGCCCTGTCCAATTGGCAGAAGCCAGCCTTTGTCTAGCATATAAATGCAACCACGCGTTGCATACCTGACGCTGCTACGGACATGGGAGGGGTTCACATCACCGACCGACCGCCCCTGCACGACTGGCGCAGATGGACGCGCCTGGATGCTGTGATGCTTGCGGCCGTGTTCCTGGGAGCGGCGCTCATGCGACTGGTGAGCCTGGGACGGCCAATCGAGCTGGTCTTCGACGAGATCTTCTATGCGCGAGACGCGTGCTGGTATGTCGTCGGCACCGAGAGCATCTGCGGCATCACCGAGCTCGCAAGTCGGTCGCATCCACCACTGGGGAAATGGCTGATCGGGGTCGGGATCGTTTCCTTCGGGTATGACCCCTTCGGCTGGCGCGTCGCCGTGGCGGTCGCCGGAACGTTGAGCGTCGGCCTCGTCTACCTGCTGGCGTGGCGGCTCCTCCGCGGCCACGTCGCCGGACGAGGCGCAACGGTGGGAGCCACCGCGGCGTCCGGCCTGCTTGCGACCGACTTCCTGCACCTTGTGCAGTCGCGTGTCGCCATGCTCGATGCCTTCATCACGCTCTTCGTCATCGGCGCCGTCACGTTCATCGTGCTCGACCGCGACCGAGTCCGCCACGGATCGAATGCCGCCTGGTGGCGGCGTATCAGCCTGGGTCGGCCATGGCGCCTGCTGGCGGGCGCCTGCCTTGGTGCGGCGGTGGCGACGAAATGGTCCGGGGCATACGTCGCCCCAGCCGTCATCGGCCTTGTCATTGCGTGGGAGGTTGTCGAACGTCGCCACAGCGGAACCGAGGGCGGATGGTGGGGCAGCTTCACGGCCGCCTTCCGCCGCGAGGCCGTACCCACGATCGTGCTGCTCGGGATCGTCCCGATCGTGGTGTACATCGCGAGTTACACCGGGCGCATGCCGGGCGTGATCCTGGCGCTCCCCTGGGAGGCTGGGTCGGTCTGGCGCGGCATCTGGGATCACCAGAATGCGATGCTCGAGTTCCACACCACGCTCGGTGGCGACCATCCGTATCAATCACCGCCGTGGTCATGGCCCCTTCTCCGCCGGCCAGTGGCGTACTGGTTCAGCGCCGAGAGCGGGAACTATCGCGAGATCCTTGCGCTCGGCAATCCTGTCCTCTGGTGGCCGGGGGTCGTTGCGCTGTCGGTGCTCGCGGTGACCTGGTGGCGCGCGCGGTGGGCATGGGATCGGCCGGAGCCCGTCATCCTGGCCGCGGCCGCGGCCACCTACCTCCCCTGGCTCGTCCTGTCGGGCGGCCGCAGCCAGACCTTCCTGTGGTATTTCCTCCCGACCGTCCCGTTCCTGGCACTGGCGATGGGCGTTCTTGCGGCCGGGGCGTGGGACCGAACCGCCGGCCGGGTGGCGGTGGCCGCGTATGGGCTGCTCCTCGTTGGCAGCTTTGCCTTCTACGTTCCAGTGCTGACGGCGCTGCCGCTGGACCCGGACGGATGGCGCCTTCGGATGCTGTTCAGCGACTGCGAACGCACGGGCGAACCAACGCCAGCTCTGCCCGATGACTCCTCGAGCCAGGGCGTGCCCCCAGATGGCTGGTGCTGGATCTGATCTAGTCGCGAGCCCGCTCGGCTCGGCTCTCGGCGGCCATCAGCAGCCCGGTGAGCGGAGCGCTTGACAGGCCGTGGAGCGCCACCGAAACGAGAATGGCCACCGCGACGACGCTGAAGATGGGACGGGCATCGGCGGGCGTGAGGGCGGCAAAGGCGAAACCGAGGTAGTAGATCGAGCCGATCCCCCGGATACCGAACCAGGCGATGAACAGGCGCTGGCGCAGGACGAGTCGGCTCGGAAGCAGTGCGATCAGCACGGACAGTGGACGCACGAGAAAGATGAGTCCGAACGCGACCACGAAGACCGCCCAGCCGACGTCGAGCACGCCGCCGACGGGCAGCACGCTGCCGAGGAGAAGGAGGACGGTCAGCTCGGCAAGCTTCTCGACCACCAGTGTCACTTCGTGCAGTCGCTGGTTCACTTCGTGCCCGCGCTCGTACCGGCGAAACGCGACGCCGGCCGCGAACACCGCCAGGAATCCATACCCGCCGATCAACTCGGTCGCCCCGTAGA
The DNA here is from genome assembly GCA_030859955.1 of Chloroflexota bacterium. GTDB lineage: Bacteria > Chloroflexota > Limnocylindria > QHBO01 > QHBO01 > JACDBZ01. The sequence continues at coordinate 20,894 of JALZJE010000136.1, read as the reverse complement.
CCGCGAAGATGGCGCCGATTGCGATGAACGCATCGAAAGGATTTGCCAACCAACCGCGATCGATCACCCGGTACGTGAGATGAGCGATCAGCCGACCTGCCAGCGCGCCGATCACGACGCCGGCGATGACGGCGTATACGAGGTCGGCGGTCAGCCATTCAAACCACCAGTCGTCGAAGGTGGTGAACCCACGCTGGAAACCGAACAGCGCCAGCATCACGAACGGAAACGCGAGTCCGTCATTCAGTCCGGCCTCTGACGTGATCGCGAAGCGGGCCTCGTCCTCGGGCTCGCGCTGCATCGGCCCACTGACCTGGATATCCTCCGCCAGCACCGGGTCGGTGGGTGCCAGGATGGCTCCCAGGAGAAGGGCGCTGGGCAGGGCCATCGCCAGCAGCCAGCTCCCGAGGAGCGCCAACCCGGCAATCGTGAGTGGCATGGCCACGGCGAGCAGGAGCGCGGTCGTACGCCATGCGCGCCACGTCAGCGGCCGATCCAGCTTCACCCCGGCACCGAAGAGCGACACGACCACCGCCATCTCGGCCACGCGGCTGAAGAGCACCGCGTCCTCGATGGGTTCATACCAGTTGATTCCGAAGCCGCGCAGCAGAAGGCCCACGAGGACTCCCGCGCCAAGATAGATCAGGGCTGCGGAGAACGGTCGGCCACGTTGAACGGAAAGCGCGACGGCCCCGACCAGGATGACGAGGCCGCCGACCAGCAGGAGCACTTCGTACAGCCCGGGGTCGAGCGACCAGCCCGGGGCACGCGCGATCAGCACAACCGTTTCACCTGCCCGATCATCGCAGTTCGGTGCGGGTCAGGCAGCGCACCGATGACGGCTGGTCAGCGCTCCGCCGGCGGAACGACCCCGATACCCTTTCGGAAGGCCATCTCTCCGCCCAGCCAGCCGGTCACCACCAGCATGGCGGCGGCTGCGGCGGAAAGGCCAAGCGCGGCGGCCGGTACCCGGCTGGCCGACTGCTGGCGCAGCACCAGGCTCACCGCGCTCATGCCCAGAATGGCCGCGTTTCCGCCGGCATGCGCCACGCCCACAGGACCGCGAGCGGCACGAATCGTTGAGAAGTCGATCAATCCCAGGCTGGCCGCCATCAGGCCACCGATGATCCCGCCGCCGATGAGCCATCGACTCATGCGAGCGAAAAAGCCCTCCCCGGTTATCAGGTAGGCCACGTCGCTGATGGCGGCGGCCGAGAGCAGACCGATCGGGATCGGTACCACGGCGGGGTGCAGCGGATGACCGGCGATGGCCGCCGTGCTGCGATGTTCGGTGGGCGCGAGCGCCTCTGCTGAGCTGGATCGATCCCGTGCCATGCCCATCCGTGGTCTCCCTCGTCGGCGTCGCGGCCTCGTCAACGTCGTGGCCATGGCAACGTCACCGGGCTTCATGCACGCGACATGCCGAGCCCAGCAGCCATGATCAGGAAGGAGTGGCGTGCCCGAGAGGACTCGAACCTCCGACCTTTAGGTCCGCAACCTAACGCTCTATCCACTGAGCTACGGGCACACACGCTGGCGGAGAGGGAGGGATTCGAACCCTCGGAAGAGGTTTACCCCCTTCAACGGTTTAGCAAACCGCCGCACTAGGCCACTATGCGACCTCTCCGAACGGCGCCGATGATAGCAGCCGAGGGTGGAGTGCCGCCACAGACGACCCGTGCGGCGGTCGGATCGGCGAGTGCCCAGGCGACGGGACGCAACATGGCGCGGCCGCCTGCTGGCTCACTCCGGCTGCCTCCGGAACGCCTCGGGGACGGGGCCGGATTCCTCAGGCTCACGCGGACGCCCGGAGACCATGGCAATCACGGCGCCGATGATGATCACCGTCGCGACGAGCGTGCGCGGCGTGATCGGTTCCTGCAGCAGCACGGCGCCGAGAGCCACGGCCACGATCGGGTTCACGTACGCGTAGGTACTGACGGTCGAGATCGGCACGTTGGCGAGGAGCCAGGTATATGCCGTGAACGCGATGAGGGACCCGAACACGATGAGATAGGCCAGCGCGAGGACCGAACGGAGCGAGAATGCGGAGACGTCGGTGCGGCCGATTTCGCCGAGCAGGCCGCCCACCAGGAGCAGCATGGCACCGCCGCCGAGCATCTCAAGGCCCGTGCCCAGCAGCGGCGATCGCGGCAGCGGGGCGTTTCGAGCGTAGAGCGACCCAGCCGTCCACGAGATGGTGGCGCCGACCACGAGGACGATTCCGAGCGGGTCGACCTCGGCCACGCCCTCGACCGGCGCGACGAGGATGACGACGCCGAGGATTCCGGCGGTCAGTCCGCCGATGACGAGGCCACTCGGTCGCCGGCGGCTGAGGATCGAATCGAACAGCGCCAGCCAGATCGGCTCGGTGGCGACCAGGACCGCTGCAATGCCGGATGGGATGAACAGCTCGGCCAGCACGACCCCGCCGTTCCCGCCGAGAAGCAGGAGCGTCCCGACGATGAGTGCCGCGCGCCAGTTGGCGAGCGTGGGACGCTCGACGGGCTCGGCGCCCCGACGCAATCTGGCGTACGCGGCGAGCGCGCCGAGCATGAGCACGCCGGCCGCGGCGTACCGGACGCCGGCAGCGAGCAGGGGTGGCAGCGTCTCGATCATCACCGCGATGCCGAGGTAGGTCGATCCCCAGACCACGTAGACGATGAGCAGCGCGATCGCGACCGCCGCGGTCGACGGCCGCGACGGATTCGCGAAGGTCACCCGCCCATTGTGACGCTGGCACCGGTGATAGCATGGAGGCGCGCCACGGACGGACCTGTCCCTGGCTCTTCATTGCTTCCTGTACCCATTCGTAGCGTGTCCGAGATGCCTGCCACTCGCCTTCCGATCATCGGCTACCCTTTGACCGACACGCCACTCGAAGGCGTCCTGCGCGCTGCCATCAGGGACATCGCGGCGCCGCTCGAGATCGAGCCTTGGGAGCGACGACCGCATCAGCTCGCCGATGCGCTCCGGGAAATCCGCGGAGACGACGCCTTCGCCGGCGCGCTCGTTGCCCCACCGCACAAAGAAAAGGCTCCCCCACTGTCGGATGCACTGTCAGAAGACGCGCGCGTCAGCGGAGCGGTCAGTGTCTTCGTGCGTGATGAGGGTCGCCTGCGGGGACACAACACCGACGCGGATGGAATCAGAGCGGGGCTGATCTCTCTCCTGCCGAGGGTGCGAGGGAAGTGGCCGCGCAACGCCGTCGTGCTCGGCGCCGGTGGAGGCGCGCGCGCGGTGGTTGCCGTCCTCATCGGCGCGGACTTCAAGCATGTCGCCGTGCTGAACCGTCACCTCCACAAGGCAGAATCGCTCGTGGCACACTTCTCGCGAACTGCTCGAAACATGGAGCTTCGTGCGCGACCGTGGCATGACGCGATCATCGAGTCGGAGCTGGCGCGGGCGGAGCTGCTTGTGAATGCCAGCGGCATCGGCGCCGAAGGTGACGACTCGCCGATCCCCGTTGACCTGTTGCCTCCCGACCGATACCTGTTGGACCTCGTCCTCAACCGTGCCTCCACGCCGCTGATGGACGCGACGAGGGCACAGGGCGGCATCGCTGTGAACGGCCAGGCTGCATTCATGCGGGCAAGCTCGGAGATGATCAGCCTGCTGACCGGGAAGCGACCGCCGCCTTCAGTGCTCCGTTCGGCCCTTGCGGCGGAGCTCGGCGTGCCCGGCGAAGCGCTCGCGGAAGTTGACGACTGACGCAATGATGCGCCGGACCCGCGCGGCCGTTCCTTATGCGAGCGTGATGTGAACGACGATCGTCGCGCGGACGCTCAATTGGCCGATCGTATCCGGATCGGCGACACGGAGGCGCTCGGTGAGCTGTATGACCGCTATGCGGGAACGGCGACCGCCACGGCCCTTCGCGTCGTCGGAAGCCGGGAGGAAGCAGAGGATGTCGTGCACGACGCGTTCGTCGTAGTCTGGCGCAAGATCGACCGCTTCGACTCGGAGCGGGGAGCATTGCGCGCGTGGCTCATGACGGTGGTTCGCAACCGGGCCATCGATCGAGTGCGCGCGCGGCGCGTCAGCATCGACGTGGATGACGCGGACGAGCGATCACTTCTGCGGACCGGCCCGAATCCCACGATGGAGGATGCCCTCTCCCGTGCATCCACCGCGGATCTGCGGGCTGCCATGGCGTCCCTCCCCGAGGACCAGCGTCGGGCGCTCGAGCTCGCCTACTTCGAGGGCTACACATACCGCGAGGTGGCTGACCTGACCGGCGTGCCGGCGGGAACGGCCAATGGACGGCTGCGTCTGGCCCTGGGGAAGCTGCGTGAGGCGTTGACCGGGACTACGGCCGCGCCGCTGCACTTCGGCGACGCGTCGTTGCGCAAGGATCTGAGCCGATGAGCGTCCACCTCGAAATTGATTGCCAGAACTTCGACGAGCTCGCCCCGGCGTATGGCCTGGGCGCCGTCGAGGCGCATGAGATCGACGCGATCGAACAGCATCTGGATGCCTGCACGCAGCCTCATGACGAGGCCCGCGAACTGCTGGCGGTGGCATCGCTGATCCCGGTTGCGCTCGAGCCTGCCGCTCCCTCGCCCGCCCTTCGCGGTCGGTTGATGGCAACGATCTTCGAGACGCCACAGGAGCATCGGCCGAACGCCGTTGCACCGGCCCGACGGACCGCGGTGATCGAACCGACCACCGCGCCGCGACGGCCCTGGTGGCAGTTCGGCGCCATGCCATCCGCGGTGGCGGCTGTCGGGCTGGCTGCCGCGGTCGGACTGGGGGCCTGGGGAATCACCCTCAACGGCCAGCTGTCCGATCGCGATGCGGCCCTGCGCGCCGTGGCATCGGCCGACTCGGCCTATGTCGCCCAGGGCGACGCCGGCCGTGGCTGGGTCATCCAGAACGACGACGAGGCGCTCTTCCTGGCCGACGGCCTCGCCGAGCTCGCGTCCGGGCAGCTGTACGAGCTGTGGCTCATGGATGCCGACGGAAACGCTGTTGCGGTCGGCACACTGGACGAGACCGATGGCATCGCGGTCGTGACGCTCGAACAAGGCCTCGATGACGCCGCCACCTTCGCGGTGACGGTCGAGACCGAGCGGGTCGATCAGCCCACCAGCGAACCAGTCATGGTTGCCGCCCTGGGCGTCTGACCCTCGGGGCCGTCCCTACACCGCCGCTGAGCGGTGAACCGCCGCGCGTCCGATGCCGGGGCTGAGCATTCGCCGGAAAGTGAGAGCGGACGTGGAAGGGCCCCGGCCCGCCGAAGCGGAACCGGGACCCTTCACGCGGAGGGAACCGCATTTAATGGACGCGCGCGGGAACCTCGCGAGTGCGTCGGGCCAAGGTCAGCGTGGACAGCGCGACAACCGGGAACCCGAGGGATCAACGGGCATGTCGCGCGTATGGCTCATGTGACGTGTACGCAGCGGCGGGCATCCTGCATGTGTCGAGCTTGCGTAGACTCGCGAGACCGATGTTCTACACGCACGGCTGGGTTCACGTGATCGCCGGCTGCATGTTCTGCGGCAAGACCGATGAGATGCTGCGCCTCCTGCGACGCTTCTCGATCGCCGATCGGCGCGTGATCCTGGTCAAGCCGCGCCTCGACACGCGCACCGACCGGGTGACCGTGATCTCGCGCTCCGGAGCGCAGCATCAGGCGGTAACCGTCGACGACTCCTCTGAAATCGAGGCTGCCGTGACCGATGCCGACATCGTTGCGATCGAGGAAGGCCAGTTCTTCGATGAGCGCCTGCCCGACGTTGTCGAGCGCCTTGCCGAGCTCGGGAAGCAGGTCGTGGTCACGGGCCTCGACCGCGACTTCCGGGGCATCCCATTCGGCACCATGCCGCGCCTGCTGGCCCTCGCGGACCAGGTGACCAAGCTGACCGCCATCTGCATGGTCTGCGGCGAGCCGGCGACCCGGACTCAGCGGCTGATCGATGGGGCGCCGGCGAACGCCGACTCACCCATCATCGTCATCGGTGGCATGGGCGACGAGACCTACGAGGCGCGGTGCCGTCTGCACCACGAGGTACCGGGGCTCGATTGACCGCCCTGGCGTTCGCCACCACTCGGCACTGACCAGCAAGGGTCCCGTCGTACGACGTAGACGCGCTCCCGTCGCTTGTCAGAACGCTGATCGGCCGTCCGGGCGTCGAGTTCCGGGTGGTGCGGAGTCAGGATCGATCAATCAAGCGAACTTCACCTCATGGAGACCAGGACCGATGACGATGACGGATGCCCGCCATGCCGGCGGTACGGACCCCGACGCTAGGCCTGATCCACGGTGGCAAGCCGGCCCGACCGGTCGCGTGGTGGGAGCGCCATGCGACGATGCGCGAAATCGTGGGCGGATGCCCGGATCACTGGTGGCAGCCGACTGCTCGCCGTACGGGCGACTGCACCTGCGACCGCTTCTGAGACGACCTGGCGGAGGGGGTGGGATTCGAACCCACGGTGGGCTTGCACCCACGTCGGTTTTCAAGACCGATGCATTCGTCCACTCTGCCACCCCTCCGCGCGGCAACATCGTATCGCGTTGGCCAGGTCACGGGGAGGCGGCGTGCCAGCCGTCATTGCAACGTATGGCGGCGGGGCGCGCCTACGGTCCGAGGAGACGGGCCTCTCCTCGCCACCACGACAGCAGGACAGTCAGGTCCCCGTCACGTCGAGTGGCCACGGCGTAGGTCGCGGTGTCGTCGTACGACCATTCGATGACCGCGTCGCCGAACTCTTCCCGGCATAGGAGCCAGCCATCGCCGCCTCCGAACTCCCATCGATCGTAGGCGGCGCTGCCGCGCCCGCAGGGTCCGCGCAAGGCCCCAATGAAGCCCGCCCGGTTTCCCACTAGCGCGCCAGGCGCTTCGGTTGCGGAGAAGTCGAGGGTGTGCCGCGCCGTCCATACGTGTAGCACGTCGGGGGCTGCCACACTGGGAATCTCGCACGCGACGCCCGCATCGGTACCCAGCGGCTCACGAGTCGAAACACTCATCACTTCAGCGGTTCCTTCATCCACCCGGAATCGCGGCACCGCGTCGACGTCGGCACGCTTGCAGTGGGGCGCGATCTCATCGCCGAGCCAGTCGAGGATCACCTGCTCTGCCGCGTTTGGCCATGCATCGGGGTCTAGCGTCGCCGACGGAGTGATTGAGCGAGTGGATGCCGTCGAGACGGGCGAAACCGGCGAAGACGCACCAGCGAGCTCCGCCGGACGGCGGCCGTCCTGGCCGGAGCCCCAAGCGGCAAGGGCGCCAACCACCATCACAGCCCCGAGCGCAAACAGGGCCCAGGGCCCTGCGGCGCTCGCGGGTCGGATGCGACGCGGAGCCGGCTCCGAAGCCTCCCCACGCCTGGCGACGAACAGCTCGACTGGGCGTGCGATTCCCTTCAGGCGACGCGTGCCGCGGGAGATGAAGTGCACGTCCGAACCAGCCCCGACCGTATCGCGCACGGCAACGGTGACGAGCACCTCACCCTGCCGGGCCTGGGCGCAGACACGGGCCGCCAGGTTGACGGCCGCGCCGACAAATCCGTCGTCGCGCTGGACCGTCTCGCCGGCATTGATACCGATGCCAACCCGGATCGGACGCTCCGGGTTGTCAGCCGTCATTCGTTCAGCGGCGGAGATAATTCCTAGGCCGCAAGCCACCGCTCGCCGCCCCGAGCGGAAGACGACGTAAAACGAATCTCCTTCCGTCCGGATCTCAGCGCCGGCGAAACGCGCAACCTCTGCGCGCACGAGGTCACGGTAGGCATCGAGGAGGTCGGCCGCCGCGCGGTCGCCCATGCGTTCGACGAAAGCGGTGTAGTCGCGCAGGTCAGCGAACAGGAAGCCGCGGTACTCCGCGTCAGCCGCGAAGCCGATCTCGATCGGATCGTCCCTATCCGCGTCCACGCGCGCATTGTGTCAGGTCGTCACGCGCGGGAATCCGGTATGGCGTCGGCATCAAGGGGCGGGCGAGGTGCGGGCGACGCTAGCCGATCGCCTCGCGGCCGCCGAAGTAGGGCCGCAGCACCTCGGGGATGACGATGCTGCCATCGGGCTGCTGGTAGGTCTCGAGGAGGGCCGCCACCGTTCGCGGGAGAGCGAGCGCAGATCCGTTGAGCGTGTGGAGCAGCTCGGGGCGGTCGCCCTTGCCGGGGCGGTATCGGATCGCCATGCGGCGAGACTGGTAGTCACGGAAGTTGCTGACGCTGCTCACCTCGAGCCAGCGCTCGACGCCCGGCGCCCAGACCTCGAGATCGTACTTTCTGGCCTGCACGAAGCCCATCTCGCGGGTGCTCATGAGGAGGACCCGGTAGGCGAGACCGAGGCGCTGGAGGAGCGTTTCGGCGCGCTCCGTGAGCCACTCGAGCTCCGCGTTGGAATCCTCCGGCGTGATGAAGCTGACCATCTCGACCTTGTCGAACTGGTGGACGCGCAGGATGCCCCGAGTGTCTCGGCCGGCCGCCCCGGCCTCGCGCCGGAATGACGCCGAGTAGGCGGCGTAGCGAAGGGGGAGGGTAGCCGCCTGGAGGATCTCGTCACGATGAAGGTTGGTGACCGGCACCTCCGCGGTCGGGATGAGGTACAGGTCGTCGCGGGACGCGACGTACATCTGGTCCTCCTTGTCCGGGATCTGACCCGTGCCGCGCGCGGAATCGGCGTTCACGAGCACCGGTGGCCAGACCTCGGTCATCCCGTTCTCTCGCGTATGGACGTCGAGGAACCAGCTGATGAGCGCGCGCTGAAGGTTCGAGCCGGCGCCGAGATACACCGGCCAGCCCGAGCCGGTGATCTTGGCGCCCCGCGCGTTGTCGATCATGCCGAGCGCCTCGGCGAGCTCCCAGTGCGGTCGTCGCTGAGCCCGTGGCAGTGGATCGCCCCAGGTGCGGACGATGACGTTCGCCTCCTCGCCGCCGACCGGGACATCGGGATCCGCCGGATTCGGGATGCGCAACATAGCGTCGTCCAGCTCCGACTGGACCGCGGTGAGCTCCGCGTCGATGCTGGTGAGTCGCTCGGCAACGTCGGTGGAGGCGCGCTTGAGCTCCGCAAGATCGGTCCCTTGCGGGTCGCTGCCGGCGCGAATGGCCTCGCCGATGCGTTTGCTGGCGGAATTGCGCTCCGCCTTGAGGGCATCGCCTGTCGCCAGCAGGTCGCGGCGGCGGGCGTCCAGTGCCAGAGCTCGATCCACGACACCGGGGTCCTCGCCCTTGTCGCTGGACGCTTGTCGCAGGAGGTCCGGCTCGTCGCGCAGCCGCTGAAGCCCGACGCTCATGCCGCGGCCTCGCGCAGGCGAGCGATGACGAAGGGCCGATCGAGGGCCGCCAGGAGCCATCCGGCACGTGGTCCCGACGAACGTCCGAGGAAGGCGAGGTAGAGCGCGGCAAACGCGCGTCCGGCCGGCAGGTCGAGATCCTTGGCGACGCCGAAGATCGCCGCCTGCGCCGACTCACCGTCCCACTCCCCCGCCTCGAGCGCCGGGGCCAGCGCGGCCAGGTAGGCGCGCTGCGCGGCGTCCAGCTCGGATACGCGCCGGGGCAGGGCATCGCGTTTCACCGCGAGACGCGCGCGTTCGGGGGCGTAGGTCTCAAGCCATGCGCGGGCAGCGGCGCGCCGCCCCTCGAGCACTGTGCGCTCGCGATCGGTCAGAGGCGCGCCCTTCTCCGCCGTCACGCGTTCCACGAGATCGGCGCCGGGAATCTGCTCGAGCAGTGCCAAATGGCTGAATGCAGGACGATATGCGGCTGCCTCCGCCGCCGCATCGGCGTCGGGCTTGACCAGGCTGAAGGTAAAGAGCCGTTCGTGGTCGGCCGGCAGCTCGCCGCGCACCTCCCGCCCGTCGGTCGCCGCGGCCAGGCGGTCGGACTCGTCGAACAGGCGCGGGATCGCATCGGTCCCATCAGGATCGAACTCGATGGCCGTATTCGGCTTCGGGCGCAGGAAGAGCAGGCGCAGCTGTTCGGGTGGGATCACGTCGGCGATTCGCGCGGCCGACGCGCCGAGCCCCTTCGAGGTCGACATCTTCTTGCCGCCGATGTTGAGGAACTCGTAAGGCACGTTGCGCGGCGGCTCATTGCCGAACACCTCCCTAGCGATGGCGTCCGACCGGTCCCGCGAGCCGCCGGCAGTCGAGAGGTCCTTGCCCGCGGGCTCGATCGTCACGCCGAACAGGTCCCACTTGGCTGCCCAGTCGACGTTATAGGGCATCTTGGCGCGCCCCCCGAACGGAGAGGTCTCACCGGCATGGCCACATCCCTTCGCCCATTCTCGTAGGTCGGGCCGGCACTCGTATGAAACCCGTTCGCCGTCCCAGCCGGTGACGATCGTGGTCCCGATCCGCCCGCAGTTTTCGCAGATCACCATCAGTGGATGCCATTCGTCGGGGTGGCGCACCTTTGCCACGCGGACGTAGACCTCGCGGATGGTGGCGGCCGCGTCCAGCGCGGTTCGAATGTATCGGTCCATGGCCCCCGAGCCATACACCTCGCTCATCCAGTAGTACACGTCCGGGCGGATGCCCAGGCCATCGAAGGTGTCGATGAAGACCCCCGCGAAGTGACGCGCGTACGACGGATGACAATCGCCCGCCGGATCCGGGACGTGCGAGAGCGGCACGCCCATGAACCGCTCGATGGCATCGGGGGTGAGCAGTGCCTGCGCATCCATCGGGTCCAGGTCGTCGACGCCGTAGCGCAGCTCCACCGGGACGCCGGCGTCGCGCAGGGCACGGGCAATGGTATCGACCACCACCGGGCCGCGCAGGCTGCCGACGTGGACGGTACCAGAGGGAGTCTTCGAGTCGTTGACGACCTGCGGGCCGATCGCCGACGCGGCGAGCTCGTCAGCCCAGAACACGGTCTTGCGTCAGCCGATGCGAACGAGCTTGTATTCGATCGGGCCGGACGGTGCCTGGACCACGACCGTTTCGCCCTTCTTATGGCCCATCAGGGCCGCGCCGACCGGCGACTCGTTGCTGATGCGGCCATCGCGTGGGGCGGCCTCCGCGGAACCGACGATGGTGAAGGTCTCCTCGCCATCGTCACCCTTGATGACGACCTTCGAGCCGATGCCCACGCTGTCGCCGTTGACCTTCTCGATGACCGCCGCGTTGCGCAATTGAAGCTCCAGCGTGGCGATGCGCCCCTCCAGGAATGATTGCTCCTGCTTGGCGTCCTCGTATTCGGCGTTCTCCGAGAGGTCGCCGTCCAGCTTGGCTTCGTGGATGCGTGCCGCGACGCGCGGGCGATCCACGGTGATGAGCTCGTGAAGCTCCACCTTGAGCTTGGCGAGCCCCTCAGCGGTGAGGTAGACAGGCTTGGTATTCATGCTGCGCCCCCTCTTCCTCCTGCGGATCCCTTAGGAGACTCGGCTCATCGTGGGTTCGACGAGGCGAGGAGTCCGCTGTCCGATAACAAAAAACGCTCCAGGCCCGCCGAACGTGGCGCGTCTCCTGAAGCTGGCCGTACCCGATGGGCCAGGCGCCCTCGGCGGTGCCGGCGGCCGCGCGATTGTAGGCGCGACCCGTGCTCAAGTCAAAGGGACGGGCTCAGATCGTCAGGGTATGCGTCAGCAGCATGGATGGAGGCCTGAAGACCTCTTGGCCATCAACTACTCCCCGGGCGCATAGAGTCGGCTTGTATGGAGACGCGGGCCCGCCAAACGAGCCGGATCAAGTCACCTGATGACTATCTGACGGGGACGCGAGGTTCGAGATTGCCACTCAACTGTCCAGCGCATGAATTGACGGGCGTCAGGTTTGCGGCCGCGGCTCAGCGGCCGACCACCACCAGCAGCACGATCAGCAGCGCGAAGCCGATCCGGTAGACGCTGAAGATCGCCAATGAGCGGCGGCGCAGCCAGGCGAGGAGGAAGCCGATCGCCAGCAGGCCCGAGAGCAAGGCGACGATGAAACCGACACCGATGGCGAGCCATTCCGTTCCGGTGTGCGTCTCCGTGAACAGCCTTCGCGAGCCATACAGGCCGGCTCCGAGGGTGATCGGTGTCGCAAGCAGGAAGCTGAACCGAGCCGCCGCCTCACGTGTCAGCCCGAGTGCGCGCCCGGCGGTGATCGTGGCGCCCGACCGACTGATGCCCGGCAACAGCGCCAGTGCCTGGCTCATGCCGATGGCGAGCGCCGTCGAGGTGGTCAGGTCCGCAATCTCGCGGCGGTGCCCGCCGTACCGGTCCGCCAGCCACAGGGCGGCGGCGCCGGCCACGAGGAACCCGGCGATCGCCAGCCTTGCCCCATCATTGTTGCCGTGGAACGTCTCCTCGATGAGGCCCTCCAGCGCGAAGCCGATCATCGCCGCCGGGATCGTGGCAATGATCAGCAGCCAGGCGATACGTCGATCCGGATCGTCGCCCATGCGCCGCTCGCGAACGCTCGCGATCAAGGCTCCGAGATAGCGGATCCAGTCCCGCGCGAAATAGATCAGGAGCGCGACCAGCGTCCCGAGGTGGAGGAAGACGTCGAAGGCCAGGCTGCCGATGAGCCCCTCGTCGGCCGGCCACCCAGCGATCCAAGGCGCAAACTCGAGGTGCGCCGATGAGCTGATCGGGATGAACTCGGTCAGCCCTTGCAGGAGCCCGACGAGCGCGGCCTGGATGACGAGGTCCATGGTGGTTTCGCTCCAGCCCTATGGGATGAGACCCGAGGCGGCGGGACTACCGGATGAAGAGCGGCGCGAGGACAAGGCTGATGGTGGCCAGCAGCTTGACCAGGACGTGCAATGAGGGACCGGCCGTATCCTTGAACGGATCGCCCACGGTGTCGCCAACGACAGCGGCCGCGTGCGCGTCCGATCCCTTGCCGAGCACGTTGCCGTCGGCGTCCTTCAGATTGCCGCCCTCGATGTACTTCTTCGCGTTGTCCCACGCCCCACCGCCGTTATTCAGGACGGTGGCGAGCAGCACCCCGGAGATCGTGCCCACCATGAGCAGGCCGGCCACGGCCTCCTGGCGGAGGAGCAGGCCGACGACGATCGGCGTGGCCACGGCCACGGCTCCGGGCAGAATCATCTGGCGCAGGGCCGCACGGGTGGTGATGTCCACGACGCGCGCATAGTCGGGACGCTGGGTGTAATCCATGATGCCCGGCATCTCTCGGAACTGCCTCCGCACCTCCACGATGATCGCCTGCGCTGCCGTCCCCACGGCCCGGATCGCGAGGCTGCTGAAGAAGTACACCAGCATCGCGCCGATGAGCGCGGCGATGAACACGTTCACGTCGGCCAGGTTGACCGACTCGATGAGCGGTCCGCCGCGGCGTTCCTGGATGAGATTGACCTTGTCGATGTACGCGCTGAACAGAAGGAAAGCGGCCAGCGAGGCGGATGCGATCGCATAGCCCTTGGTCAGCGCCTTGGTGGTGTTGCCCACCTCGTCCAGGCGGTCGGTGATCTCGCGTGCCTTCGCATCGGCCTTGCTGAACTGCGCGATGCCACCGGCGTTGTCGGTAATCGGCCCGAAGGTGTCCATGGCAAGGATGTAGGCCGTCGTCATGAGCATCCCCATGGTCGCCACCGCGGTGCCGAAGATGCCGCCGATCCCGGCCCGCACGCCCTCCACGCCGGCCAGGCCCTGTTCGCCGAGCAGGTAGCTCGCGAAGAGGGCGATCGAGATGGTGATTGCGGTGACGGCGGTCGTCTCGAAGCCAACGGCCGTGCCGCTGATGATGTTGGTCGCCGGACCGGTCTTGCTGGCCTCGGCGATCTCGCGCACCGGACGGAACGACCCGGCCGTGTAGTACTGCGTGATGTACACGAACGCGACGCTGGTCGCCAGACCGACGACGCCCGCGAAGAAGAACCACACCCATGACGGGAGCCCGCCGGCGCCGATCTGACCGATGGTCTGCATCATCTGCGAGGTGACCAGCGCCAGGGCGCCGACCGAGAGAGCGGTCGTGACCCAGTACCCCCGATTGAGGATGTTCATCGGGTTCTCGTCCTCGCGACCGCGGATGAAGAACATGGCCACGATCGTGGCCAGCAGGCCGAAGGCACGAACGACGAGCGGGAAGAAGATCCACGCCTCAGGATTGGGCCAGCCGAGGTCGGTGGCGATGCGCCAGACCGCCACGCCGAGGATCATGGCTCCGATGTTCTCGGCGGCGGTGGATTCGAACAGGTCCGCTCCACGTCCCGCGCAGTCACCGACGTTATCGCCGACAAGGTCCGCGACGACGGCCGCGTTGCGTGGGTCGTCCTCCGGGATGCCGGCCTCCACTTTGCCGACCAGGTCGGCGCCCACATCGGCGGCCTTGGTGTAGATCCCGCCGCCAAGCTGGGCGAAGAGCGCCACGAAGCTGGCGCCGAACCCGAACCCTACGATGAGGAATGGAGCATCCTCCGGGTTCGTGAAGCCGCCGAACGCGGCGAAGATCCCGTAGACGCCCAGCAGGCTCAGCGCGACGACCAGGAAGCCAGAGACGGCCCCGCCACGCATCGCGACCTGCACCGCCCGCACCAGGCTGTACTGGGCCGCGGCCGCCGTCCGCACGTTGGCCTTCACGCTGATGAACATGCCGATGATGCCGGCCGCCATCGAGCAGGCGGCTCCGACGAGGAAGGCAAGCCCTGTCCTGATCCCGAGGTCCAGGCCGTAGATGTCGGTCTCGGCGACATCCTGGCCCTCGACCAGCGTGATCACCAGCCCGATGACCACCGTGCCGCCGATGGCCAGCACGCCGATGGTCTGGTACTGGCGTCGAATGAAGGCAACCGCCCCCTCGAAAATCGTGCCGGCGATGTCCTCCATCGCGGGTGTGCCGGTATCGGCCCGAAGGACGTCCCAGGCGAGGTACATGGCAAAGGCGATGGCGGCGATGCCGGCGGCCGGGATCACCCACAGGATGGGCTGGAACTCCATGAATCCTCCGAGTTCGGCCGGGCGGCCACGCTCAATCGGGCTCGCTCACGACCGTTGGTTTGACGCACACGAAACGCCGGCGGGAGGGATCACGTCACGTTCCCGCCAGCGATGGCGGGCGGATTCTAGCACGGTCGGCGGCGGCGATTTCCTCAGGGCAGCCATCGAGGCTGCCAACCGTCGTTGGCAAGGATGTCTCGACCACCGGTCTCGAATTCGACCCGCTCGATCCTTCCTCCAATGACGGGCCCGTCGCCGGTGCCGCGCAGGACGACGACCACCATCGAGTCTTCGTCGGGAGCAAAGGCGACACCGCCGATCCGTTCACCCGCCAGGGTCGGCGGCACGCTTCCGGGGTCGCTCACATTGTCCGTGACGAGCAGCGGTCCATCATCTCGCAGGTATGCGATCCGACCGTCCGGGGCCACCGCCGCCACGGTTGCGCCCGGACCAAATGCGCTCTCCGCCACGACGGTGCGCGATCGATCGACCACGCCGACCGAAAGCCCCGGACCGGGCTCGAGCGGGAGCACCGGCGCCTCGTGGGCAGCCACGCCCACCGCGGGCTCGGCCGTACTGCCGGTGACCAGGATGGCCGACCCATCGCGCAGCCAGCGAGGCGGCGCATGGGCGTCATAGCTGACCCGAACCACCGTGTCGTTCTCTAGGTCCACGATCCCCACGAGCACCCCCGGGTCCACGAAGGCCAGCGCGTCGCCCTCGGGGGCGTACCGCGGCGCGCGCAGCCAGTTCGGCACATCCTCGGGCTCGCCGGTCGCGATCGAACTGGGCGAGGCCGTCACCTCGCCGGACAGCTCGATGGGCGTCGGGTCCCCTGGGATCGGCATCTGCCAGATGCCAAGGCCCCGCCCGGTCTCCGCATCGGCTCGCGCGAAGGCGATGCGCTGGCCGTCCGGCGCATAGGTGGGGTCGAACTCGAGATCACCCTCCTCGGTGAGCACTCGCCGGTCCGTGCCATCGGCGTCGACCATGACCAGGCGGCGACCGTCGCCGACCACGAATGAGTTGCCGTTGGGCGAGACCGCGTAGTCCAGAACCGGAGTCAGCTCGGTCGACAGCTGGTGCGCGGCTGTGCCATCCACGTTCACTGCCCACAGGTTCGGGACGCCCGCGCGATCTGAGAGGAACGTGATCTGATTCGAGAGCGTCGTGTTAGGCGCGCCGGTGGTGAAGCTCCAGGAGATGGCCTCGGCCAAACCTCCGCCCGAACGGTCGACGATGCCCGCCGCGAGGACCACCTCGAACGTCGTGTTCGCCGGGAGCGGCCCAGACGGCGAGAAGCGCAGCACGCTGGCGTCGGCCGGTGCCGCGGGCTCGTTCCCGAGCTCGTCCACCAGCTCGACCGAGCCGTCAACGGCCGGGGTGATGATCAGTGGCTCATCCGGAAGCGAGTCGGATTCGATCGCGCGCGGAAAGAAGACCGCGATCGGGGTCGTGGGGGCAATGCCGTCGGTCCCGGTGGCGGGGACGAGCAGCGAAACGTCGAGGCCTCCGGCGATGGTCCGGAAGTCGACCCGAATCAGTTCCTCCAGTGCAACTCCGGAGATCTCCGATGCCTCCTCTCCGATCTCGATCCGATAGTCCGCCTCCGCTCGCAACGGGGCGGTCGGGATGATCTCGAGCAGCTGGCCGCTCCAGCGGAGCTCGTGCGCGAACATGGGTCGCAGCCGGAGCGCGGCCTCCACCGACGCCGTGTCCATCAACGTCGAGAAGCGGACGGTGATCGGGGCGCCGAGTGCAACCTCGGTCGCACCATCCGCCGGCACCGTCTCGACGACCTCCGGCGGTCCGGTCGTCTCGAAGCTGAACGCCGGGGCGGCCTCGCCCATCCGATTCCCGGCCGGGTCCGTGACGCCGGGTCCGACCGACACCACGTACTCGGTGGCCAGGGCAAGCGGCTCATGCGGCGTGAAGATCATCACGCTTCCGCTCCAGCTCACCGCCCCCTCCACCGCCGGTCGAACCGACAGGGCCTCAGCGGCACTGTCCTCATCCACCGCCTCAGTGAAGGTCACCTCGAGGCTGGTGGTCGTCAGCCCGCGAGCGGGCTCATCGGGGAGCGGCTGCGTGAGCGCGATGCTGGCGACCGCCGGTGCGCGGCCATCCACGGTGCTGGCGAGGTAGAGCACGCCGGACAGGATGAGCGCGCCGATTCCGACGACCGCGAGGCTCCGCAGGACGACGGCGCGCATGCCGCTGCGACCTCGATGCCGGTCAGCGATGCCGCAGGCGCGCGGGGAGGATCTGGAGCTCGTCTCGGTACTTCGCCACGGTTCGCCGGGCCAGCGCGATGCCCTCCTCGGCCAGCGCATCCGCGATCTCCTGGTCCGAGTACGGATGCTGCGTATCCTCGGCCTCGATCATCCGCTTGATCTGGTCCTTGATACCCAGCGAGGCGGTGAAGAAGTGGCTGAACGGCACCACCTCGCCGGTCGGAAGCATCACGTATTTTTCGGCGGTGGCGCGGCTCACGGTCGACTCATGCATACCGATCACCTCCCCCACCTCGGCCCGCGTCAACGACACGAGGTGCTGGACACCGTGCACCAGGTAGTCGCGCTGGCGCTCCACCAGGCATTCGGCGATACGCTGGATCGTCGCTCGTCGCCGGTTGATGTTGTCGATGAAGAACTTCGCCCGGCCGACGTACTGGCGCACGTGCTGCTTCTCATCCTCGGTCGTCTCCGCGCTGCGCAGCTTGGAGCTCAGGCTCGAATAGATGGGCGCGACGTGCAGGCTGAAGCGGCGCGACTCGACCACCTCGACCGACAGCTCACCGTCTATGGCGCGGATAAGGACGTCGGGGCGCACGATCGGCCGTGACGCGTCCGGACTGATGGCCGCCGTGAACGCCGCGGTCGGGTATGGATTCAGGTTGCCTTTGACGAACTCCCAGACGGTCACGACCTCGCGCTGCGTAGCCCCGATGGTCGCAGCAACCTCCCGGAACCGCCGCTCACCCAGATCGGCCAGGTGGTCACCGATCACCGCTTCGGCATGTGGGGGCACCTCGGTGATTCGCTGCTCGCGCAGGTAGTCGATCTGCGCCAACAACGATTCGGTGATCGACCGCGATCCGATCCCGATCGGCTCGAGTCCCTTCATGGCTGCCAGCACCTCGCCGACGTCGGCGATCGACACGTCGGTCGCCGCAGCCACCTCCGCATCGGTCTCGGTCAGGAATCCGTTCGAATCGAGCGCGCCGATCACGTGGTCGGCTACCGGATGCAACCGCGAAGGGAGCAGTGCGTGCAGGTTCCAGGTCAGGTGATCCTCGAGCGTAAAATCCGCCTCCGCCCGTGCGATCGGATCGAACTCGTCGTCCTCGTCCCGGACGCGGGTCGCGCCATCACCGGGCAGATCGTCCGTGCTCAGGCGACTGTCGTCACCGTCAGCCTCGCCCTTCCGCGGCATGCACTCGGTGCAGTAGTTGCCACCGATCGGACGTCCGCAGATCGGGCAGCTCGGCAGCTCCTCCATCTCGAGCGCTGGATTCTCGTCGAGCTCCTGGGCGATCGCCTCCTGAAGCTCGACCGAGCTCATCTGCAGGATGTAGTTGGCCGCAATCTGCTTGGGCGTGACCTTGGCCTGCATGACCGGCTGAAGATGCTGGCTGAGCTCGATCGACATGAAACCTCGCGAACGTTCGAAGAATTGAGGGCAGAACAACGGATTATAGGGATGACAGGCGGATACGCCCTGATGCCGATCGATCGGTCGGTCGCCCTCGTCCTCAGGCGGCCGGAGTGTTCAGACGCCGCACGACGGGCGCGTCGGCACCGAAGGTGATGAGGTTGTAGCTTCCCGCATCCTGCGAGAGCCGGCGACGATAGTCGCGCATCGGCCAGCCGAGCAGCGCGCAGAGTCGAACGCGATTAACGTGGTTGTGCGCCACCGCCACCGCGCACCGGGCACGGTCCGCCGCGAGCCAGCGCTCGACCGGTGACAGCGCCGCGAACGCCCGGCCGGCCACGTCCTCGCCGCTCTCGCCGGACGGACAGCGCGTCGTGTACGGATCCGCCTCCCAGGCCGCCCGCAGCTCCGGATCGCGCTGCCGGCACTCCTCGGCGCTCAGCCCGTCCCAATCCCCGTAGTCGATCTCGATGAGCCCCGCCTCGATCTCGATGTGTTCCTCGCCATGACCCAGGGCGTCGGCAATGGCGGCGGTGGTCTGCCGGCAGCGCAGAGCCGGGCTGCTCAGCATGCGCATCTCCCGGTGTGGCAGCGCGTCGAGCTCCGCGGCGAGCGTGCGCCCCAGCTCGGCCGCAAGGGCAAAGCCGTCGTCGCTGAGCGGCAGGTCCATGCGCTTCCCAAGGTTGCGCCCGGCCGCGGATGCGGCGGTGGTGGCATGTCGCACCAGGATCAGGCTGCCCATCAGGTGACCGAGTGTAGCGGCTCGCGTGCGCTATCCTGTGCCGGCCGCCCCATCCGTTGCCAAGGGCTGAATGACCTACCTCCCCGACGAATCAGATTCCGATGCCGACGGCGCGCCCGCGAACAGCGAGCGCGCCGGTTCGCGCCGCGCGCTGGGCTGTGCCTTCGAGGTCGTCGAGACGCTGGTCCTGACGCTGCTGATCTACCTCGTCATCCACAACTTCGTGGCCCAGCCGTTCGAGGTGCAGCAGAGCTCGATGTTCCCCACCATCGTGCCCGGCGAATACATCCTCATCGACAAGCTGACCCCACGCTTCGGTGGCTACGAGCACGGCGACGTGGTCGTCTTCAACCCGCCATCAGGTTCGGGCCTCGACGAGCAGGGGATCCCGTTCATCAAGCGCATCATCGGCATGCCGGGCGACACGGTCAGCCTGGAGAACGGCCGCGTGTTCGTGACCCGTGGCACCGGGAGCCCGGTCCGCATCGAGGAGCCCTACGTCGTCACCGAGGCCGATGGGTCGACTGCGCCCACGCTCTGCCCGCGCGAGGACTGCCCGCGCATGTGGATCATCGGCGACGAGGAATACTTCGTGATGGGCGACAACAGGCCATCGAGCCAGGACTCGCGGGTGTTCGGCCTGGTCGACCAAAACACCATCCTCGGGCGAGCCTGGCTGCGCTACTTCCCGCTCGAGCGCATCGGGCTCATCGAACGCCCCGACTACCCGGCCCTCGAGACCGGGGACGCCTCACCCTAACGGGCGGGTCCCATCGCGAGCGCGCAGGGGCGAGGTCAGCTCCGCGGCGGTTCCTCCGCGACGATCCAGGCGTCGACGTCTCGCGTATAGGCGACGAGGGCATCGGCGCCGAACCAGAGCGTCAGCTCGGCGTCGGCCGTCTCTGGCGCATCCGAGGCGTGGATCAGGTTGCGCAGGCCGCTCACGCCGAGGTCTCCCCTGATCGTGCCGGGCTCCGCCTCGTTCGGCATCGTCTTGCCGACCATCTTGCGGACGACCGCGATCGCGTCGGGTCCCTCGAGGGCGAACGCGGCGACCGGGCCGGAGGTGATGAATTCCACCAGCCCGGCATAGAAGTGCTTGTCCGCATGGACGGCGTAGTGCTCCTCTGCCAATTCGGACGGCACGGACAGGAAGCGCAGGCCGACGACCTTCAGCCCCTTCCGCTCGAAACGGCCGATGATCTCGCCGATGAGTCCGCGCTGGACGGCATCGGGCTTGGCGAGGACGAGAGTGCGCTGCATGACGGCTCCGAGGTGTGGTGGGGTCAGCTCCGGCGGTCTGCGGCGCGGTCGTAGGCCTGGTCCGCCTCGACGCGACGCCCCGCGGCGCGGAGCAGGTCGCCGTAGAGTAGCAGACGCTCGTCTGCCGGCTGCCTGCCGAGGGTCGGTTCCAGAATCGCGACGCCGTCGCCGGCGAGCGACGCATCGAGACGAACGGCGATCGACATCTCGGCGTCGCCACGGGAGATATCGCCGGCCACGTATGCGACCCGCGCCTCCTCGAGCCGCCCCCGTGCGGTCGCCGTCCGTGCATCGCCATCGGGCGCGACCTCCTCGGGCGGCTCCGGAGTCGTCGGCTGTGCCCACGGCGGCCTCGGAACGCGTGCGGGCTCCGGCAGCAGCTCCGCCGGAAGGGGCCACGAC
>JALZJE010000112.1 GCA_030859955.1 Chloroflexota bacterium | reverse complement strand
GACCAGGACAGAGAGAAGACGCCTGCTGACAACCTCGTCGTGGCCGTTGGTAAGTCGATGGTAAGCCGCGCCGAGTAGCATCGGCATCGGAGCCGCCGGGAAGCCTCGCCATATCCGCCCGACTGGTCTAGACGGTCGGATCGGTGCGTGAGGATACCGGCGGCTTCCTCCTGCCAACCTGCCTACTTGACCTCGGCCAGGCGCCAGGCATAGATGGTCTGGTCGTCATCGCCGACCACGAACAGGTTGTCCTCCGGAGACGCGAGGAGTTGAACCAGCTTCAGCTGTGACGCGTCGACGTCCTGGAACTCGTCCACGCAGACGTGGAGAAAGCGTGACTGCCAGCGGAGCCGCAGCTGCGGGTCGTTTGCCAGCAGGTCACAGGCGCGGACCACGAGGTCGTCGAAGTCGACGGCGCCGCGCGCCCGGAGCAGGTCGGCGTACGCACCGAGGGCCGGCCGACCCTCGAGTGGAGGCTCGCGGCGTTCGACCTTCCAGGCGGACAGCCACGTATCCAGCTGCGCGGCTTCGGGTGGCAGCGCTACCGACGGGTCGTTCGCGGCAACTCGCCGGCGGGCCGCACGGAGGAGCGGGAGCCGGTCGGCCACGATGTTGCGGCCCTCGCCCGCGTCGAGCAGCACCTGGCGGGCGAGCGCGTGGAGCGTCCGGATCTCGATCGTGGTGGCCGCCGGCACCTGGGCACTCAGCCGCCGAGCGACCCGCGTCTTCAGGTCCAGCGCGGCGTCACGATTGAAGGTCAAGACGCAGATCTGCTCCGGCTCCACGCCGCGCGAGAGCAGCACGGCAAGGCGGGCGACCATTGTCGTCGTCTTGCCGCTTCCGGCCGGCGCGATGATCTGCGCTGGTCCATCGGGCAGCGTCGCCGCCGCGCGTTGCTCCGGATCCAGGGCGGCCAGGATGGGCTCGAGCGCCAGGATGGGAACGGACGTGACGGCCATGGGAAGATCATGGCGGCGATCGATTACCAGCGGATCATCGGCGGCTTACTGGTTGAGGCCCTATCCTTTCGGCTCGTCCTTGCCTACCCCGAACTGACCAGGCCCGAGCGGCAGCACGAGGAGATCGTTGAGACGACAGGCCATGTACGACGGCCGTGACACCGTGCCGTATGACCGTGAACAGATCCGATCCGGCGGGGTACGCTCCCGTCGCACGTCGCGGGACGATCGCCTTCGAGGAGCTCGACCATCGCGCCGTCCCAGGCCCGGCACCGTCCATCCGCGGCGGCGGGGTTCATCCATCGGCCGCACACTGCGCATGGTCGTGCTCGCGGTGCTGGTCGCGGTCATTGTGGTTGTCGTGCTCATCGGCGTACGGGCAGCGGCATTCAACGCCACCGTGTCGAGCGCGCCGTTTCCGTCGACCGCGCTCCTCGGGCCGCTGAACGGCAGCGAGCGCGTCAATATCCTCATGGTCGGCTACGGCGGCGGAGATCATGATGGCGCCTACCTCGCCGATTCGATCCAGATCCTGTCCGTTGATCCGGCGACCGATACGACCACCACCATCCCCATCCCGCGCGACCTGTGGATCGAGGGCGTCGGCGCGTTTCCGCAGAACGGAAAGGTGAATGCCGTCTTCTCGGTCGGGTACGCCCGGGGTGGCCTCGATGGCGCGGCCACTCTCCTCGCCGATGTGCTGAGCGACGTGACCGGGCTGAGAATCGACCATGCGCTCTCGATCGACTTCGAGGGTTTCCGGGACATGGTCGACTCGATCGGTGGCGTCACCATCGACAATCCGACGGCGTTCGCCTACGGCACCACCGAGGCGCAGCACCTGGCCCGGGTCTGGAACGTCGGTGCCTTCGATGCGGGCGAGCTCCATCTCGACGGTGACGAGGCGCTCGCCTACAGCCGCGCACGTTACACCAGCGTCGACGCCGAATCGACGGATTTCGCTCGGTCCATCCGTCAGGCGCGCGTGCTCGGGGCGATGCGCGCCGAGCTCGGCGGAGGCGGAATCACCTCCATCCTGCCGGGTCTTCGGCTCATGGACGCCATGGAAGGTCGCGTGCGGACCGACCTCTCGGCCATCGACCTCTTCCTCCTGTCATCGCATCTGTCGAGCGATCGTCGCATCGAGCTGAGCGAAGGAATCGTCCTGAACGCCACCACGAACACCATCGGGCAGTACATCCTGATCCCGGCCGACTGGACCGGCCCGGGCTCCTATGGCGGCGTGCGCGTGTACCTTGCCAGCGAGCTTGACCGACCGGTCGATTCGGGCACCGATGCGCCGTAGCCGGCGCCTTCGCTGGACCGATCTTCCGCGCCTGATCGTCGGCGGCGCGGTCCAGTTCGCCGGTCTGTTCGGTGGCCGATACCGCCGCACGGAAGGCGCCCACGTCTTCCTGAC
>JALZJE010000097.1 GCA_030859955.1 Chloroflexota bacterium | reverse complement strand
GTGCCGAGATGGGCGCCGATTGGCTGCTGGGCATGGGCGTGGGCAAGGAGGAGGACTTCGAGCGGGTCATCGCGCGCCGACTCGGTGCCGCCATCGAGCGCCGGCTCATCGGCCGGAACGTGCGCCGGTTGGGCGTATACCTGCCGTCCGGACTCTTGACGCGTGAGGGCATGGACGCGGCAGCCGTGGTCGAGATGGTGGCCCGCGGCGTGGTCGAGGGCATGGCTGACCCGAACGCCATCTATCGCGAGGGGGTGGAGGCGGACCTGCCGCCCCAGCTGGACGAGCTCGTCCTGTGCGTGCCCGATGGCGACGTCGCCGCGCTCACGGCCGCCGCCGAGCGGGGCATGATCATGGGCGAGGGGGGCAATCTCGCCCGGCGCCTCTCGCAGCGGGCCAGCAACGACGTCAGCCCGGAAGTGCTGGCCGATGAGGCCAGCGCCATCGCGGCAGAGCACGGCCTGACCACCGAGATCTTCGGGCCGGAGAAAGCCGCCGAGTTGGGCATGGGCATGTTCCTGGCCGTCGGCCGGGGCAGCGACAACCCGCCGCGCTTCATCTCCATCCGATCCGGTGCTGCTGATTCGACCGACTCGCGCGGTCGCCTGCTGGCCATGGTGGGCAAGGGCGTGACCTTCGACTCAGGCGGCATCAGCATCAAGCCATCCGAGCGCATGGAAGAGATGAAGATGGACAAGACGGGCGCCTGTACGGTGCTCGCTGCCATCGCCACCATCGCGCGCCTGGCACCCGGCTTGCCGGTGCTCGCCGTGGCGCCGGCCGTGGAGAACATGCCCGGGTCGCACTCGACGCGGCCGGGTGACGTCATCCGGGCCATGAACGGCAAGGTCGTGGAGGTCAACAACACCGACGCGGAGGGCCGTCTCATCCTGGGCGACGCGCTGACCTGGGCGGAGGGGCAGGGCGCAACGCATCTGGTCGACGTGGCGACGCTCACCGGGGCCGTGGAGCGCGCCTTCGGGAAGCTCATCACGGGCGGCTTCGGTACGCCCCAGGAGTGGTGGGATGAGGTCTGCGACGCCGGCGCGCGACAGGGCGAGCGCTACTGGCAGATCCCCTTCGTCGATGAGTACCGGGCCGACATGGAGTCCTGGTATGCCGACTTCCAGAACTCTTCCGGAGCCGAAGGTTCGCTGGTCAAGAGCGGCCTCTTCCTGCGCGAGTTCGTGACCCGGCCCTGGGCTCATCTGGACATCGCCGGCACGGCCTACCTGCGCAAGAACACGCCATGGGCGGCACGCGGCGCCACGGGTGTCTCGCACGCGACGCTGGTCGAGCTGGCCCTCGCCGGCCGGTAGGGCGGCCGCCACACTACCGAGCGCCGAGCGCACCATCGCGCCGTGGGCCGTGGCAGTCCCCCCAGCGCCAAGATCGCGCCGTTCCTATCATCCACGGTCCCGGGCGGTACTAAACGAACGGTCGACCGAGGCGCGGCTCGGATCTGGCTGGCCGGCGGTTGTTTCCACGCTCGGCCGCGGTCTGGCCGGGCCGTCGGACACGGTCGGGTCCGCCAGTCCGTCTTTTACTGCCGCCCCGATCGGTAGGCGATAGGAACCAGAGTCCGCGGAAGCCACCGCTCGGTCGGCGCAGCCATCCTCGCGCCGCCACACTCCGCGACGGCAGCGCGGCCGCAAGCAGCGCACCCGCTCGTCGCGCACGGGCGCGATCGGTAGGCCCCTCACGTACGATCAGCATCACGCCCATCGCCACTGGCCGCCATCCGAACCGCTCGCGTGCGACGGAAGTGGCCAGTCGTTCCTTCTCATCGAGTTTCCTCAACGTGGACTCGATGGACGTGACCTCGGTCTTGAGCTCGACCACGAGCAGGGTCCGGCTCGCGGCGTGCCAGGCCAGGACGTCGATGGATCCGCGCTCGCCGAAGTGGGAGTAGGAAACCTCGACCCGGACCTGCCAGCCACGGTCGGCGAGGATACCGACGACCTCGCTGGCGAGTGATGCATGTCCCTCGTCCATGAGTCGCTCGATGTGGCCGCCTCGCCAGCGCACTTCATGAACCAAACGGCCGTCCAGGGCAGCCACAACGGCCTTGATGATGCGGAGTGACAGGGTGTCCAGGTGGCCTCGCTCCACGGCCGACACGGTCGACTGACTCACGGCCGCGGCGCGAGCCAGATCCAGCTGACGCCATCCGCGTCGACGTCGCAATGCGCGGATCACGAGACCCAGTCGTCGTTCATCCATCTCGTGCAGCATCGGCCGTGGTGCTTTGCCGGCTCTTATCGCGCGTGCATCACCGACTCTCGGGCACTCGCGGCCCGCGACGCCGCTCATCCGGCTTCGCTGCACACAGCTGGCAGCGAGGTCCCGGGTTCCTACCATCGTGACGGCTGGTGCGTTGCCGCCGCCGGGCGTTACCGCCGCCGGCGGTGACCGTGAGTCCCTCTGCGCACTCGGCGCGATCGTTCGAGCCTAAGTTCTATCGTCTACCGATC
>JALZJE010000091.1 GCA_030859955.1 Chloroflexota bacterium | reverse complement strand
GCCGGTCGGCCGAGCGACACAGAACCCAGGAGCAGGATCAGAGCGGAGGCGGACGGGACG
The DNA here is from genome assembly GCA_030859955.1 of Chloroflexota bacterium. GTDB lineage: Bacteria > Chloroflexota > Limnocylindria > QHBO01 > QHBO01 > JACDBZ01. Next base: position 18,624 of record JALZJE010000091.1, on the reverse strand, counting down.
AGTCCACCGGCGAGCCCGAGCGCAAAGAGGTTGCGCCAGCTCAGCTGCCGGTCGTCTGTCGGGACATGGCTGTGACGCAGCGGCCCGTGACTATGCTCGCCAGCTCCCTCATGGGAATGGGCGTGCGCCGCCGCCCCGAGTCGGTCCCTGAGCCGATCCACCAACAGGTAGAGCCCGATACCCACGATGATCAGGCCCGAAACCAGGCCGAGGATTGGATACAGGCGCTCCGCGGGCAGGAGCGTGCTTGCGAACAGCGTCACGACCGCCAGCCCCAACACACCGAGGGTGTGCGAAACCGTCACCGTCAGGCCGAGGCCGATTGCGTGACGGGCCGTGCCCTGCGCGCCGACAAGGTACGCGGCCATGACGGTCTTGCCATGCCCTGGCGACACGGCATGCAGCGCTCCCAGGGCAGTCGCGATGGCGATGGACAGCGCGACGAAGAATGGGGTCAGCTCGCGAATCTGGATGACCTGGTTCATCCCGGCTACGAGCTGTTCGATGGGATCGGGCGTATCTGTCGCTGGTGTCGCGCCGCCGACGGTCGGCTCGCCAATCGGACCGGCGTCGGTCGCCGCGAACGGCGGCAGGGGGCTGCCGCCCGGTAAAACGCTGAAAGATGCGCTGGTCTGGGACATCGGGCTGGTGAGACGCTCCTCCGGATATGAGGTCAATCGTGCGGATATGCTCTGCGACGGAACGGTCGCCGCGCCGATACGCATGCCATCGCCCACCACCACGATCTCACGCCAGCCGAGGCGTCCCTCATGGGAACGGTCCTCGAACGTGAAGCGCGTCTCGGTGTCGATCGGGTTGTCGAGCGGCGCCGCGTACACGCATACCAGACGGAGCGTGTCGAGTCCGCCCTGGCCGGGCGGAAACGAGATGCCGACTTCGGCAAGCTCAAGCGGCAGCGGGATACCGTCCCGTTGGAGGTCGAGGAGGTCGGTCGTCTCAAGGCACCTACGCTCCGCGTAGCTGCCTGCCTCGGCGTCGGAGACCGCTTCGTCGTTATCGGTGTCGATCTCCTGGCGCTCCTGGAATGCCGGGATCTCGGCCATGTCGAGCACGTGGTCCACGATGGCATCCGAGTCGCCCACGCGAACCACGTTGTGCGTGTTGATGGTGAAATTCCCCAGCGGATGACCCAGGGCCACGGCGGGGAAGAGGAGGATTGCGCAAACGGCGGTGATAGATGCAAGAAGCCGTCTCGGAGCGGCGGGTCGTTTCATGAAGCCTGGAGTTCCTGGGGACCGATTCTCCGAGCCCGACGGAGGCGAAGCGAGCGCTTCGCCTCCGTCTGTTGGCCCGAAGTGGGATGAGCTACCGGGCGGTGCGTCCCGCGCCGGCCGTGGATCCACCCGCTACCGATGTATCAGGCATCGGTTGACACGTGTTGTGGTGCGGGTTGTGAGCATAGCCGCCGTGCGGCGATGCCACGTAGGGGAACGTCGTGTGGAACGGCTTGTCGTTCGCGTCGCATCCATCCCCGAGGGTATTGTTGGGTGCGAGGTTCGGCAGGTCAAAGTTCTCTGCCAGGAACGTCCCATAGCCCTGGGCCACGGCGCGGATCTCGATATCCGTGACGTCATCCCAGAGCCGGCGCCCGTTCGGGAAACCGGCCAGGTCTCCATCGAGCACCCCGAGCCGGCTCGGATTGGCCGATGGCGGGATCCCCATGTTGAGGCGCAGCAGGTCGAACATACCGTCGCCGGTCGAGTTCAGCCCGGGCACGCCCTGGAGCAGAATCAGCACGAGATCGCTTCGATCGGTCTCCTGCACGTCCGGCAATGCCGGGTACAGCAGGTTGATCAGAGCCGCGAGCTCCGGCTGGGTGTACTCCTCGGCGAACTCGCTGTCGTTCTCCGGCTCGGAGCGGTTCCACTGGTCCTTCCTCCCAAGGGGGATGAGGACCTCGTTGACCAGCGGATTGCCCAGGCGCGAGACCTGGACCATGTCGCCGCTGATCTCCACGCCATCGGCTGAGAGCACGCTCATGCTCGGCCGGCTGGCACTGGCATACACGCCGACCACCGCGTTCTCGGCGTCCATCGCCGCGACAGGCTCGCCGTCGTTGGTGAGTTGCGTGATCGGCACCTGGACGGCGATCGTCTTCACGTTGAAGCTGCCGAGGCTATCGATGCCCTGCTCCGCAGGCAGCGGAGCCAGGTGGAACTCGTTGAAGGGACGCAGGCCGCCAAGATCGAAGATGGCGCCGATGTCGACGAAGAACGGATCGTCGCGCTGTCCGGCGAACGCGGTCATCCCGTCCCCGACGCTCACGATCGCCTCAGCGGCGAGCGTGTCGTAGTCCGGAGTCGAGCGCACGCCGACGTTGTCCGGCGGAACAGGCAGGCCTGCGCCGAGCTCGGTCTCCGTGCCATCGCGCACTTCGGTCAGGGTGTAGGTCTGGCTGAGGTTGAGGTTGGTGTACCCGTCCTCACCTACGGCGACGGTGTTCGAGTTGTAGAGGAAGCTATCCGGATTCGCGATGTCGGTCGTGAATCGGAAGTTGTAGTCGATGTTCGACACGCCGTCGCCATCGTTATCGACGTGAATCGAGTACTGCACGTCGTCATCGAACGGGTAGAAGTTGGGGCCACCGTTTGGCTCCTGGACCGGGATGTAGTTCGCGATCAATGTGACCGTGTCCGGCTTATCAGGGCTCACGAAGGCGAAGACATCGGTGTTATCTGCGGAGGGGTCCTTGATGATCAGCGGCGCTTCGCGGTGGCTTGCCCCGGAGATCGTCAGTGGCAGGATGGCGGTGGCGAGCATGGCGAGTGCCACCAGCACGCCGAGTTTGCGGCTTACGCCGTTGCGGCTCATTGACATATCGCTTCCTTGATGGACATATCGCTTCCTTGATGGGTTTTGTGTAAGTACGTGCGACAGCTGTTGGCGTATGTGATCTTCGAAGCCCCTTTCCCTTGTCGTGTGCTGGTCGAATGTCGACCTTTGAGCGACCGTCAGGACACTGTCCCTTGACACGGGACGGAGGCGGAAAATGCAGGCCATGTGCCCAAAGAGCGCCAGAACGAGCCAGAGCCGCAGAAAGTCGTGACGCTTGACACCGGGAGCGGCGCCCTGCCGCGAATGACCCATCGGGTGGTCCAGTTCTTGATATCAAGGCGGTCAATGATGAAACGACCCCAACTCGGGCTGTTGATGGCCGCCTCCGTGGCCTTCGCTGCGTGCAGCTCGGATCCGCCGCGGCAATCGCAGGCGACTCCGCAAGCCTCTCCATCTCAGTCGGCCTCGCAGGCGCCCAGCGCCTCGCCCGCGCCAAGTTCGCCCGCGCCGAGTTCCACGGCGTCTGTCGAGGCGGCACCAATTCCTCTTCCGCCGTCACCTCCGGGCGAGTTCGTCTTTCCTGCACGCGCCAGCCGCGTCACGGTCACGACGCTGGATATCGACCTGCCCGTTGTGTCAAGCGACCTTCAGCCGCCCCCGAACTTTCCGCTCTGCGACGTGGCCCAGTACCTCACCACGTACCGCCAACCCACCGACGAGGGAACAACGTACATCTACGCTCACGCGCGGGAGGGCATGTTCCTTCCCCTGCTCGATGCCTCCGAACGTGACGACGGAGCTGAGCTGCTGGGCGTCGAGGTCCAGGTCTACAGCGACGACGGCCAGCTGCATCGCTACGAGATCTTCGAGGTTGAGCGCCATGCCAAGGACTACGACCTTGCCAACTCGACGCCTGAGGGCGAGCGTCGTCTGATTCTCCAGACGAGCGAAGGAGCCGGCGCGGACGTGCCCAAGCTCGTGATCGGCGCCGAGTATCTCGGGAGCGAGGAAGTGGACATCGGGGAAGCGACTCCGGAGGCGCAACCTCGCGAGTGCAGCTGACCGGCTGAGTCGCCGTTCACACGAGTCGTGGAGCGCTCGGTCTACGGAACTGTGACCTCCTCGACGCTCTCGAGGATTCCGCCCGGGGCGAAGAAGCTCATGACGAGGTTTGCCTGCGTCTGTCGGGTCGCCTCGGGCAGGGAGGCATCACCGAAGACGCTCTCCGCGTCCACGCCCATGTCCTCCAGGATGCGCTCGTAGCGGTAATATATGATTGCGTCCGTATCCACTCCGACGGCGCCATAGCCTTCGAAGAACCACGCCTCCTCGTTCGGCTCAACTCTGCGCGCAATTCTGGAGCCGATGACGAACAGGAGGTCTCGCTCGCGCGGCGCGATCATCGGCCCATCCCAGTCCACCAGGACTATGCCTCCGTCGTCGGTGACAAGGATGTTGGCGGCGTGGATATCGGCGTGGCAGAGCACCCGGGCGAACGAGCGCGTTTGCAGTCGTGCGCCGAGTTCCTCCGCCCGTTCGAGCATGGCGCCGATGCGTCCCGCCTGCTCTTGCCAGAACGCGGCGAACCCCGCGGCTGCCGGCGACGCGAACGCACCGAATGCGGCGAGCTCCAGGAAGCGTCGAACAGGGTCGCCTGCGGCCAGCGAGAAGTTTTCGATGGGAAGTGTGTCCGCGAATCGCCGTTCGAGGCCGCTGTCGTGGACCGCACGCAGCGTCGCGCCGAACGTGCGCCATTGCGTGGTGGACATCCCGGCGACCATTGCGTTCTGCCCCCGCCTGAACGGCTGGAGCACGAGGGTGCGGTCCTGCATCGGCGTATAAAGCGCCGATGAGAATGTGGGGATCGGCGCCAGGATGTTCGGGACGCCCGCTTCGTGCAGCGTCCGCGCCACACGGAGCGTTGCCTCATGGACATCGTCGAACCACACCTTCAGGAAGAAGCTGTTCTCCCGGGTGGTCACCTCGTACGAGGCGGCGTGGGGGTCGTACGAAGGAATGAATGCCAGGGCGGATGCGTGGATGCCGTACGCGGCCCGAAGGGTCTCGGTCAATTCGTCCGCGTGCAGTCCCGGGTCCTTGAGCATGGCGCGACCTTACCCCAGCCTGCGCCGGAACCCGGCTACCCGCCCCGCGTGGCGAACGACGCAGCTGGCAAGCATGGGTGCTTTTTTCACCCGCTCCACGGTGTTAATCACCGGCGGGGCCGAGCCTGGTAGCGGTGCTCTCGCCCCACGGGTCAGATCGCGACGGCGATCACGGCTCTGCCCCGCTCGGTGGTCGTAAGCCCCGTCCCACGGGTCGCAGGCGACGAAGGTGGTGAGGGCTTGGCACACGATCTGCGACTGACGTGACGATCCACCCATTCAGTACTGAGGAGACATCCATGTGCGCGAACTGTGGCTGCGGCATCCCCGAGGACAAGCACGACGACGATCGGAACATCACCTGGTCGCAGATTGAGGCCGCGGCATCGGCGAACAACCACACTGCGGACGAAGCGATCAACAACATTGAGAAGATGGCAAAGCACGAGCACGAGCACTGACCGATGGCAGAGCTGACCGACGAACTCACCCAGCTGCTCGACGGGCGGGCCGACGAGATCGGCCGGCAGATCGGGGCCGACGGCGGGCAGACACGCTCCGCGATCCACTCGGCCATTCCCGCCCTCCTGTCCGCCCTCAGCGCGAACGCCGGACAGGGCTCGGGAATGCGCCAGGCGCTGGCGCGCGATCATGACGGCTCGATCCTCGACGACATCGGCGGGTACCTGGGCGGCAGTGCCCAGCTGAGCCCGCGCACCACGAATGGAGCCGGCATCCTGGAGCACACGCTCGGCGATCGTCAGCCCGAGGTGCAGCAGGCGCTGAGCGCGAAGAGCGGGCTCGACATGGGGAGCGTCGGCAGCCTGCTCGCATTGCTTGCGCCGATCGTCATGGGCATGCTCGGCAAGCGCGGCGGCGCGTCGGGCGGCTCGGGCGGCTCGGGCGGCGGCCTCGGCGGATCCGGGGGCTCAGCCGGATTCGGCCTCGACGATATCGGCGACCTGCTGAATCGCGAGAAGGCCGATGCGCGAGGCAAGGACTCCGACATCGGCGACATCCTCGACCAGTTCGAGAGACCAAAGGGCTGACCGCCGAACGCTGGGTCTGCCTGGATGTTGGCGAGACGCTCATCGACGAGACCCGGGTCTGGTCGCTCTGGGCTGACGAGCTCGGTGTTCCCCGCCTGACCTTCCTCGCCGCCCTCGGTGCGGTGATCGCGCGGGGTGGAGAGCATCGGGATGTCTTCCCGATCTTCGGCGCCGATGACTGGCGGACACGATTGCCCGCTGTGGAAGAGACACTCGGCGGCTTCTCCGCCGATGATCTCTACCCCGATGCCCTGCGTGCGCTCGATGCGCTCCGATTCTCGGGCTATCGAGTGGCCATCGTGGCGAATCAGCCGGAGATTCGGGGTGCGCAGTTGCGCGCCATCGGCCTCGCGACCGAGGTGATGGCCATGAGCGAGGAGATGGGAGTCGCGAAGCCGGACCTCGCCTTCTTCGCCCATGCCCTCGAGCTCATGGGCTCACCTGACCCTGCCTCGGTTGCGTACGTCGGTGACCGCGTTGACAACGACGTCCTGCCGTCCGCGGCTGCGGGGATGCGCGCCGTGTGGTTGAGACGCGGTCCATGGGGCGTGATCCAGCGCCTGCCCTCCGGCGTTCGCCCATCACTCATCGTCGCCTCGCTCGACGAGCTCGTGGAACGCATCGGCGAGGCGTGGGACGCCTGACGAAGGGTTCAGCGCCCGCGGCGGTCGGCCAGCATGGTGGCAACTTCGCGATCGCTGACGCCAAATCGACGCAACGCGTGGCGGATCAGCTCGTTGCCCAGCTCCCGCTCCGCGACCACCACGCGGGCAACGCCGAGGCGCCGCAGGTCCGCCTCCTCCGCCTCCGAGTGCGCGCGCGCCACGATCTCGATCCGTGGGTTTCGGGCCAGGGCGTAGACGACCGCCTGGCGGGTCGCGAGGGCATCGGGGATGGCAATGATCAGGGCATGCGCATCGGCCACGCGCCCCTGGTCCAGGACGGATTGAGCACCCGCTTCACCGTAGATGATGGCCGCGCCCGCGGCACGGGCTGAGCGCGACAGCGAGTAATCGCCATCGATCGCGACCCAGCCGAACCCGCGAGACTCCAGCACGCGCGCGACCGACCGACCGACACGGCCGAAGCCCAGGATGATGGCGTGGCGTCGCAGGTGCGCGGCCGGATCCTCGCCGGCCAGCGGACCCTGCCGCTTCATGCGATCGAATCGTGTGCCGATGCGGTTGGCCAGGGCCAGCAGCGGCTCCGCGGTCAGGATGGAGAGGACGACGGCGCCCATGGCCAGCGAGAACGTCTCGGGCGCCACCGCGTTGAGCGCCAGCCCGGCGGAGGCGAGCACGAAGCTGAACTCCCCGCTCTGACCGATCAGCGCCCCCGCTCGCAGCGCGGTCGACGTCCGTTGGCCGTCGAGGAGCGCGAGCCCCGCGATCGGGATCGCCTTGCCGAACGTGATGATGAGCAGCAGGGCAAGGACGACCGGCCAGGCGGCGAGAATTGCGGCAGGCTGGAGCAGGATCCCGATCGACACGAAGAAGAACGTGCTGAACAGCTCCCGCAGGGGCACGATCTCGCCGAGCACGCTGGCACTGAGGTCGGAGTCGGCCAGCGCCAACCCAGCGACGAAGGCACCGAGCGCGACGCTGACCCCGAGTGCGCTGGCTGCGAACGCGGTCCCGATGGCGATGACGGCCACCGCGATAACGAACAGCTCGCGCGAGCGAAGCCCGGCGATGACGCCCAGCAGCCGAGGAAGCACCCTCGAGCCGCCGATCAGCACGACGCCGATGAACCCCAGCGCCACCGCGCCCGCGCCCGCGAGCTGCACCCACGATTCCTCTCCGCTGCTGCCGAGCGCCGAGAGGGTCACCACCAGCACGACGGTCAGCAGGTCCTGGATGATCGAGACGCCCAGGGCAGTCCGACCGTGGGCCGTGGTGTGCAGGGCGCTCTCGCCCGCCACCTTCACGAGCACGACAGTCGACGCAACGGACACGGCACCGCCGATGAACAGCGCCTCGATCAGATCCCATCCCAGCGCCAGGCCGACGGCCGTTCCGATGGCCATGGTGAAGGCCACCTGGACCGGAACCCCGGCAAGGATGCGGCCGCCGACCGACCGCAGCTCGCCGATGCTGAACTGGAGGCCGATGCTGAACATCAGCAGCGCCACCCCGATGTCGGCTAGGGCAAGGACCTCCTCGCGATCGGCGACAAAACCGGGCGTGAACGGGCCGACAACCATGCCGGCAGCGATGTAACCGAGCATCGGTGGCAACCTGAGCCGATGCGCCAGCGCGCCGAGAATGAGCGCCGCTCCGAGGGCCGCGAGCAGGGTCAGGCCCAGTCCAGTCATTCCATGGACCGGCGGTCGGCGGCGCGGGGCGTCGTCGGCGGCATGGGCCGATGATACCGGGCCATTCGGTTCGGCTAGACTGGCCTCTCGGCGCGCGAGGTGTGCGGCGGGGGTCCGGCGCTGGACCCATATCGTCAGCGCCAATGGTGGAGACTGCGCATTGCGTGGTCTCCTGTGCTGTGTACGGAGCATCTCTCCCCCATGGATCACCTGACCCAGGTCCTCATTCAGCTGTTCGCGATTCTCGTCGCCGCCAAGATCGGCAACGAGATCTTCCGGCGCCTCGGACAGCCGACGGTCGTCGGCGAGATCCTCGGTGGGGTCGTCGCCGGTCCGGCACTCCTGGGCGTCTACGAGGTGAACGCGGAGACGGAGCTGTTCGCCGAGATCGGCGTGGTGCTGCTGCTGTTCCAGGTGGGGCTCGAGACGCGGCTGCACGATCTGCTGCGTGTGGGACGCACGGCCCTGGCGGTCGGCATCCTCGGCGTGATCCTTCCCTTCGCAGGCGGTTTCGCGGCCGCGGAGCTGGCCGGCGGCGACCTCTCGCTGGCCATCTTCCTGGCGGCTGCGCTCACCGCCACCAGCGTGGGGATCACGTCGAACGTGCTTCGCGACCTGGGGGCGCTCAACACGCAGAGCGGCCGCATCATCCTCGGCGCGGCGGTCATCGATGACGTGCTGGCGATCATGATCCTGTCCGTGGCCTCCGGCGTGGCGGCCGGCAGCTTCGCGATCACCAACGTCCTGTCGCTGCTGGTGGTGGCTATCCTGTTCATCGCGGTCGTCGTCATCGGCGGAACGCGCATCCTGCGCCGGCGACGCTCGATCCTGACCGATCCGGAGTTCGCCGAGACGCCCTTCCTGCCCGGCATGATCATCATGCTGGGGCTGGCGGCTCTGGCCTCGGTCGTCGGATTGGCCGCCATCATCGGCGCATTCCTGGCCGGCATGGTGGTGGGGGAATCGAGCGAGCGGCACGCGCTCGAGGCCGAGGTTGCTCCGGTCGCGGCCTTCTTCACGCCGTTCTTCTTTGGGTTCATTGGCGCCCAGGTGGACATCGCCGGCCTGGCAAACATCGAGTCACTCGTGCTGCTCGCCGCGATCTCCGCACTGGCGGTCGCCTCCAAGTTCATCGGCGCTTTCATCGGCGCGCTGGGCCAAGGTCGGGCCCGGGCGACCCTCGTCGGTTGGGGCATGATCCCGCGCGGCGAGGTCGGAATCGTCGTGGCCGGGCTCGGCCTGTCCACGGGCGCGATCGACTCAGAGATCTACTCGGTGGTGGTCGGCATGGCGATCCTCACCACGCTCATCGTGCCGCCGCTGCTCCCGCTGCTCGTGCGCCGCGCCGAGGGAGTCGGTGCGCCTGATGGTGACGAGGGTCCGGCCGCCGGCATCGAGGACGACGACGGCGTGATCGGTCGCGATGCCATGGCCTAGGGTCCAGCGTATATACGAATATTTGCTGGAAGTCAAGAGCCGATCCGGCGCGTGACGCACGGCCGGGGACCTGACAACAAGAGGCCCCTCCCCGACGGATCGGAGAGGGGCCGCGAAGCGCGGGCGACGGCGAGGCTATTCCCCGTTGGGCGTGACCTCGACCGAGCCCTTGGCGAAGTCCTCGCCGGTGGTGTCCTCGTCGATGCCCTCGAGGGCGGCCTCGGCGAGGTCGGTCCGGGAGGCGTCATCGGACGGGGCCTCGGTGATGATCCCGGAGTCCAGGCTGATATCGACGGTCTGCTGCCAGAGGTCGGTATCGAGGATTCCGATCCCGTCTGGTGACGGCCAGATGAGCGGGTTGATCTCGTTCATCATCCACGCCTGGTGGCCGGCGCCGAGCGTCGATCCGGCGGCGGTCGTGTATTCGACGCAGTCCTCGGGGTTGTCACGGCAGTAGATCCAGCCACGGAAGCTGGCTCGCAGGAAGCGCTCGGTGACGTCCTCGTTGCCTTCCTTGGCCAGCCAGCCGGCACGCGCGAAGATGGCGTCCTGGAGCATCGCCGTCCCGACCTCGTTGTAGTCGATGACGGTGAGGTCTTCAGGCTGGTACAGCTCGCCGGTGTCGGGATTCTCGGCCTCGAGGACCTGGGCGTACTCGTTGTAGATCATCGCCTCGGCGACGTCGATTTCCTCGGTGAGCAGGAGAGTCATATCGAAGGGCTGGATGACCTTCTCGTAGTCGGTGCCTTCCTCGAGTCCCTCGGCGCTGGCGGCCGCGGTGACCTCGAACTCGTTGCCGAAGTCCCAGACGCCGACCCGCTTGCCCTCGAAGTCGGCGGGCGAGCTGATGCCCGAGTCTGCCCACGCAACCGAAAGCGTGCCGGAGCGCTGGAAGATCTGCGCAACGTTGACGAGGTCGGAGCCACCGACACGAGCCTCGAGTACCTTCGGCACCCAGCTGATGGTGAACTCAGGGCCGTCGTCCGCGGAGCCGACCTGCTGCGGGACCACGTCCGGGCCGCCATCAAGAATCTCGACCTCGAGGTTCTCGTCCTCGTAGTACCCCTGCTCGGCAGCCGCGAAGTAGCCGGCGAACTGCGCCTGTGGCGCCCACTGGAGCTGGAGCTGGACCGATGCGGTCTCGGCGCCATCGTCGCCATCGCTCGGTGCGGTGGTGCTGCCGGTCTGCGTGCCGCAGCCGGCCAGGGCGAGCATCGCGACCATCGCGACGCTCAACCAGTTTCGGGATCGGTTCATTGCGCTCGGACTCCTCGTGTGCCGTTGCTCGGGAATGCCCCACTGTGATGGGCGGATTCTACGGACCCGCCGACCTTCCTGCTTGGTGTCTCGTCCCAGCCGGGGACCGTCCTGCGTTCAGGCCGTGGTTGGCAGCCGGAACCAGATCTCGGTGCGACCCCGCTCGGAGCGTGCGCCAACCTCACCGCCGTGGGCCTCGATGATCTGTCGCACGATGGCCAAGCCGATCCCGGCACCGCCGGTGGCGCGCGCTCGAGAGCGATCCACGCGGTGCAGCCGCTCCCAGATGAGGGGCAGCTCCGCGCTCGGAATCTCGGGACCCGTGTTGGCGATGGCGCAGCGGATGGTGCTGCCCTCGGCCTCGAGCCGAACGTGGATGTCACCGCCATCGGTCGTGTAGCGGGCGGCATTCTGAACGAGATTGCTGACGACCTGGCCGATGCTGTCGGGATCGGCATCCACGCGCGGTAGCGTTGCGCTCTCCTCGAATCGGACGACGATCGCGCGGGTCGCCAGCTCCGGTGCCACCAAAGCGAGCGCTCGACGGATCAGCTCACCCAGGTCGATCTCCGCCCGCGCCAGGTCACGCGTCACCGCGTCGTTGCGGGCCAGCATGTCGAGTCCCTCCACCAGTCGGGTGAGCCGTTCGATCTCTTCGTGGATGGTGCGCAGCATCTCGGTGGATGGCTCGACCACCCCATCGGCGAGGGCCTCGGTGTAGCCGCGCAGGCTGGTGAGCGGCGTGCGCAGCTCATGGGCGACGTCCTCCACGAGCGCGGTCCGCAGTTGCTCCACCCGTTCGAGCGTGGCCGCCATCTGGTTGAACGAGTGCGCCACGTCCCGCAGCTCGCGGTCGGATGGCACCGGGACGCGAGCGGCGAGGTTGCCGGCGGCGACCAGGCGCGTGGCGTCTGTGAGACGCGCGAGCGGACGAAGCACACGACGCGCCAGCCACCAGGCCGTGACGCCACCCAAAACCAGCCCGGCCACGGCGCCGATCACCGCCACGCGCGCCACGTACTCGTCCGCCATGGCTCGTGCCTCGGCCTCGGAATTGACCCCCTCCATGAGCAAAAAGGCGATCTGTTCGGTGCTGTACCAGCGCACCGCGGCCAGGATGACGGAGGCCACGATGAGCGAGGTGGCCAGCATGGCGAGGACCAGGCGGACACGCAGCGTGTTCATCCGCTTGTGCTCGGACCGGCACGCACGACCGGGTGGATGAACCGATATCCGACGGAGCGCACGGTGCCGATGAAGCGGGGCTCACTTGCACGGTCGCCGAGCTTCTGCCGGAGCCGACCGAGATGCACGTCGATGGTGCGGTCGATGATCCCCGGATCGTCATCGCCGTACATGGCACCGATCAGCTCATCGCGCGAGAAGACTCGCCCGGGACGTGCCATGAGGGCGTAGAGCAGGCGGAACTCGGTCACGGTGAGCGCGATCTCGGCTCCACCGCGGTCGACGCGCATGGCGCTCGGATCGATCAGCAGGTCACCCGCGGTCAGCGCCGGATCGGTCTGTTCCGGTGGTCGCCGCCGGCGAAGCTGGGCCCGCACCCGGGCCATCAGCTCGCGTGGGCTGAACGGCTTGACGACATAGTCATCCGCGCCAAGATCAAGCCCGATCACCTTGTCGGAATCACCGCTGCGCGCCGTCAGCAGCATGATCGGGATGTCGCCCTCTTCGCGGAGTTGTCGGCACACTTCGAGGCCGTTAAGGCCGGGGAGCATGACGTCCAGGAGGATCAGGTCGCATCGGTTCGAGCGCGATACGTGGAGCGCGGTGGCCCCGTCCGCTGCCTCCAGCGTCCGATATCCATCCCGCGCGAGGTAGAGACGGACTAGCTCCCGGATCTTCGGGTCATCGTCCACCACGAGCACGGTGGCGGCGCGGCTCACCCGAGGACCTGCGGCAGATTGATCCACAGGTCCCATGCGCCGACGACGACCAGCAGCGCACCCAGGACGAGCTGCAGCGGCCGCTCCCAGTGGATGACGGCGCGAGCGAGCTCTTTCGCCCTGACCTGGCCGATGAGCCCGAGCGCAAGCAGCGGAAGGCCGAAGCCGACCCCGAAGGCCCCGAAAAAGGCGAGCTGGCGGACCGCATCGCCGATGGTCAGCGAGGCCACGAAGATGCCGATGAGGAATGGCCCGGAGCACGGCAGCGCGATGGGCGCGAACATCAGCCCGTACGCGAACGAGCCCGCCAGCGGACCCGCTCCACCCAGCGCGCGGGGGGATGGCTGCGGAAGCCTGGCGAACGGGTTCCTGCCGAGCAGCAGCATGACCCCCAGCCCGATCAGCACGAGATCGATGATCGGCAGCGCGATCCGCAGGACGCTCCCCAGGCTCACCGTGAGGATCGCGAGCAATGCGCCGATCGCGACCATCCCGACCACCACGCCCAGCCACACCAGGATGGCGGCCACCGCGGGCGACGGGCGCCGGTGGGTCAGGCTGCCGGTGCCGGCGCCGGCGCCCACTGGCTCGGGAGCGGTCAGGTAGGCCAGGAATCCGGGGTACAGCGGCAGCACGCAGGGCGTGATGGTGGCTCCGACGCCGGCGGCGACCGCGATCAGGAGCTCGCCCATCGGCTCAGCCGGCTCCGAGCTCGGCGAGCAGCTCCTGTGCTCCACGGGTGCCGCGGCCGAATTCGAGGGGGGTGACGGTCCCATCGGCGCCGATGATGATCAGGGGTGTTGACGGCGGATTCGTGGACGCCACGCCGAAGCGGTCCTGGAGCGCTCGATACAGCTCGGGATCAGCCATGGCGAAGTGCCAGTCGAACCCCTCCCGATCCGCGTAGGCCGCCAGGTCCTCGGGCGACTCGGACAGGTCGACGTCGAGCGAGACCGAGGCGAAGTCGCCGGTTTCGTGGGCCGTCACGACCTCCCGCTGCTGGGCGACGCAGTTGGTGCACCACACCGCCATCGGCTCGAGCAGGACCGGGCCATCGGCCTCTGCCAGGTCCCCGAGCGTGAACGTCTCGCCGCTGCGCACGTCGGTGAGCTCGACGGCGAGCAGCGCATCGGTCGGCTCACCGGCGACACTCGCCGGGGCGCTCGATTCCATCGCGGCCTCGGTGGGGCTGGCCGTGATCGATCCCTCGTCGGGGGAGGTGACGGCGGGGACCGTGGATGGCGGCTGGCTCCCGATCGGGGCCGTCGCATCACCGCCCGAGCAGGCAACGAGCAGCACGAGCAGCAGGAATGACGGGAGGGTCTTCGCGTGGCGGTTCATGACCAGAGCCTATGGTTCATCCGTGACGATCGTGTGACGACCCCGTCATGGTGGCACGAGTGGCGCCCGCCGTCATCGGCCGCTCAGCCGGGCTCCTCGCCGCGGACGGAGGAATGCCAGGGAATGAGGATGCGCTCCAGCGCCACGACGGCCATATAGAAGGTGATACCGGTCACGGCGGCCAGCAGGATGGCGGCCCAGGTGACGTCGAAGCGCAGCGCGGATGCCGACTGGACCACCACGCGACCGATGACGGTGGATGAGCCGCCGAAGTATTCACCGACGATCGCGCCGATGAGGCTCAGCGTCGTCGCCACCTTCAGGGCGGTCAGGAAGTAGGGGAGCGCGTTCGGCAGACGCACCTTGCGCAGGACCGTCCATTCCGAGGCCGCATACGAGCGCATCAGCTCGATCGCGGATGGCTCGACCTGAGTCAGTCCACGCGTCACGTTGATCATCACCGGGAAGAACACCAGCAGGGCGGCGATCATCATCTTCGACAGCGGATTGGTGACGCCGAACCAGGCATTGAAGATCGGCGCGATCGCAATGATCGGGATCGCGTTGGCGGCGACCGCGAAGGGCAGGACCGCATCCCGGGCATTTGCCCATCTGGCCACTGCGAACGCGATGACGACGCCGACGGTGGTTCCGATGATCAGGCCACCCACCGCCTCGAACAGCGTCGTCTGCGCCGATACGAAGAGTGGCCAGCGCCCCGCACCCCAGTTATCGACCAGCGCCGCCCAGATCGCGGATGGAGCGGGAAGAATGAAGGCGCGGACCTCGTAAATTCGAATCAGCAACTCCCAGAGCCCGATCGTGGTGATCAGCACGGCCAGGGCCGGAAGGTAGTGGTGGATGGTTCGTCCGATGCGGCCCGCTCGCCTGGGCGGGGGCGGGACCGGAACGCCGACCGACGATGCGGCCGTCGTCACCCGATGCCGCCCTCGGCCGTCAACCGCTCATCGGACGCCAGCGCCGGCTCACCGCCCAGGCCGCCGCCGGCGCGAAGCGCCTCCCGCACCTCGGTGACCACGCGGAAGTAGCGGGAATCCTCCCGCGTCTCGTCATTGCGAGGCTGGGGGAGCGGCACGTCCACCACCGTCGTGATGCGGCCGGGCCGGGCGCTCATGACGACGACGCGCGTCGAGAGGAAGACGGCTTCGGGAATCGAATGGGTCACGAACACGACCGTGGTGCCGGTCTGCTGCCAGATGCGCAGAACCTCGGAGTTCATCCGCTCGCGGGTCATCTCATCGAGCGCGCCGAAGGGTTCGTCCATGAGCAGGATCGCCGGTTGCAGCGCGAGGGCACGGGCGATGGCCACGCGCTGCTGCATGCCCCCGGAGAGCTGATGTGGATGGTGACGCGCAAAGTCTCCGAGCTCCACGAGATCGAGCATCTCACGCGCCCGCGTGTCGCGCTCGGCTCGGCTCATGCCGAGCAGCTCGAGCGGCAGCTTGACGTTGTCCTCCACGCTGCGCCACTCGAACAGGACGGGTGCCTGAAACACCATGCCGTACTCGCGTCCCATGCGGGCGGCGTGGGCCGGCTTCCCGTTCACCTCGACGGTTCCCGCGGTGGGCGATGTCAGGTCGCCGATCAGCCGCAGGAGCGTGCTCTTGCCACATCCGGAGGGGCCGATCAGGCTGACGAACTCCCCTCGGTCGATCTCCAGGTCGATGCCGGTCAGGGCCGTCGTGACGGCGTCGCCCCCGACCCGGAACTGTTTGTCGATGCCCGAGATGCGGACGACGGGGGCTGCGTTGGTCATCGGTGGTTCCAGGTCACGCGGCATCCGGGACCGCGCCACGGCCGCGCAGCGTGAGCAGCTCAGCGATGCGGATGAGGGCGAAGAAAACGATTCCGAGTACCGCGGTCGCGAAAATGGTGGCCCACAGCTTCTCCGGTCCGCTGATGTACTGGTTGTTGAAGTTCACGATGGCGCGCCCGAGGCCGTCGCGGATCTGCCCAGGTCCCTCCCCGACAATGGCGCCCACGATGCTTGCCGTGGCCGCCACCTTGAGCGCGGTGAACAGGTACGGCAGGGAGGCGGGCATGCGCAGCTTCCAGAAAATGCTCCTCCGGGTGGCGGCATACGAGCGCATCAGCTCCAGAGCACGGGGATCGGGCGAGCGCAGGCCGCGGATCATGGCGATCGTGACCGGGAAGAAGGTCAGGTAGGTGGCAATGATCACGACGCTGAGCACGTCAGGTCCGAAGGCGAACACGATCATCGGTGCCAGCGCCACGATCGGGATCGTCTGGCTGGCGATCACGTACGGCACGAACGCCCGCTCGAGCAGCCTCGAATGCACGAAGGTCGCCGCCAGGCTGACGCCGATGATGGTGCCGACCACAAAGCCGATGGCGGCCTCCCGCCAGGTGTAGAGCGCCGCGCCGGCCAGGAACTGGGCCAGCGACGCATCCGAGCCACGCTGCACCGGGGCGGCGAGGGCACCGAAGATGTCCCAGGTGTGCGGCAGGAGCAGATCGCTTGCGAACCAGATCTCGAGCGGTGGCTGCCAGACCCAGCCCTCGCCGCGCCACGGGTCGCCACCGATGAGTTTGACGCCCTCCCACGCCAGGAAGATCGCCGCCGCGAAGGCGACGAAGGTGCCGACCCGACGGAGCCAGCCGCGCTCAGGCGACCGCGGCATCGGTGATCTCGAGCGCTTTATCGATGATCGCGAAGCCTTCGTCCATCTCCTCGGTGCTGATGGTCAGCGGCGGGTTCGTGAAGAAGGAGTTCCAGCGCACGAACGTGTAGAGGCCATCCTCCCGGAATCGCTTCCCAAGCGCGGCCATCTCGTCGGACGTGCCGTTGAAGGGCGCCATCGGTTCCATGGTGCTGCGGTCGCGGACGAGCTCCACGATCCCGAACAGTCCGATGCTGCGCACCGCACCCACGCTCGGATGCTTCGCCTCCAGCTGATCATGATGCGCCTTCAGCTTCTCGCCCATCTGCGCCGCGCGCTCGATCAGGTTCTCCTCCTCGTACACCTCGATCGTCGCGAGCGCCGTGGCGCAGGCAAGCGGATGCGAGTTGTAGGTGAGCCCTCCGTAGAAGACGTTGTTCTCGAAATGCTCTGCGTACTGGCGCCGCATGCCCAGTGCCCCGAGCTGCACGTAGGCGCTCGTCAGGCCCTTGGCCATCGTGATCAGGTCGGGCACCACGTCCCAGTGGTCGATTGCGAACCACTTGCCGGTGCGGCCGAAGCCCGCCATCACCTCATCAGCGATCATCAGGATGCCGTAGCGGTCGCAGATCTCCCGGACGCCCTTGATGTAGCCGTCCGGTGGCACCAGGATGCCGTTCGTGCCGGTCACCGTCTCGAGGATGAAGGCGGCGATCGTCTTCGGTCCCTCGAGCTGGATCGTCTCCTCGAGATGCGCCAGCGCCTCGTCGGCGGTGTCCCAGCCGCGTTGGATGCCGTGGTATGGATCCATGACCCGCACGACTCCCGGGATGCCGGGCTCCGCCGCCCACCGTCGCGGATCGCCGGTCAGGGAGATCGCCCCGGCGGTGCCACCGTGGTAGCTGCGATAGCGGGCCAGGATCTTGTGGCGTCCGGTGAACATGCGGGCCAGCTTGATCGCGTTCTCGTTGGCCTCCGCGCCACCATTGGTGAAGAAGAAGGTGTCGATGTCACCGGGCGTGATCTCGGCCAGCTTCTGTCCCAGGCGCGCGCGGGGCTCACTGGCCATGAAGGGATTGACGTAGGCGAGCGTCTCCGCCTGGCGCTTGATGGCCTCGATCACCTTCGGGTGGCCGTGACCGATGTTCGTGCACATCAGCTGCGAGTTGAAGTCCAGGAACCGCTTCCCCTCCGGCGTCCAGAAGTAGACGCCCTTGGCACCGGCGACCGGGATCGGGTCAACCTTCGATTGCGCCGACCACTCGAACAGGGTGTGTCGTTTCGTGAGGGCGACGATCTCGTCACCGGTCATCGTGTGTCGCTCGGTCTCGATCGCCATCGGTACTCCGTCAATGCATTCGCGGGAAGGCCGATTAGACCACAGGCGTCGATCCCCGATGCGGGGATCGAGATCTAGACTGAGGCCCTCATGCCGTCGCTCCCGACAGTTCAGCAACCCTCCACCCAGGGCGAGGATGGCGAGGCCGTCGTGCGTGCCGTCTTCGCGCTGACCGCCGCGGTCGGCGGCATGCTCGCCGGCATCGCGGGGGCCGGGGATCAGCCTCCTTTGCTCGCCCTTCCGACGATCGTCCTCATCGGCTGCCTCTGCCTTGGGCGATTGACCATTGCGGCCTATGTCGCCGCGAGCGTATGGCTTGCCCTGCTGCCCCTTGCCTCTGGCGACGCGCTGCTCGCGCCGCTGAGCATGGTCCTTGCCTGCCTGGGGATCGCGATCGGGCCGGATCGGTTCGTCGGCTGGCTCGCCCGTGACGCCACGCC
>JALZJE010000088.1 GCA_030859955.1 Chloroflexota bacterium | reverse complement strand
CCGAAGGGCTGGGAGCCGAGATCACGATCGGCACCGCAGCCGATATCAACAACGCTCAGCCGGAGTGGAAGAACGGGCTGCCCTACATCTACGGGCCGGCGAACCTGTTCATCGTCAACGTTCCTGCCGCCAAGGGCCGCGTGGCGGCCGAGGCGGAGTCGGTGGACGCCGAGGGGGTGACGCTGCCCGTTGAGGACCCGGGTACGGACCTCGCCGATGACCTGCCCTTCGCCGAGCGGTCGGTCCTGGCGCTGTGGCGCAAATGCCCTCACCTTGGCTGCCAGGTCCCCCAACTGTGCGATGAGAGCCAGTGGTTCGAATGCCTGTGCCATGGCTCGAAGTACACCATCCTGGGCGAAAAGCGAGATGGACCGGCACCGCGCGGCATGGACAGCTTCCCCATGACCGCCACGGATGGCACCTACGTCGTCAACACCGCAGAGGTGGTGAGCGGCCCGCCTCCCGGTACCGTCAACTTCGACGACCGGGCGCCGACCGACATGTCGCACTGCACCGGCTGACCGATGCGACTCAAGACACTCGGCGTCATCCTGGTCACCGCGATCTCCGCATTCACCATGCTCTATTGGGTGACCGACACGTCGCGTCGCGAGGCGATCGGTGCGGAGCACGAAGAGGAGCTGCTCGCGTACGGCGAGGTCATCTTCAGTGCCGATCCCGCCGAGCCGGCGGCCGCGGGCTGCGCGAACTGTCACGGGCCGACCGGGATGGGCGGCGAGGAGGGTTCGCCGGTGATCGGTCCCAACCTGCATACCGCCGGGCTCGCGGACAAGCTTCGGTCGAACGGCAACTACGTCCATCTCGCAGTCAGCTTCGGCGGCGTCGTCGTGTCCGGAAACGTGGATTCCGAGATGCCCGCCTGGAGCTACGAGGTGGGCGGGCCGCTGAACGAGCAGCAGATCGAGGCGGTCGTGACGCTCGTCGAGTCGTGGGCCGCGGAGGCTGCCGCCGAACCGGTCGAGGAGGTGGAGGATACCGTCGAGGCCGGCGCGGAGGTGTACACTGCGGCCGGCTGCGTGGCCTGTCACGGAGAGGAACTGGAAGGTGGCACTTCCGGCCCGAACATCCAGACGATCGGCACCGACGTGATCACCGAGTTCGATAACTTCATCACGCCGTCCGGAGTCGACCAGATGGTCGCCGACTACGAGGAGGACCCGCGGGTGTTCCTCGAGCAGTGGATCCGTGACTCGTCGGGCAACTACAACGACGGGGAGGCGACGGGCATGCCTCCGCATCCGGAGGGAAGGATCAGCGAGAGCGCGCTCCAGGCGCTGATCACCTTCCTCCTCGATCAGACCGGTGAGTAGGAGCACGCCGAACAGATGAGCACCTATCCCGTCTACCGGCCTCGGGGCGGCGTCAACCGGCTCCTCACCTGGGCCGATGACTTCATGAGCTGGTTCCTGTACGGGCACGAAACCTGGTTGGTGGCCGTCCTGAAAGGCGTTCCGCTGTTCCTGTTCGTCTACTTCATGCTCACCTACGTCCCGAACTACGTGTACTACCTGCTCACCGTGGAACTGCCCTTCATCCGCTTCAGTGACGATGTCGGCTTTCTCCTGGCCAACGGCATCGCGGGTGGCAACTTCGCCATGCTGATTCTTCTCGCGGTGGGCGTGCAGGCGGCGCGCGGCCGGCGCGGATTCGGGTGGTCAGCGATCCGCATCTTCGTCATGCTCAACTACATGTTCACGGTGCTCCTGCTCGTCCCGCTGCTGGCCTTCAACCTGGCCGGCGGCTCGTTCTTCCCGATGCGCATCACGCTACAGGCGATTGCGTTCGGGATGATCGTGGCGGGTCTGGGGGCGGCGTCCTGCGTCTACCTCTACTTCGAGTATCGACGCGTCACTCGCCGCGACGCGGACGACTCCGCGCGTCGCAGCACTGAGCTAGCAGCCCGCTGACCCGAGCCCTTCTCGCGCATCTGGCCTGGTCCGCGGCCGTTCTCGCCGCGGCAGCCGCCGTCATCGGCCTCGAGCTCACCGCGACGTGCCCGCCCGGCGGTCCCATCGCGTTCGGGGACTGCGAGCACGTGCGCCCGTTTGCCATCGGCGTCGTGGGCCTGGCCGCGGTGCTCTACGTCGCGGGACTGTCGGCGGTGCGCTGGTGGACGCACGGGCTCGTCCGGCGGAGGGTCGCCGATGTGCGTGCCGCCCGCGACTGGTACCTGCTTGCCGGCGTCCTCGGCCTGATCGCGGTGCCGCTCCTGGCGTTCACGTTGGCATCGGCCCTTCGCTAGGATGAATCACATGCAGTTCTCCACCGCAGACGACCTGCGCGCCCGCCTTGAGGGGGTCGCGACCATCACCGCAACGGGCGTCGAGGTCACCGACGAGCGGCAGCTTCGCGGGGAGCTGATGGATGATCTGGTCTTCGAGTCGGTGTTCAATCCCGATGCGGACCTGCGGGACGCGGTTCGCTGGGTGATCTGGAGCGCCGCGCAGGCACTCGGCTGCGGCTCGGCTTCCATCCACGAGCTGTATCGAGCGCGCGGGCGGGGCGAGATCGATCCGACGGCCTTCACCGTGCCGGCCATCAACGTCCGCGCATCGACCTACCTGACCGCGCGCCAGGCGTTCGCGGCCGCCCTCGAGCGAGACGCGGCGACCGTCATCTTCGAGATCGCCAAGAGCGAGATGGCGTATACCGAGCAGCGCCCGGCGGAGTACACGGCCGCCGTGCTGGCCGCGGCCATTCGCGAGGGCTGGCGGACGCCCGTCTTCCTCCAGGGAGATCACTTCCAGTTCAACGCCACGAAGTGGGCGTCCTCGCCGGGGCCCGAGCTCGAGGGCATCAAGGATCTGACGCGCGAGGCGATCGCGGCCGGCTTCCTGAACATCGACATCGACAGCTCGACGCTGGTCGATCTCTCCCTGGCGACCGTGGTCGAGCAGCAGCGAGTGAATGCCGAGAACAGCGCGGAGCTGACACGGTTGATCCGCGAGCTCGAGCCCGATGGGGTGACGATCAGCGTCGGCGGCGAGATCGGCGAGGTCGGCAAGACAAACTCGACCGAGGAAGAGCTGCGCGCCTATCTCGACGGGTATGCGGCGGCGCTGGGCGACGGGCTCGAGCCGATCAGCAAAGTGAGCATCCAGACCGGCACCAGCCACGGGGGCGTCCCGATGCCCGACGGCAGCGTCGCGGCGGTGAGCATCGACTTCGACACGCTGCGGAGCCTCTCCGCCGTCGCGCGGGACCGGTATCGGATGGCCGGCTGCGTCCAGCATGGCGCTTCGACGCTGCCGGACGACGCCTTCCACCACTTCCCGGTCAACGGCACCGCGGAGATCCACCTGGCCACCGGCTTCCAGAACATCCTGTACGACGGTGGCGGCCTGCCCGATGCGCTCCGCGCCGAGATGATAAATTGGTGTCGCGACAACTGCGCCGATGAGCGCAAGGACGGCGAGACCGACGAGCAGTTCCTGTACAAGACCCGCAAGAAGGCCATCGGCCCGTTCAAGCGTCAGCTGTGGACGCTCCCCGATGAGGCTTCCGATGCGATCGCAGCCAACCTGCGCGCCAAGTTCGGCCTGCTCTTCGATGAGCTGAAGATCGCCGGCACCCGTGAGCACGTCGACCGCTTCATCACTCCGGTCGCCGTGCCTCGCCCGCTCCCGGCGACGCTGGGTGGGACCGCCGCCACTGCCGCCACCGCGGGTGCGGCGGTCTTCGAGGACGACGGCTCAGGCGAATAATCGCCCTATCGAATCCCGATGAGCTGCTGGAGGACCGGCTGGTCGGCGAGGCCGATGAGCCGCCGCGCCGCTGCGGGCGGAAGCCTGGCGAGCGCCTCGAGAGCTCGGCCGAGGTCATCGGTCCCCAGTTCGCCAAGCAGCGCCCAGAGGCGGTCGACGGTGTCCGGCTCCAGGCGCTCGAGCGTCGTGAAGAGCCCCTCGATGGCTCGCGCGTCCCCTCGGACGAACAGCTCGACGCCGCGATCGAAACGCTGGACGAAGTTGAGCAGCGAAGCCAGGCGGTCTCCCAGGCGGATCAGCTCTTCGTCGGCGCCGTTGCGGGTTGCGGCCTCGCGGGCCTGCTCGGCACACCTTGCGATGACCGGGAGGACCGGATCGGTCTCACGTTGCTTGCGCGCCGCGGCCACGCGGCGAAACCACTCCCAGTGGTCGCCGACCACGGTCCAGGCCGCAGCAGCCGGGCCGCGCTGACCTGAGCGACGCGGTGCCTCCGCGCGTTCGATGAGGCCCCACTCCTCGCATTGGGCCAGCGCCAGGCTGGCGGCACGGTGGCTCATCCCCAGCGCACGCCGCACCTCGGGCTCGGAGAGGGGGCCGTCTGAAACGAGAAGGTACCCCTGGACGGTGGCTGTCGACGGCGCCACACCCCATGCCGCACCGATGGCACCCCAGGCGGTGGCGAAGGATCGGCGCAGCTCTTCCGCCGCCGCGATCGGGCGGCCAACAAACGTGCTACTCACCCGAGCATGTTAGTCGCACGCCGGACTTCGGGGCACGACGAAGCCCCGACGATGACCGCCGGGGCTTCGGTCGCGAAGGAGGGAATCTAGTGGGCGCAGCCGCCGGCCTTGGCCGGTGCTCCATCGGTGTTGAACGATGAGCCACATGCGCAGCTGCTGACCGCGTTCGGGTTGTTGATCGCGAAGCCGGAGCCCATGAGCGAGTCGACATAGTCGATCTCGGCACCGACGACGTGCTGCTGGCTGAACTGATCGATCACGATCGGGACACCGGCGTGATCCTCGACGCGGTCACCTTCGTTCACCTTGTCGTCGAACGCCAGGCCGTAGCTGAAGCCCGAGCATCCGCCGCTCTTCACGAACAGGCGGAGGCGCGCATCGGCCTTGCCTTCCCGCGCGCGCAGCTCGATGACCTTCTTGCCGGCAGCTTCGGTTACCGAAACGAGCAGCTCACCGCCCGGTGCGCCGCCGGTCATCGGGATCGGCTCGCGAGGAGTTTCGGAAATCGTCATTCGTATCGTCTCCTGATGGGCGCTTGCGAGCGCGCGGTGTTTCGGAATGCACTCTGGAAAGTATAGCAAGCGCGTGACCTGCGTCCAGTTCTGCCCATTGGCGGCTCTGTGAGCGTGCGAGCTGGCCACCGGACGGGGATGCCGATCCGGTACGACGCGGGTCAGGCGCAGACGTGCTCGTTGAACGTGCGAATCAACCAGCGTAGGCTGGCGCGGGCTCTCCCCTCGCGGTCCGGTGGCCGCTTCGTTCGCTGAGCGTTCCAACCGACGCGGCCGCGGGGCGCACTGGCCCGACCGATGGTGACGTCGCTCGCTCAGCGTTCCATGCCGGCCGGAGACGCCTGGCTGACGCCGAGCGCATGATGCGGCGCGCTGATCGGTACACTACGTGGCACCCGAGCCTGGCACGGCACCCGCACGAGGACCGATGAGTGAGACTTGCGAGCCGCATGGAGCGGATCGGGACCGAGACCGCCTTCGAGGCGGCCGCGCGTGCCCGTGCGCTGGAGGCGACCGGCCGGGAAGTGATTCATCTCGAGATCGGCGAGCCGGACTTCGACACGCCCCGCAATGTGTCAGAGGCCGCGGCTCGCGCGCTCCTGGACGAGGGCGCGACGCACTACACCGCCGCCATCGGTATTCAGCCCCTGCGCGAGGCGATCGTCGCCGACGTCAAGCGCTGGAAGGGAATCGACACGACGCCGGAGCAGGTGGTCGTCACGCCCGGCGCCAAGCCGATCATGTTCTACGCGATGCTCGCGCTCGTCGACGACGGCGACGAGGTCATCTACCCGAACCCCGGCTTCCCGATCTACGAGTCGATGGCGCGTTACGTTGGCGGCATGCCAGTGCCCGCACCCTTGCGCGAGGCCAATGACTTTCGCATGGACGTCGACGAGGTCGCGGGCCTCATCACCGATCGCACGAAGCTCCTGGTCTTCAACACCCCGCACAACCCGACCGGCTCCATCCTGACCCACGACGATATCCGGCGACTGGCCGAGCTGGCCGTGGAGCACGACCTCGTCGTCCTCGCCGATGAGATCTACGGCCGCCTCCAGTACGAGGGCGAGCCGCTGAGCGTCGCGACCCTCCCCGGCATGGCGGAGCGCACCATCACGCTCGATGGCTTTTCCAAGACGTTCGCGATGACCGGCTGGCGCATGGGCTACGGCGTGCTGCCCGAATGGCTGGTCCCTTCCTTCAGCCGCCTCGTCATCAACAGCGTGTCCTGCACGAATGCCTTCGCGCAGGCCGGCGCCGTCGAAGCGCTCACCGGGCCACAGGATGCCGCCGATGTCATGCGCACCGAGTTCATCGCGCGCCGGCAGCTGATGGTCGACGGCCTGAACGCCATCCCGGGTGTGAGGTGCGTCATGCCGCACGGCGCCTTTTACACGTTCCCGAACGTGACGACCTTCGGCCGCACGAGCGCGGAGATCGCTGATCACCTGCTCTATGACGCCGGCGTCTGCGGCCTGGCGGGCACGGCGTTCGGCGCGCACGGCGAAGGGTACCTGCGCTTCAGCTACGCGAATTCGCGAGAGAACCTGTCGCTGGCCCTGGAGCGCGTCTCCGAGTCGCTGGCCAAGCTCGAACGCACGGGCGACCTGGTGGGGGCCGCGTCGTGAATCCGGACTCCTCACGACCACGCCGATGACCGGCCCCCAGCGCGTCTTCGTCACCCGCATCATCCCCGATGCGGGCCTGGACCGCGTCCGTGAGGCCTGCGATGTCGACCTCTGGGAGGACGAGCTGCCGCCATCGCGTGACGAGCTCCTGCGCCGAGCCGATGGTGTTGACGGCGTCCTGAC
>JALZJE010000048.1 GCA_030859955.1 Chloroflexota bacterium | reverse complement strand
CCGATCGCCACGAACACCAGGAGCGCGGCGACTCCCGCGATCACGGCCTTGGACTTGATCTTATCCATGCGCTGTTCCGCCCCTCCGTTGTGTTCTCATTCCACCCCACCGGTTTCCATCATCATTGTGCATGAAAATTCACCGTGGCGACTTCCCGCACCGCGGCGCACAAACCGCGCCAACACCGGTCATTCGTGCCCGAGCACCGGCTCACGTGTCAGCTCCGGTGACCCACGCCGCTCCACTGACTGGATCGTTCCGCCACCAAGCACCTCATCTTCGCGATAGAACACGACCGCCTGACCGGCTGACGCGATCGGTCCACACTCCGGCCCAAAATCGACTTCTACCGTGGTTTCCCGCTCCGATAACGGGATCACCCGCGCTCGCGTTGGCACGCCACGATATCGCACCACCACGTCGCAGGAGAACGGCACTGGCCACGCACCTGACGTAAACGAGACGTCCGTGATTCGCATCCAGCGGGATTGCGCCAGCGCCCGGTCGCCAACGACGAGCCGGTTGCCTTCGGTATCGAGCCGCAAGACGAAATACGGCTTCGTTGCGCCAATCCCGAGCCCGCGCCGCTGCCCCACCGTGTGATGCACCAACCCCCGGTGCCGCCCGATCACGCCCCCATCGGCGGTGACGATATCCCCGGCGCCGACCAGGTCGGGTCGTCGCTCGGCGACGAAATCGGCATACGACCGGTTGCCAACGAAGCAGATTTCCTGGCTCTCGGCCTTGTCCGCTACCGGTAGTCCGAACGCTCGTGCAAGCAGCCGAACCTCCGGCTTGGTCAACCGGCCGAGCGGAAAGTGGAGAAACGCGAGCTGCTCCTGCGTCAACGTATAGAGCACGTAGCTCTGGTCCTTGCCGTCGTCGACCGCACGCAGCAGTCGCACGGGCGCTTCGGCATCCGCCGCATCACGCTCGACGCGGACGTAGTGCCCGGTCGCCAGGCACTCCGCCCCGAGCATCTTCGCCCGCTGCACGAGATGCCGGAACTTGACGTGCCGGTTGCACTCCAGACACGGATTCGGGGTGCGCCCGGCGGCGTACTCATCCACGAACTTCTGGATCACGGCGCCGCCGAACTCCATTTCCATGTTGATCGCATAGAAAGGAACACCGATCGTGGCGCAGGTCGCACGGGCATCGTCCATCGCCGGGATCCCGCAGCAGGGGTTTGCCCGGTGGTCCTCGTCCTCCGGCGAGAACAGCCGCAGGTTCATGCCGACGACCCGGTATCCACGCTCACGCATGATCAACGCGGTGACAGCGCTGTCGACGCCGCCGCTCATCGCGACGACGACCGTCTTGCCGGCGCCATCCTTCGAGCCGATCTTCTCTTCGACGAGCAGCGCGTTCGCGCGATCCGCATCCTCGTCCGAGAGCGGCGCGGGAATGTACTGGCAGGATGCGCCTGGAGGGGTAAGGTTCATGGGGAATCGCTATTCGTTATGATAGGGAGAAGGCGAGATCAGAAATGTCATCATTGCCGGATCGAGGGCGCCAGTGTGCCCGCTCCGGTCTTGGAGTGCTGGCGTGATGACGCGGTGCGTTCAACCGGGTGCGAGTGTATCATGCAGCCCTTGCGTCATCGGGTAAGCCGTGCCTGGCTGGTGCGTCCGAACGGACGCATTGAACGCGACCAACATACATGCTAATCTCAATGAATTGGGTGTACGTACACCAACAGCAGGCACATGATCGAGCTCGCGGCCTCCGCGCCCGGCCATCCCTCCCTGCGGAAAGAGGAACCGGTGGAAGAGCATCAGGGCAGCGCACCGAGCGGCAACGGAGGATTGGCCGACGCCAGCGCCCGGGAAGTGAGCATGAACGTCGCCCAGTTGTGGCAGGCCGTGCTCGGCGAGCTCGCTGGTCGGATCTCTCGCCGCGCCTTCGATAACTGGTTCGGTCAGACAACCCTCGTCGGCGTCGAAGACGATACCGCGATCATTTCCGCGCCCAACGCCTTCAGCGCCTCGACCCTTCAGGCACGGTACGCGCCGCAGGTGGAACGAGCGTTCGCCGAAATCGTCGGGCGCGATCTGAGCGCCTTCTTCACGGTCGGAGCGGCCGGAGCGACAGGCGCCACGAGCGACCACCTTCCGAAACCGAAGCCGGCCATGCTGGCGGATCGATCAGCAACGGATGGGGCATCCGACCAGCCCCTTCCCACCCGACCACGACCGCGGCGCGAGAGTGGCTCACCGCAGCCACCTCGCAAACCCGATCACGGGCTGAGCAACCGGCAGCTCGCGCTGCAGCCGACCGCTCACGGGCTGAACCCCCGGCTCACCTACGACAGCTACGTCGTCGGCAGCTCGAACCGGCTCGCCCACGCCGCCTCACTCGCGATCGCCGAACATCCCGGTCGCCAGTTCAATCCGCTTTTCATCCACGGCGGGGTCGGACTCGGCA
>JALZJE010000041.1 GCA_030859955.1 Chloroflexota bacterium | reverse complement strand
TTGGCGATCTGGGCCTTGTCGTTCAGGATCAAGTTCATCAGCTTGCGGTTGTATTGCTTCACCGGACACTGCCCGGTGGTGAACGAGTGCGACTTCGCCCAGCCCAACCCTATGCGTACTCCGAGCTGGCCGATCTTCGCGTTCTCGTCGACCCCGCCGGGGTCGCCGGTCACGTAGAGGCCGGGGATACCCAGCGACGCACCGGCACGGGCGATCGTCATGACGTCGTTCAGGACGGTGGCTGGCTGCTCGCCCGCCCCCGGCCCGTGGCCGCGGGCCTCGAACCCGACGGCGTCCACCGCCGCATCGACGACCGGCTCCCCGACGACCTGCTCGATCATGTCGGGCAACTCGGCCGATTCGCGCAGGTCGACGGTCTCGCAGCCGAAACTGCGGGCCTGCTCGAGCCGCTCGGGAATCATGTCGCCGACGATGACCACCGCGGCGCCAAGCAGCTGCGCGGCGTGAGCGGCGGCCAACCCGACCGGGCCGCCACCGGCGACATACACCGTCGAGCCGGTGGTCACGCCCGCCGTGTAGGCACCGTGGTAGCCGGTTGGGAAGATGTCCGACAGCATGGTGAGATCGAGGATCTTCTCCAGGGCTTGGTCGCGGTCGGGGAACTTGAGCAGGTTGAAATCGGCGAATGGCACCATGACGTACTCGGCCTGACCGCCGATCCAGCCGCCCATGTCGACATACCCGTAGGCCGCGCCGGGGCGAGCCGGGTTGACGTTGAGGCAGATACCGGTCTTGCCCTCGTGGCACATGCGGCAGCGGCCGCACGCGATGTTGAACGGCACCGAGCAGATGTCGCCGACCTTGACGAACAGCACGTCGTCGCCGACTTCGGCCACCTCGCCGGTGATCTCGTGGCCGAGGCTTTGGCCAACGGGCGCGGTGGTGCGGCCACGCACCATGTGTTGGTCGCTGCCGCAGATGTTGGTCGAGACGATTTTCAAGATGGCGGCGTGCGGTGCCCTCTTGTCCAAGCCCAGACCCCTGACCACGTCGTCGGGGAGTTCCAGCTTCGGATAGTCGATGGATTCGACGCTGACCTTCCCCGGCCCTTGGTAGACAACTACGCGGTTATCGGGCATTTCGCTATTCCTTTCCTGTGCGGGTGGATTGAACTGGTGGCCGCTGTGGCGGCGCGGAGGACTCAGGGGGTGGCCCGCTTTCGGCGGGTGTCTCGGTGCCCGCCGGGGCGCCCGTCTCGGCAGGCGTAGCCACGCCGACCTGACGAGGCCGTGCCACCAGGTCGTAGACCAAGGCGGCCGCCGCAGCACCGAGCAACGGCCCAACGATGTACAACGGCAACTGCTCCCAGGGCGGGCCATCGCCGAACAGCGCGCTCGCCAGGTAGGGACCAAACGTCCTGGCCGGGTTGAGCGATGCGCCGGTTAGCGGACCAACGACCATGATCGCGCCGGCCACCGCCAGCCCGATCATGAGCCCGGCCCAGCCCTTCGCAGCCCGGGGATCCACCGCGACCGCCATGATCGTGAACATCAGGAGAAACGTCCCGAGGGCCTCGGCGACGATCCCCGAGGCGTAACTGACGTCCGCACCGAGAACGGTCGACCCCGCCCCGCCGAGGTCAGCGGCCCCCGTGCCGAATGCGGCGATGATCAGCAGGCCTCCGGCGGCCGCCCCGGTCAGCTGCGCCAACACGTACGGGCCGACCTCGACCCAGGGAAAGCGTCGTGTTACGGCCAGCGCGAAGGTCACCGCCGGGTTGATGTGCGCCCCAGACACGGCGCCGAAGCCGTAGATGACCGCGGCGATCACGATGCCGAACGAGAGCCCGATGAACCCCAGAGCCGCGTAGTCCAGCGTGCCGCCGCCCACGGTCAGCGCGGCAACGACCGATCCGGGACCGAACAAGACCAGCAACGCGGTGCCGATGAATTCGGCGGCGAGACGCCGCCCAAGGGCAAATTCCATTGGCACCCCTCGTGTTCGCGCCGCAACCGACGAAGAGGTTCGTTCGATCCTGTTTCCGAACCTACCAAGGGCGTGCGCCGTTCGTAGCTGCCCGACCGGTCAATTCCCGCCTACCCGAATGGGCAGGGAGTACCCAAGGGAGTACCCGTCCAGACGGACGTCCTCTACACAAGTCCCAGCTTGGCAGCGACATACACCACCTCGGCCCGATGATGCACCGCCATCTTGGCCATGATGCTGCGCAGGTGGAACTTCACCGTGCTGTCACTGATCAACGCGACCCTGCCGATCTCCCGATTGGTCAACCCTTGGGCGAGCAGCGTGATGATCTCGACCTCGCGCTTGGTGAGCTTCGGCCCGGTTCGGTCGTTCGCCAGCGATCGCACGACCAGCGAGGCGCTTCGCGTGTCGAAGCCCGACTCGCCCCGCCGGACGGCCCGGATGATCTTGACGAGGTCGACGACGTCCACGTCCTTCAACACGTACGCCTTGGCGCCCCGCCGCAGCGCGTCCAGCACCAATGTCTGCTCGTGAAATGTGGTCAGCACGACCACGCCAACCTCGGGAAACCGTCCGACGATGTCACTGCAGAGGCCCAGTCCGATCGCCGGGCCATCCTCACCCAACTTAAGGTCGAGCAGCACGAGGTCGGGGTCCTCCGACTCCACCGCGTGCAGCGCCTCCTCGGGACGTGCGGCCTGTCCGACGACGGCGATGTCGGCCTCCAGCTCAAGAACAGACTTGAGACCCTCACGGACGATCGTGTGGTCGTCGACGATCACGACGCGAATGTGCGCCGCGCTCCCGATCCCCGTCTCAGCGGTCCGCTCTACCATCGGCCTCCGCGCTTGGCAGCGGCACGGTGACCGTCATCCTGATGCCACCGCCGCGTCGCGCGCGCACACCTACGGTTGCTTTCAGGTCATCGACCCGCTCATGGATGCCCACGAGTCCGCGGTGTTGTCCCCGCCGGGGCGATCTCGCCCCTTCGAGTAGCCGACGGACCGCGACGGCATCCCCCATCCCGTCGTCGGCGACGACCAACCGCATGACACCCGGGCCGTACCCGAGCTCGATCCAGGCGCGGTGCGCCGCCGCGTGTCTGGCCACATTGAACATCGCCTCCTGGGCGATGTGAAAGAGCGCGTGCTCGACAGGGGAGGGCAGCGCGCGGGAGCCGCCGCGGGTACGGACGGTCACGCGCAGTTGGGTGGTCGCCCGGAACTGATCGGCCATATCCTGCAGGGCCTGGCGAAGCCCGCTGCGCTGTCCGTCCAAGGCGGACAGTTCGAAGATGGCGGCCCGCATCTGGGTCAGCGCCGAGCGGGCCAGCTCCTTCGAAGCCGACATCCGCTGGTGGATGGCCGAGGAGCTCGGCGCCTGCTGGCGACACCACTCCAGGTTCATCCCGATGCTGATCAGGTGCTGAGCGACGCTGTCGTGCAGTTCGCGTGCGATCCGATGCCGTTCCTGGCTGATCAGCTGACGCTGGCCGGCCTCGACGAGTCTGCGATGGGCCGTCTCGAGTTGGCGATTGCGCTGTTCCAGCTCCTGGGCCTGCCGATCCGCTTCTTCCCAAGCGAGCATGGCTCGCGACCGGAGCCGTTCGCTCTCCTGGTAGTGGCAGGCGTTCGCCAGGGCCACAGCCAGTTGGTTGGCCACCGTCTCCAGGATCGAGATGTCGCTGTCGTCGATCGCGGTTTCCTCGGGAAGCCCGACCACCAGCGTGCCGACGAGCTCATCGCCGAAGAGGATTGGCACGCCGATCCCGGCGGTCGACCGGTGGCCAGGGTCGGCCTGTCCCGCCGCCGTGACGGGCCTGCGCTCGTTGCGCGCGCGTGCCTCGATCTCCCCCAGCTCGGCGGGTATCCAGGCCGCCTGGCCCGACGAGCCCGCCTCCGGTGGCCAGCAGACGAC
>JALZJE010000032.1 GCA_030859955.1 Chloroflexota bacterium | reverse complement strand
GACGCGCGGAATGCCGTACAGCAGGATGGCGCCGGTGCACATGTCACATGGCGAGAGCGTCGTGTACATGGTGGAGCGGCGATATATGGCGGCCGGCAGGCGGCCGCCATTCTCGAGCGCATCCGTCTCGCCGTGGCGGATGGCGCTGTTCTCCTGGACCCGCCGGTTGTGACCGACCGCCAACACCGTGCCGTCGTCGGCGATGAGTGCGCCACCGATCGGGACGCCGCCCTCCGAGCGGCCGATCTTCGCCTGTTCGATTGCGTGCTGCAGGCCGGCTGCGTCGCGGTCGTGGATCTCCATGGGCTCCTTGCTCCCTCAGGTACGGCGATACGGCTTCAGGTACGCGCCGGGGTAGGCGACGTTGCGGCCGGAGAGTGCCAGTGCGCCGATGATGACGAGGTAGGGGAGTGCCAGGAGCACCTCGAACGGAAGCCCGGCGAACTCCGGGAGGATCCGAAGCCGGAACTGCAGCGAGAAGATGAGCGAGAAGAGGAGCGCGCCGATCACGCCGCGTCCGATCCGCCAACGGCCGAAGATGACGAGGGCAACGCATACCCAGCCGCGTCCCGCGATGATGTCGAGTGTGAAGCTGCCCAGCAGCGCCAGGGTGAAGAACGCCCCGCCGATGGCCATCAGCGCGCCACCGATCATGAGCGCCAGGTAGCGGGTCCGGGCGACGCTGACGCCGGCCGCCTCCGCCGCCTCGGGATTCTCGCCGACGGCGCGAACCTCGAGTCCGAAGCTCGAGCGCTGGAGGACCCACCATGCCGCCGGTACGACGACCAGGAATGCGATCCAGGTGAGTCCATACTGGTCGAAGATGGGGCCGACTCCCTCGAGGCCCGCCAGCGGGTTGATGGTCGGCATCGGCTCGATCCGCTGGAGCTCGCCACCCTGGAAGATCAGCCGGTTCGCGAACTCGCTCAGGCCGATGAGCCCTATGGTGAGCCCGATGCCGGAGACGTGCTGGTTGGCACCGAAGGTCACCGTCACGAGTGCCATGACGGCGCCCGCCAGGATGCCGACCACGATCGCCGCGAGCAGGCCGAGCAGCGGGGAGCCCGTTGCCCACGCAGCGGCGAACCCGGCGAACGCTCCCGCATACATCGTTCCCTCGATGCCGAGATTGAGGACGCCGCTGCGCTCGCTGTACGTCTCGCCCACGGTGCCGTAGACGAGAGGGGTCGCGTTGCGCAGCGTGGCCGCCAGCAGGTCGACGAGAAAATTCATGCGGGCGGGACTTCGGCGGCGGCCCGTGCGGCCGTCGGACCGATATCGGTCGTGTCCACCGGGCGCGTGCGGTAACGGCGCACGGCGAGCAGAGTTACGGTGGTGAGCAGGAGAACCCCCTGTACCACGGCCCCGAGCTGCGACGGGATGCCGAGTGATCGCGCCGCGGAGCTGGCGCCCACGGTGAGATCGCCGAGGAAGACCGCCGCTATGGCGACGCCCGGCATGGTGAGCGTGCCCAGCGTGGCGACCACGATCCCGGTGTAGCCGTAGCCAGGCGAGAGTCCGCCAGTCAGCCGATTCTGAGTGCCCGCCACCTCGCTGACGCCTGCGATGCCGGCGATGGCCCCACTGACGAGGGCTGCCCCCAGGAGCGTGGCGTCGACGTTGATGCCCGCAAATCGGGCGCCGTGTGGGCTCAGCCCGGCAGCGCGCAGCCGCAGCCCGGCAGGAGTGCGCGCCAGCACATACCAGGCAGCTCCGATGACGACGACGGCCAGGATGAACCCGAGGTGAAGGCGCGAACGCTCAATGAGCGTTGGGAATTCCGCGGCGGCGGCGATGCGGGGCGACTCCGGAAACCCGGTGACGGGGTCGCGCCACGGACCGTGGAGGAGGCCGTTGACGAGCAGGAGGGCGACCGGGTTGAGCAGCAGGGTGGTCACGACCTCGTCGATGCCAAACCGCACGCGCAACAGGGCAGGCACGAGCGCCCATGCCGCCCCGGCCAGCGCGCCGCCGGCCACCATCATCGGCAACGCCAGCATCGGGGGCAGGTCGCCCACCAGCGTGCCGATGCCGGCCGCGGCAATCGCGCCGGTGAGCAGCTGACCCTCCGCGCCGATGTTCCAGTACCCCGCCCGGAAGGCGATGGCGACCGCCGCACCGGTCAGGAGGATCGGCGTGGACGTGACGAGCACCTCGAGCAGGGTGAACTGCGAGGTCAGCGGCAATACAACAAAGGCGACGTATGCTTCAACTGGGTTAGCGCCCGCGACGATGATCGGGCCGGCGGTGATGAGGAAGGTGATGAGCACGGCCGTCGCCACCAGCACCGGCGTCGACCACAGCGAGATCCGGGTCACGCGGCCACGTCCCGACCGGCCATCAGCATGGAGAGGCGTTCGGGTTCCGCGTCGGCGACGGGCATCTCGCCGACGATGCGGCCCTCGTAGCAGACGACGAGCCGATCGGCCACGGCGAGCAGCTCATCGAGATCCTCCGAGACGAGGAGGACCGCGGCCCCCGCAGCGCGGCGCGCGAGGAGCTGGGTGCGTATGTATTCGGTGGCTCCAACGTCCAGGCCGCGGGTCGGTTGCGAGACGACGATGACGCGCGGGTCGCGGGACAGCACCCGGGCCAGGAGGACCTTCTGAATGTTGCCCCCCGAAAGTGATCCGACCGGGTCATCGCGGCGGGCGCGGATGTCAAAGCGCTCGATGAGCTCGTCCGCGTGGGCGCGGATGGCCGCCTCGTCGATACGTCCGCCGCGGCGGAAGTCATCCAGCCGCTCGAGCGCCAGGTTGTAGGCGACCGACAGGTCCCCGATGAGGCTCGCGTGCCGGTCCTCCGGGATCCGTCCGACCCCGGCCTCCATCATCCGTCGCGGTCCCGCTCCCGCCAGCTCCTCGCCTGCGACCTTCACGGATCCGCGCGTCGGCCGGCGCATCCCGCCGAGCACATCGACGAGCTCCGTCTGGCCGTTACCGGAGACGCCGGCGACGCCCACGATCTCGCCGGCACGAACCTCGAGGGCCACATCGGTCAGGACCGGAAGCCCGGTCGCGCCCGTGGCATGCAGGCCGCTGATGGACAACACGGGGGCCCCGGACGCGGCCCGCGCATCCGTCGGGCGCTCCACGCCGAAGTCCGGGCGGCCGACCATGAGGCGGGCCAGTTCACGCTCGTCGGTCAATCCCGGCACCGTGCCCACCAGCTTCCCGCGGCGCAGGACGCTGACGCGGCTGCTGATGGCGCGCACCTCGGCGAGCTTGTGACTGATGAAAACGACGGCCAGGCCATCGGCGACGAGAGAACGCAGCGTCGCGAAGAGGGAGTCGACCTCGGCCGGGACCAGGACGGCGGTCGGCTCGTCGAGGATAAGGATGCGGCAGTCGCGGGAGAGTGCCTTGAGTATCTCGACGCGCTGCTGTTGGCCGACCGACAGGTCCGCGACGCGCAGGGACGGATCGATCCTGATGCCGAAGCGTTCTGACGCGCTCGACGCGTGGCGTCGCGCCTCGGCCAGGTCAAGGCGCAGCGCGCGCGAGCGGCCGAGCGCCAGATTCTCCGCGACCGACAGCGGGCCCACGAGGGCGAAATGCTGGGTCACCATTCCGATGCCGGCCTCGATGGCATCGCGGGGTGAGCGGACCGTGAGCGGCTGGCCACCGACCCGGATTTCACCTGCATCGGCATTCGTCAGGCCGTATGCGATGCGCATCACCGTGGTCTTGCCCGCACCGTTCTCGCCGAGCAGCGCGTGGACCTCGCCGCGCTGGACATCCAGATCGATGCCGTCGTTGGCCACGAGGTCCCCGAACCGCTTGGTGATGCCGCGGAGCTCCAGGGCCGGCGCGCTGTCTGTCACGGCGCGGGGACGGCTACGCGTCCGGGATGGTCGAGCCCGGAGGCGTAGCCTCATTAATGTCGACGCGGAACGTCCCGGCCTTGATCTCGGCTTCGCGTTCGGCCACGAGCGCGGCAAGGTCATCCGGAATGCCCGCCGTGACGTCGGTATTGATCGGAGCCAGGGCCGCGCCGCCCTTGCCCACCATTGAGAAGTCCTTGAGATCCTGCGCCGTGTACGACCCGGCGACCACCTGGTCGATGACGTAGGCCACGGTTGGCGCCATGTTCCAGGTGACGCTGGTGGCCACGTGCTCTGGAGCAAGCTCTTGCTGGTCGCTCATGTTGCCGATGGCGACGAGATCGTTTTCCTGCGCCGCCTCGATCACGCCGAAGCGCTCGGCGTAGAGGACATCCGCGTCGGCACCGACCTGGGCGAGGGCCGCCTCCTTGGCGGCGGCGGGGTCGAACCAGCTGTTGAGGAAGGTGACCTTGACCTCGACCTCGGGATTCGTTTCCTGCGCGCCCGCGATGAAGGCATTGACGATCCGGTTGACCTCCGGTACCGGATAGCCGCCCACAACGCCGACCACGTTCGACTCGGTCACACCGCCCGCGAGCATGCCGGCGAGGTATGCCGGCTCGTGAATCCAGTTGTCGAAGACGCTGAAGTTCGGCTCTGCGGGACCGCCGCCGGAGCCGAAGACGAAGGCGATGTCCGGATAGTCCGCAGCCACGGCACGCGCCGCTTCCTCGTTGCCAAAGGCGTCACCGAAGATGATGTCTGGCTGATCGGCCTCCGCAGTCTCGCGCAGCACGCGCTCCATGTCCCCGGCGTAGCCGATGTCATCGGCGAAGGTGTACTCGATGCGGCCCTCTGCGGCCTCGGCCTCCAATGCCGTATGGATGACGCCATCCCATGGTTCCTCGATCTGGGTCGCGAACGCGCCAAACACCTTCGGGACATCATCGCCTCCGCTGGTGGAGGGGGCGGCAGCTCCGCCGCATGCGCTCAGCACCAGGACGGCGCTCAAGCTGAGCGCTGGCGCGCCGCGAACCACTCGTCGAACGTTCATCAGACCGAACCTCCTGCCGGAAACCACGCGGAAGCCCACACCGGGACAGGTCGCTTAGCCTACGTGATGTCCCACCACCGCGGCACCAATCCTCGCAGTGCGCGCAGCCGTCAGTCCCGAACGCTGGCTCCGATCACGATGGCCTCCTCGTCGCCCGAATTCGTGTAGCTGTGTGGCAGACGGCCGGGGAATGAGGCGGTGTCGCC
The DNA here is from genome assembly GCA_030859955.1 of Chloroflexota bacterium. Classification (GTDB taxonomy): domain Bacteria; phylum Chloroflexota; class Limnocylindria; order QHBO01; family QHBO01; genus JACDBZ01. The sequence continues at coordinate 6,062 of JALZJE010000032.1, read as the reverse complement.
GACCTTCAGCTGATGCGCCGTATCCACGACGCGAAGCTCGATGGCGCCGGCGACGCAATGGATGAACTCCTCGCCCGAATGAGCGACACCACCGTCGAGAGTGCAGCCAGGTTGAAGCCGGACCCGAAACGGAAGCAGCCCGCGGACCGACTGGTTGGTCAGGACATGCAGCTCGACCCCCGCGTCGTCGCTGGGCATGGCCCGCACATCCTCGGGATGCAGCACTTCGACAGCGGGCCCTATTGACCCGACCACGTCGCTGATCCAGACGCCGTAGAACTCCGCCAGGCGAACGAGGCGTGAGACGGAGATGTCGGTACTTCCGGCTTCGACGAGTGCGATGAACGATCGCGACAGCCCGGTCCCGAGCGCGACATCCGCGAGCGTGAGACGTCGCCGAATGCGCAGGAGACGGAGACGCTCACCAAGGAGATCGCGTTGGTGACTGCCGGGAACAGCAGAGTCCTTGCTCCGTCTTGCCATCGTGGTCTTTCCTTCCGTATACTGCGCAGTCCAATATATTGGACGTAATGGAGAACGTGTCAATCTATTGACATGTGCGTTATGGTGATGGCCGCGGCGCTACCCCTTTCGTGCCGCTCGTGCACAGTCTGGAGGATGCAATATGCGGCGACAGCGCCTTTACGCGGCCCTGGCGGGGTTGACCATACTCGTGTCGGCCTGCTCCTCTCCTGGAGGGAACCCGGCCACGTCGGCGAGTCCTGAGAGCAGCGCAGACGCTGGTGGCAATAACGAGGCTCTGAGCGGAGCGGCGCTGCTGTTGACACAGCGACGCGGCGACAAGGGTGTCATTGACTCGCTGGTGGCTGGCTTCGAATCCGGCACGGAGAGCCTCGGCTACCAGGATCCGCAGATCGTCCAACTCGAGGATCCCGCGACCTACGAGCAGACCGTCCGGCAGGTGGCCGGTTCCGGTGTCTCGATCGTCATCGCCACGTTCCCCCCGATGATCGACTCGATCAAGGCTGTGGCGCCCGAGTTCCCCGATGTGAACTTCGTCATCATCGATGCCGTCATCGGTGAGGAACTCCCCAACGTGCAAGAGCTGTTCTTCTTCGAGAACGAGTCGTCGTACCTCGCCGGTATCGCTGCCGGGATGATGACCGAGACGGACAAGGTCGGCTTCATCGGCGGCGATGATGTCGATGTCATCAACCGCTATCTCGTCGGCTTCTACGAGGGAGCGCATGCGGCGAACGACGCCGTGACGGTGTGCTGGGCCTACGCGAAGACCTTCGAGGATCCTGCCAAGGGACGGGAGGTGGCCCTCTCGCTCATCGAAGACGATGTTGATGTTCTGCATGCCGCAACGGCTGGCACGCAACTGGGCATCTACGAAGCGGTGGAAGAGACCGGCACCTTCCTGGTGAGTGCCGACGTTGATGTGCGTGAGCTGGCTCCCACTGCTGGGCTGTTCGCGACTGGTCCCCGATTCGATCAGGCCGTCGAGATCGGCCTGGAGCAGAATGCGAATGGTGAATTCCTGGCCGGCTTCCAGCAGTACGGCATGGATTCAGGGCTGGTTGGCGCAACGCCCTTCAGCGACCACGTTCCGGATGACGTGCAGGCGGCCGTCGAAGAGGCTGCCGAGTCGATTGCGGCTGGCGAGACGACCGTGTCTGATGACACCAAGCTGGCGGAATACGAGAACTGCTCGTAGATCGCCCCGGGCTGCGGGCTCCCCAGCGGTGTCCGCAGCTCAACCTGGACCCCTCCTGATCACCACAGGCTCCGAGTACGAGTACGCCCGATGAGCGAATTCGCTATTGAGCTCGAGCACATTTCGAAGGCGTACGGGGCCGTACAGGCCAACGATGATGTGACGTTGCGCGTCAGGCGCGGAACGATTCACGGCGTTGTCGGCGAGAACGGCGCGGGCAAGACCACCCTCATGCGCGTGGCATACGGTTTCCATCGTCCCGATGCTGGCCGCATCACCGTGAATGGGACGCGAGTGCAGCTCGATAGTCCGAGCGACGCGCTGCGGGCAGGGATCGGAATGGTCCATCAGCACTCGCTGCTGGTCCCGTCGATGACGGTGCTCGAGAACATTCTGCTCGCCACCGAGCAGCGGGTGCTCGGATTTGCTCCGGCCCGTCAGCGAATCCGCAAGCTGGGCAAGGAGTACGACCTTGCCATCGACCCGGATGCGAGGGTGCGCGATCTGTCCGTCGCCTCGCGTCAGAGAGTCGAGATCCTGAAGGCGCTCTACTTCGAGGCAGCCATTCTCATCCTGGACGAGCCGACCGCAGTACTCACGCCACAGGAAGCCAGGGCGCTGTTCGTTCACCTCGAAGGATTTGCGAGGCAGGGCAAGACCATCATCATCATCACGCACAAGCTTCCCGAGGTCATGGCCGTCACATCGCGGGTCTCGGTCATGCGGCGCGGGAAGATAATTCTGGAGTCACTGACGTCCGATACGGATGACGAGCACCTGGCTCACGCGATGGTCGGACGATCCGTTGCGCTCCGGCTGGTGCGCGCAGACGAGACGCTCCCGGCTGCTGGAACCGGCGCAGAGGCCCGGCTGCGCGTCGTCGCCCTCAACGTCCAGGATGATCGTGGTGTCCTGCGAGTCCGGGACGTGGACCTCGAGGTCGCCGCCGGGGAGATTGTCGGCGTCGCCGCCGTCGAGGGAAATGGTCAGAGCGAGCTCGTCGAAGCCATAACGGGTCTTCGCAACCCAGTTTCGGGTGCGGTGTGGCTCGACGGCCATGACCTGACCACTGCTTCGCCGCGGGATCGGCGCCTCCTCGGTATGCGTCACATCCCGGAGGACCGCCTCGGACGCGGAGTCAACGGCAACGCGTCGATCGCTGAAAACCTGGTTGCCGGTGGCCACCACTCTCCCCCGATCGCGCGTCGCGGCCTGCTGGACGGAGCGGCCATCGATCGACTGGCCACGGACGCGATCAGTCGCTTTTCGATCGCGGCCGCGGGACCGGACGTGATGGTCGGTACGCTCTCTGGCGGCAACATGCAAAAGGTCGTGATCGCCCGCGAGCTCGACGGGCAGCCACGAGTTGTTGTCGCGGCGCAACCGACGCAGGGCGTCGATGTGGGCGCGACCGAGTTCATCCGTCAGCAGCTCGTCCACCTCCGAGATGAGGGGGCGGCTGTGCTCCTCGTATCGTCCGAGCTGACGGAGATCATGGACCTCTCCGACCGCGTGTACGTGCTGTTCAACGGGGCCGTGGCCGGCGTCGTCGACCGAGGCGAGGGCAACGAGGAGCTGCTCGGGCTCATGATGATGGGAGCCGGTCCCGCCACGGCGGACGAGGCGGTGGCTCGTGCCTAGCGCCGACCTGGCCAATGTCTGGCGGCTGTTCGGGACGGCGCGGGCGCCGGCCATCGCGATTTCACTGAGCGTCGCGCTCGCATCCCTCCTCATCCTGGTCACGGGCAAGAATCCTCTCGAAGCCGCGGAGGCTGTGTGGACCGGCGCATTCGGGTCTCCGAATGCGCTGGCGGGGACCATGGCCCTCGCAACGCCGCTCATCTTTACCGCGCTCGCCTTCGCTGTGCCGTTTCGGGGCTCAATGTTCAATGCCGGCGCCGAGGGCCAACTGCTGATCGGTGCGTTCTGTGCGGCGTACGTTGGCTTTGCGGTGCAGTTGCCGGGGCCGCTCCACGCGGTCGCCATGGTCATGGCGGGAGCCGCCGGCGGCGCCGTCTGGGCGTTTTTGCCTGCGCTCTGGCGTGTCACGCTGGGCGCGAACGAGATCGTGACGACCCTGATGATGAACTTCATCGCCGTCTTCCTGACCGATTACCTAGTGATCCATGCCTTTCGTGCGCCGGGGCAGTCCGGTTCCGCCATCAAGACCGAGCCGATCGCCGCTTCCGCTGAGCTCGCCAAGCTCTGGCCCCCGTTCAACGTCACGATCGCTCTGCCGCTTGCCATTCTCCTCGCTGTCATCGTCTGGTATCTCTTCCGGCGCACCGTCTTCGGCTACGAGATTCGAATGGTCGGTTCGGCGCCTGGCTTCGCCGCCGCGGCAGGCATTCGGCCGGGGATGCGCATGATGGCCGTGATGGTCATTGGGGGCGCGCTTGCGGGTCTTGGCGGCGCCGCCCAGGTCGGCGGGGTATTCCACGCGTTCGTCTCCCCCTTCGGGACCGGGCTCGGCTTCAACGGGGTCCTCGTGGCACTCCTCGTGGCGAATGTCTTCCCGGCAATTCCCTTTGCCGCCGTCTTCATTGGCGCCCTGCAGGCTGGAGCCATCGGAATCGAGCTGACGACTCCCGTGTCGCGCTGGATCGTGGCGGCGATGACTGCAACGATCATCCTGTTCGTGGCAGCCAGGCGGGTCGGATGGTCCGACCTGCGCTTCCGAAGCGCCACACCTCGGTCCGTCGACGGGGGAGTCGAGTGATGGAACTTCTGCTCGCGGCGCTAGGTCCAGGGCTGCGCATCGCATCGCCGATTCTGCTGGCGGCGCTTGGTGGGATTTTCAGCCAGCGCGCCGGGATCTTCAACATCGCGCTCGAGGGCTACATGCTCGTCGGTGCGTTCGTGGCCGTGCTGGTCACCTCACTGACCGGGTCACTCCTGCTGGCGCTTGGCGCGGCGATCCTTGCCTCGACACTCCTCGCCCTCATCATGGGCGTCTTCGTGATCACCCTCAAGGGCGATGAGATCATCGTTGGCATTGCGGTCAATCTGCTGGCGGTCGGGCTTACGGCGTTCTTCCTGCAGGAAATTGCATCGGGCGCGGCTTTTCTCCGATTGGAGTCTGGGCTGCCCAACATCGACCTTCCCTTTCTCGAACCGATTCCGGTGATCGGACCGTTACTGGCCCACCAGGGAATCCTCGTTTGGGTCTCGTTCCTGCTGATCCCACTTGTCTCGTGGACACTGTTCCGCACCGGCCTCGGCCTCCGGATCCGCGCGGTGGGGGAAAACCCGGATGCAGCGGTTTCGGCAGGCGTGGCTCCGGACCGCACGCGGTATATCGCCCTTGCGATCTCCGGAGCGTTCTGTGCACTTGCAGGTGCCCAGTTGGCTCTTGGGGCACTGAGTCTATTTTCCATCAACATGACCGCAGGCCGCGGCATCATCGCGTTTGCGGCGGTGATCTTCGGGGCGGCCGCACCTCGTTGGGTGGTTCTCGCCGCCCTTCTATTTGGCTTCGCCGATGCTGTCGCCAACCGCATGCAGACGCTCGGTTTGCCGGTTCAGTTCGTTCTTATGGTGCCGTACGCCTTGACCATCGTTGTTCTCCTCCTGGCGGCCGTCCCCTGGTCCCGAGTATTCCGCCGAGACCAGGTGGCTCCGGCATGACCAGCGTCAAAGAGACCGCCAACCTGATCCAGCCCGACATCGTCATGGCGGGCCAGGCGACAATCGACGACATCCATCGGGAGGATGGGACCGTCGCGCTCAACACGCCCGGCGGCGCCGTGCTTTACGCGACCGTCGGGGCAACGATGTGGCCGGGGCGTGTCGGCGTCGTGACCCGATTTGGTGATGACTACGATCCGTCGTTCGCGGAGCAGGCCACCGTGAACCCTGAGGGGACCGACTGGACGGGCGTGTCGTTCCTGGTCGGCGAGAGCATTCGTGACGTGGCGACCTACCACCGCGATGGATCGCGGACATATCGCTTCCGAAGCGCGCATCGCCTTCATGAGCTGACACCCGTGCCCGCAGATATCCCACAACACATGCTCGGGGCTCAGTATGCGCACCTGGCGCCGGCCTCCCTCGGGCAACAGCTTGCCCTGGCCCAGACACTCAGGCAGCACGGGTCGGCGATCTCACTCGATACCGAGCGCCACTTCATCAAGGAAGATCCCGACCTTCTCCGTCCGCTGCTGGAGCTCGTGGACTTTTTTGTGCCAAGCCTGGAGCACCTTCAGCTCATCTTCGAATCAGACGACACCGCGCCTCGAGCCTTCTGGGCAGGAGTACGGGAGCTGGGTCCGGCGTTCGTGGTCGTCAAGTGGGGCGTGTTCGGATGCTACATCTTCGATGTCAAGCGGCGGTTGGGGTGGCACCTGGGCGTCGTCCGGGGCCTACAGGTGGAGGACGCCAC
>JALZJE010000025.1 GCA_030859955.1 Chloroflexota bacterium | reverse complement strand
CCGAGGCGCTCGGGATCGAGGCCGCCGACAAGGGGGACGCGATGCGCGGTGCCGTGGAGCTGGAGGCCGGCGAGTACGAGGTCATCCTCCAGGAGTACGCCGTCGCCGGGCTGCTCGAGTACCTGACGTACATCGGATTCTCGGGGCTTGCCCACGAGGAGGGGCGGTCGTTCATGGAGTTCGGCCAGCAGCTGATGGGGGAGAGTGTCAACATCTGGGACGACGGCACGGATGTGTCCGGCATTCCATCAGTGATCGATTTCGAGGGCGTGGCGCGCCACCGGGTCGACCTCATCGAGCGCGGCGTGGCCCGGGCCGTCGTGCACGACGCGGCGACCGGCGCCAGGGCCGGCACCGGCTCGACAGGCCACGGATTGCCCGCTCCGAACCTGCTCGGCCCGATGCCGCTCAACGTCTTCATGGCACCGGGCACCACGCCACGAGACGAGCTCATCGCCGGCGTCGAGCGCGGCGTGTGGGTCACCCGCTTCCACTACATCAACCCGGTCCACCCGAAAAAGGCGATCCTGACCGGTATGACCAAGGACGGCACCTTCCTCATCGAGCATGGCCGCCTCACCCGTCCGCTCATGAACTTCCGGTTCACCCAGGCGATCCCTGAAGCGTTCAGCGACGTGCGCGCCATGAGCGACAGCACGACGCTGTTGCCCGGCGAATTCGTCGGTGCCTACCGCGTTCCCGCGCTGCACCTCGGCTCGTTCAACTTCACCGGGGTGACCGCCGCGGAGGGCGGCGAGTGACCGTGGCGGCACCGCTCGATCTCCGCATCGGCGACCGACTACGCCTCCGCAAGGAGCATCCCTGCGGGAGCCGCGACTGGGCGGTCGTGCGGCTCGGCGCCGATATCGGCCTTGTGTGTGAGGGCTGCGCCCATCGAATCCTGATGGACCGCCTGGACGTTGAGCGCCGGTTCACCGAATACCTGGCGCGCGGCCCAGAGGCCGGGTAGACCCATGGCACACGGTGAGCTGCCACTCGACGCGGGCACCGGACCGGAGCTCTCGGGCGCCGGATCGGTCTTCAAGAACCGGAATTTCGTCTACCTCTGGTCAGCGCAGACACTGAGCCAGCTGGCCAGCAACATGGTCCTTGCCGCGCTCATCGCGACCGTGGTGACGACTACCGGATCGCTGACCGCCAACGCCGTCCTGATCCTGACCTTCCTCATTCCCGCGGTGCTCTTCAGCACGCTCGGTGGCGTCTTCGTCGAGCGTGGGGACGCCAAGGTGATCATGCTCGCGACGAACGTCGTGCGCGCGGTGGGGACGATCCTGTTCATCTTCGTGGCGCCAACGACCAGCACCGCCATCGTGCCGTTGGTCTACCTCATCAACTTCGTGGTCGCCACCGCGACCGCCGTTTTCGCCCCAGCCGAGCTGACCTCGATCCCGCGCATCGTGGACCGTCGCCACCTCATGGCGGCGAACTCGATCTTCATCCTGACCATCAACGCGACCTTCGCGATCGGCTTCGGGTTCCTGGGCCCACTCGTCCTGAATGTCCTCGGATCCACCGGCGTCTACATCCTGGTGGCGTTGATGTTCGCCCTCTCGGCGGCGGCCATCATTCCGCTCCCGTCGGTCAAGCCGGACCATGCAGCACCTCGCGTCGGCGACGCGGCCGGACGAGCGGTGCGCGAACTCTTCGGGCAACTGGCAGAGGGGATGGCCTTCATCCGTGCCAACCGTCGGATCGCATGGAGCCTCACCTACCTGGGGGTTGCCGCCAGCCTCATCGGCGTGCTCGGGGCCATCGGTCCCGGCTTCGCGACCGATATCCTGCGGCTGCGGGCGGAGGACTTCTTCTTCATCATGGGACCGGCCGGAATCGGTGCCGTGGTCGGCATCCTCTTCCTCAACTCGTACGGCAAGGGGCTGCCGAAACGGCTCACCATCGACATCGGCCTGATCGCGATGGGGATCACGTTGATGGCCCTTGCCCTCGTGCGACCGATCACGTCGCTGTTCGGCCCGGCATTCACGCCGATCGAAAACGCCATCCCGTCGATCTCCCCATTCGTCAGCCTGATCGCGGTGGTCGTGGTCATCGCCGTCTTCGCCGGCCTCGAGTACGCGTTCGTCGCGATTCCATCGCAGACGGCCCTCCAGGAAGAGCTGCCGAGCGAGGTGCGAGGTCGGATTTTCGGGATCCTCAACACCCTCCTGTCGGTCGCGTCGTTCCTGCCGGTGATCGCTGCTCCGGCGGCGGCCGACGTCATCAACATCGCATTCCCCGGCGCGGGCATTCCCGTCGTGATGGCCGCGCTGGGCCTGTTGACGCTGTTCGCCGGGATCGCGTCTTGGCGACGCAACTCGCGCGCCGGGCTCCACGAGCATGACCAGGCCGACGCACCGCCCGCCGATGCCGTCGACGAGACCCCGGCGCCGGGCGTGCCGAGCGCCGTCGACAGCGCCGAACGACCCCACCGCCGAAGGCGCCGGCACCGACCGGCCTCAGATGGGGACTAGGCTCTTCGCTGCCGGATTCCTCGTCGCCTCGCTGATCGTCGCCTGGGTGACCATCACGGTCCCGTTGGCGGCCCGGGCACTCCAGGTCGGGATCACCCTGTCGATGGCATACGTCGCCTGGTTGGCATGGCGGGGGAGCCGCGTCCTGCGCAGCGCGTTGGATGAGGCTGGCAGCGGCGCCGGCGAGCCGACTGGCCTCGCGAATGACCTTCCGTCGGTCGCGCTCATCGTCCCGGCCCGAAATGAAGCTGGCGTCATCGGCGCCACGGTCAGGTCGCTGTCGAAGCTTCGCTACCACCGGCAGGGGTCACCCGCGTACGAAGTCCTCGTCATCGACGACGGCTCGACCGATGGGACCGGTTCCGTCGCCCGTGCCGCCATCCAGGCGAACGCCCCGATCGACGTGCGCCGTCGCGAGCCGGGGACCGGTCCCGCCACGAAGGGTGCGGTGCTGGCGTTCGCCATGCCGTTCTTGTCAGCTTCGGTGATCGGGGTGATCGACGCGGATACGCTGGTGGCCCCGACCTTTCTCGAGCGGGCGATGAAGGCGTGGCGCCGCGATCCGGACGCGGATGCCCTCCAGGTCGCGCGACTGCCTCGCAACGCATCGGTCTCGTGGCTGACGCGTTCTCAGGCCGATGAGCAGCTGATGGACCTTGCCAGCCAGTGTGGCCGTTGGGTGACCGACGGCACGGCCGAGCTGCGCGGAAACGGGATGTTCGTGCGCCTGGCGGCGCTCGAGGCGTCTGGCGGCTGGAGTGAGGTCGCGCTGACCGAGGATCTCGAGCTTTCGACCCGGCTCTCAGCCTATGGCCGGCACGTGACCCTCGCGCCCGAGGCCGCGGTTCACGAGGAAGCGGTCGAGACGATCAGCGCGCTGTGGCGTCAGCGCATGCGCTGGGCGGAGGGAAGCCTGCGACGCCTGCTCGAGCACGGGCCGGGGCTGCTGACCGGCTCGCAGCCGATGACGCGCAAGGCCGATTTCCTGGCGTTCACCGGCGAGTTCCTGATCCCTCCGGTGTTCGTGGCAGCCATCGTGGCGTCATTGATCACGATTCCATTGCCCCGCCCGGTTGATTGGACGGTGCCCCTGTCGCTGTTCGCAGGGTACGGGCTCGGCGTGTTCATCCTTGCCGTGGGCGGGCTGTGGGCCGCGGGAGAGCGGGGCATCCGCCTTGTCGGGCGCGCGATACGCGGTGCCGTGTTCGTGTCGCATTGGCTCATCGTCGTGCCGGTGGCGCTGGTCCGTATCGCATTCGGGCCGCGGGCGACCGGTTTCGTGCAGACCCCGCGGTCGAGCCGGTCGGAGAGCTGATGGGCAGATCCAGGGCCGATCTCGTCATCCGCGGAGCGATCGTGACCGCCGCGACGCCGGCCGGCCTGGAGGTCTCGGAGGCCATCTCGGTCGCGAACGGGCGAGTGGTTGCTGTCGGTCGACGCGACGAGGTGCGGGTCGACGCCGGCGCGCGATTGATCGACGTCGGAAACGCCGCCGTCATTCCGGGCCTGCACGATTTCCATCTGCACCTGGTGGGCCTCGCACGTTCGACGCGGGCCGTTCTTCTCGACGATGCCGCCGACGCTCGCGAGATTGCGACGCGCATCTCGGTCGCGGCCTCTCGAACTGCCTCCGACGCCTGGATCAGCGGTCGCGGCTGGAACGAGGCGCAGCTGTCCGGCGGAATAAGCTTGTTGGAAGATGCAGCCGCCGGGAGGCGGGCGTTCCTGAGCAGTCACGACGGGCACTCCGCGTGGGCGTCGGCGTCCGCGCGTCGCCGGGCAGGACTGGACCGAGCCTCCACCGATCCGGCGGGCGGGCGTATCGAGCGCGGAGAAGACGGCGAGCCCAATGGCATCCTGCGCGAGCGGGCGATGGAGATGGTCGCCCCGCTCGTCACGCGTCTCCAGGGGCCTGAGCTGCATCGACCGCTCGACGCGACCGTCCGCTCGATGTCCGGGTTCGGGATCACCGGCGCATCCGAGGCGGGCGACTACACCGATGAGAACGGCATCGGTGTGGATGCAGAGCTCGGCGACTCCTATTCCTCGCTGACCGACCTCGGAGACCTCCTCGATGGCCGGCTCCGACTGACGCTCGGCATCCCGGCCGATGCGATCGCGGCCGCGGCGGCGCGTGGCCTGCGGACGGGCTCTGCGCTGGCCGATCGGCTCACGATGCGTTTCGGGTGGGCCAAGCACTACACCGATGGCGCGCTTGGCTCCGGCACCGCCGCCCTCTTCTCGCCCTCCGGTGACCTGGGCATCATGCGCCTGACCGCCGAGCGCATGGACGCGGACCTCGCGGCCGCGCGCGCGGGAGGCATCGCCATGGCGCTGCATGCCATCGGCGATCGGGCGATCGCGTTCGCGCTCGATGCCGTGGGTCGTGCTCCTGCGCGGCAACCGGGCGTGCCTCGGGAGCGCATCGAGCATGCGCAGCTCCTCCGACGGTCTGACGCGAGTCGGTTTGCCCAGCTCGGCGTGGTTGCCAGCATTCAGCCGATTCACGCCGCCGCGGACCGTGACCTCGTCGCGGCCGCGTGGGCGGATCGCGAGGCCGACGCGTATGCGTGGCGAGCATTGACGGACGCCGGCGCGCTGCTCGTCGCCGGTTCGGATGCACCCGTCGAATCGGTCAATCCGTGGTTCGGGATCTTCGCCGCGGTCCACCGCCGCTTCCCCGATGATGCGCGTGGCGACTGGCATCCAGCCCATTCGCTGACCATTGCGGAGGCGCTCTCCGCCTACACGCTCGCTCCGGCACAGGCCATAGGAGCCGCCGATGAGGGCCACCTGCGCGTCGGCGCGCACGCTGATCTGGCCATCCTGTCGGTCAGCCTGGAGGAGCTCCTTCGCGCCGATGAGGGACTTGCCGAGGTGAGATCAGAGGCCACTTTCGTTGCCGGTCAGGAGGTCTGGAGGTCATGACCCGTGGGCGGAAGCGCACTTGAGGTGTTCGTTTCGTGGGCACGTTCGTTCTGACACCAGATTCTGCTAGGATCCTCCGACCTGCTTGACGAAGGCTCTGTGCGCAGGCATGTGGCCAGGCCGAGCAGATCGCGTGGGCGGCTAGCTCAGCTGGTTAGAGCACTTGCTTGACATGCAAGAGGTCACTGGTTCGAGTCCAGTGTCGCCCACCAACACACCGCATTGAGCACGAAATGACCGCCATAACATGCAACTTGGACAAGAGGCGGGTCGCAGCAGGCGGATCAGGAACCTTGTGCTGGGGATGGATTACACCCTACACTCGCCGGCGTGACGACTACCGGCTCCGGCGAGGCGACGATGCGGCGGGATGACCATACGCCCGCCGTCCGCAAGCTCGCGGTCTCCGAGGTCGCATCCATCACCGAGGTCATGGCGCGGGCCTTCGACGAAGATCCCACTGTCAATTTCCTCGTCAAGCAGGATGACCGGCGCACCCAGCGGGTTCGCACGGGGTGCCAGATGTTCATCGACATGTGTCTACCCCATGGCGAGGTGTACGTCACCGACGGTCTGGAGGGTGCCGCCTTCTGGGTGCCGCCCGGGAAGTACGACGCAGGTCTACGGGCTACCCTTCGCCAGCTGCCCAGCTTCATCCGGGTGGCCGGCCTCGCTCGGCTGCCGATGGTGGCGTCGGTGTTCGGCGAAATTGAAAAGAAGCATCCGCACCAGCCGCATTTTTACCTAGCGATGCTCGGCGTCGATCCTCAGCACCAGGGCCGCGGCCTTGGTGCCGAGCTGCTGCGTCCGGTGCTGAAGCGATGCGACCGTGACCGCATCCCGGCCTACCTCGAGAGCTCGAACGAGCGGAACGTCACCCTCTACCAGCGCCACGGCTTCCGAGTCACCGAGACAGTGCAGCTGCCGAAGGGAGGGCCTGCGCTGCGCCTAATGTGGCGCGAGCCGCAGTAGCGGCTAGCATTCTGCGAGTCCCTCGGCGTCGCCACAACCGGCGTCGGGGGACACTCATCACCTTCATAACACCCTCGATTTGAGCGTGTCGCCACGCTCACGGCTACTACGCATAGGCCGCGATACTTGACATGCAAGAGGTCACTGGTTCGAGTCCAGTGTCGCCCACCAACTCCCTTTCTGACTTCAATCCGGGCATCTTGCTCCGGATGCTACGGTGGCATTACACGGATACACCGCTTGCCTGTGGCCCCGTGTCATCGCCCCCAGGAAGGGATTTCCATGACTGTCCAGACCCGTGCATCGGTTGCCCGGATTCCGGCGGCAGCGGTCGCCGCTTACACCACGGAGAGCGCCGTCGGCGCTTACCGGATTAGCCTGCAGGCGGCAACCTCAGCCGCGCCACAATCAGTCTTTACACGGGTGCGCTGCGCCAGTTCCACGCGCATCTGACCGTGCGCGAGATTGGCGTGTCGGGTACCCATTTCATGGAGTAGCGCGACGGGTGTGGATAAGTAAGTGGCACTCAAGACCCGGAGTGCCAGCCGTCATACTCCGTTTTCAACGATTGAGACCGGTTTCTCCACACTTGTATGACATTTTTGTGGACCGAGCTGTGGATAACCCGCTAGCCCGAAGCGCGTCCCGTTGATAGACTCCCTCCACGAGCAAGGACGCTCGACAGGAAGGAGCGCAGACCCACCGCGGGACCACCGGTGCCGCAGGCGAACGAAAGAGCCGCCGGCCACTAGATCTGGCCGACGGCTCGTCCCAGACCCGAGCGCGATTGCTCGCCCTCTTGGGAATGGATCTTGGGAATCGGGACCGTACCTGCCTCTCGGCACGCAGTCAAGGAACGTTATTCACATCGTTCCTTGTAATTCGCGTGTATGTGGATGGCCTGCTCGATTGAAGCCGGTTGTCCACAGAAAGGTGATGGTCTATTGATCGTGACCCAGATCAGGTGTGCGACGCACGGCGTGAGTTTCGTGCGGCGTGGCCAGTACATGGTCTGTCCGATCTGCGACCAGAGGGCGCGTGATGCGCAGCGGAGGCTGGAGCAGTCGCTCCGCCGCCTTCGCAGCTCGACTGCGCGCCTGCGGCGCAGACTGAGATAGCCGCGTGGGGCCCGGACTAGCGGCCCCTAGACGAGCCGGCCCGACTTCGCGCGGTTGCAGCCTTCGCAGAGCAGTTGCAAGTTGCGGGCAGTGTTTGACCCACCCATCGACACTGGAATGACATGATCGAACTCGAGGTTGGCGCTTGACCCGCACCGGACACAACGACCTTCATCACGTCGCCACACGAAGATTCTTGTTTCGTCTGTGATGGGCGTTCGGCCACCTTGCTTCTCAGGGGTGGCGTGAACCTGCTCCATCGCACTGACGGCACGGGCAACCCGTGCGCGAGCCCGATTCTCTTTCTCCGTGAGCAGCGCCAAGGCCTCGCGGGCCGTCAGACTTTCATCGGTGGAGTAGACCGTGTCCTGGTGATCCAGCAGAACTTGCCGTTCTCCTCCCGCTTTTGAATCGGAGCCCCATCTGCATCCGTTGTCCAACGACCGTGGCCGTCTATCTCTCGGCTTAGCAGCATCGGTTCGCTCTTCTGCTGAGCGAGGAGGTCGGGCGTGAGGAACCACATGCCCGTCCGGTACCGCGTTAGGGGCAGCTGGATGAGGACGCCCGGACGGGGATCTTGATCTGGATCCCAATACCGTTGCCGATCCTGCTTCGTGCGATTCGGACGAAACGGCGTTAGCGCCGCTTGAGGTTGCTTGCGTAGCATTGCAAGCGAGCATAGCGCTGTCGGGCGTGCGTTCCGATGCGCTAAAGGTTGCCGCATGCCGTGCTCGGCCGACCGCACCGGCTGGCGTCACGGCCTGCTGCTGCGATGCTTCAGGTGGTCAACGGTTGCCCTTGGCGCGGTTGTGGGTGACACACAGCATCTCGCAGTTGGCGAGAGTGGAGTAACCACCCTTCGACCACGCCGTCACGTGGTCGGCGTCCATCTCGGTTGGCTTGTAGATGCGGGTCTTGTTGGCGTCAGCCCCGATCGCGCACAGCGGGCAGTTCGAGACTCCGTCGGTCTTGGCCTTCTGCGTCTGTTGCTCGTAGGCGGCAACCTTGGTCCTGTCGTCGAACAACCTGACCTCGAGCAACTTGGGGTCCGTCTTGCCACCCAGCAGATACTCGTAGATGCCCCTGTTTTTGAGCACCGCTGGATCGGCGCGGAGTTTGTCGATTTCAGCGTCGATCGCGGCCGCGTTGTAGGAGGTCGAGTGGGAGGTCTCATACAGCCGACCCCAGTCAAGCCCTCGCATCTCCTTGTCCGGGGGACGCGTGAAGACGATGTCGACCCAGTCGATGACGGAGGTGAAGTAGGTCTTCAGGCCGACGATATCGGTGTCGCCGCGATGCCGCGCCAGGTAGGCGTCGACGCTAATGCCCTCGGCAGACGAGACCCACTCCAGGGCCTCCTTGAGGATCTCCTGCCGCTTGGGGTCACCCTTGATGTAGGACGACCACTTCTGCATATTCGCGTTCTGGCTGTTGGAGAACACTGCCTTGGCCCTCGTGATGAACGGGCCGGAGTAGATCGCGTTCAAGCGCTCCTGGCTGTTCAGCGGCACACCGGCGATGTTGATGGTGTCAAACCACTCCTTGATCTCCTTCTCGGTGCCCAGGCAGTGGTAGACAAGCAGTTCGCTCTCAAGGATCTTCTGCTTCGCCTCGGCAGGCAGCGAGGAAAAGGTCTGCTCCTTGCCATCCTGTTTAATCGCGAACTTGCCAGTCACGAATCGGCCGACACTAGTGATGCGCTGCTGGCCGTCGAGGACCTCGAGGGTTTCGCCGTTGACGTTGTAGTAGATCAACCCCAGGGGGTAGCCCTTCAGCAGTGAATCGATGACGGCAACGTCCTTCTTGCCATCGTTGTATATGTAGTTCCGCTGGTACTCAGGTTGGATGACCAGCTTGCCGGCCATGCCGAACAGCCCCTTGCCTTCCAGCTCGTTGTAGACGAAGCCCTCGATGACCTGCTCGACGGTGTAGTGATGCAGCGTGGTCTTCACGAGTCAGCCTTTCGCCGGATGAGGATGCGCATGTAGGGAACGACCGGCCGACGGTTGATGTCGTAGTAGCACAAATCGGGGTGGCCTTCGCTTATCTGCCCGGTCTGTCCCGAGGCGTAGTAGGCCGCAACGAACTCCTTGGACATGCCCTCCGTCTTGGTGTACCTGCTCAGTTCCACAATTTCGAACTGGTCTGGGTTGTACTTGTCGAGGAAGGTGACCGGGACGCCCATCATCCCGTCGTAGTCACTCGGGATCGCGTCGACATAAGGCACTTCGATTGCATCGAAGTTGTCGTAGCGCTGGTACTCGGCTCCTTTGATGTCCCGATGCTTACTGAACTTGACGTTATCCGCCATCGTCATGAGCTGAAGTGGCTCATGGCGACGACCGTGCTCCAGATTGGTGAACCAGCACGAGTTGCCGAGGCGCGTGTAGTCATAGCGTTCATCCGATGGGTAGCCCAGCTTCTCGGCCTTGAGGCGATCGGCTTCGGCGACGCCATGTCCCTTAGGCACACCGAAAACCATGTCGGTGCTGTTCGCTGTCGCGCCTTTCCACAGCTTGTTGTTCTGGATCAGCGGGAACACTTCCTTGTAAGTCGTCACGTTGGTGCTGCCGATGATCGAGAGCTTCGTATCCCCATCCACGAGCCAGGCGAGGAACGGTCGGAAGAGACTGAATGGCGGGTTGGTTATCACGATGTCCGCCTCGTCGCGCAGAGCCGTAACCTCGGCGCTGCGAAAGTCTCCGTCTCCCTGTAGGTACTCCCACTGGAGGTCTTCGATGTTAATTACAGCGTCGTCGTTGATGTCCTCCGGCTCCAAGGTGAAGACCTTGCCGTTGGCCCGCGTCTTGGCAGGGTCAAACTTGGGGTCCTCGCTCTCAAACAGAGTCGTTTGATAGAACCGACCAGCGGGGTTGCTGTTCGGCGCGTAGCTCGTGGAGATGAGCTTGGCGATGCCGAAGTCGGCAAAGTGCAGCGCGAAGAACTTCGTGAAGTTGCTCCACTCCGGATCGTCGCACGGCAGGAGAACGGACTTGCCGCGGAAGACGTCGGGGTCGTATTCCAAGTAGGCGTTCATCTCGCTCTCGATGTCGCCCCACTGGGTGTAAAACTCGTCTTGCTTGGCCTTCTTGGCTGCCGCTAGGTTCGTATTTGCCATCGCTCGTGCCCCCTTCCTCGTCGTCCAGCTGAGCGGGCCAACTGTAGGGGAGGATGTCCCTCGACGCGCCTGGCTGACCACAAGGACCAAGCCGCAAGGCTAGCAGGCGCACCATCGCAGCTGGTCGCCCCCGCTCGCCCAGCGAAAGCGATTCACCCACGCACCAATTGTTCGACTTGCTCCTTTCGTTAGCGAATGCACCCGCGCAATGTGAGGCTCTAGAACATCCGTTATAAGGAGCCGAAAGGGGTACCTAGTGGCATCCAGAACAAGCAAGACTTACGCGCAGCGCGTGAAGGCGGTTGAGGACGCGGGGGCAACTACCAGCGATGCACAAACCGTGGTGGATGCTGAGGACCTGATCGCGGCCGATCCGAGTCCAAGAGAGACGCGAAGGGTATGCCGAACAGGGTGCGTCAGCACCGCTAGAAGGCCGGGATATCCCCCAAGGAACTTGCCGCGCAGATCGGCGGCGACCGGCCCGCCCCTAGTCCTCCCGGTTCGTCGCCGGCAATTTCTCGGGGAACCGCAGGGACCAGGTGAACAGGCCGTCGTCGTTCGGCAGGAACAGGGCAATCGGCTCAGCATCTTTCGGCGCTGCCCCAACGTCCGGGAGAGGACCCCCCTTGAGATCCCGAATTACGCGGGGTAGCTGCCGCACAACCATCACGACGATGGCGGCAACGAAGAACCACTCAACAGACAATTGCATTTACCACAGGTTAGTCGTCTCGGCGCATGCTACGCATCTCGCACCGCGGAACCGGCGAGCGTGCGGGGTCGGTGATACAGGCCGCCGACGCGCCCGTACACATCATGAGCTCGCGGTCGCGGGGCGGCGGCACCGTCATTCGACTTCGAGCCCATAACTTCCTATCAGATGTCCCAGACCCCTCCCGGCCCCACCGGAGAGGGGTCTGCGGCTATCCGGGTCGATCGGTTACCGCCGGCCGTCCTCACCACGAGGGACATCGTCAGGGACGCGGCCCATCGGCGCACGTGCTATTTCTCGCCCAGATCGTCTTCGTTCGTTCCTTCAGTGTCCGACTCACGGCCGCTGCCGGCCTGTCGCGCGCTCCAGTCGCCGAGGGCCGCTGGGCCGGTTCCAGACGGGTAAAGGATCTCCTTGTCCTCGGTGGCCGGAGCCGAGTCGGCTGTCGTGCCACCCTCGTCCCAGTTGCCCACATCGCCGCCGGTGCCGGCGTTCGCTCCGCTGCCGATGCCACCGCTGGTCGTGCCATCGGCGCTGAGTGACTCGTCTCCGCCGGTCAGCCCGCCCGAGCTTTGCCCGGCCTCATCGGCTCTCGGTGCGCCGGAGCCGCTGTCGTGGGACTGCTCGTGATCGTGATCATGCTCGTGATCGTGATCGTGATCGTGGCCCATGGTGATCCTTCCTTTTGAGCTGTGCTGGTGGCGTCAGGCCGGTCCGACCTGCTGCCCGAGCTGCTTGAGCTCCTGCATGCGGGAACCGAGGCTCTCGAGCTCATCGGCATCGAAGACCTGGCGGGCCGTCTTGAACATCTCGCCCTCCTCTTCCTCGATGTGGTGCTCGATGTTCTCCTTCATGACCTTGAATTTCGCGCCCCAGGTCTCATCGGTCACGGAAAGGGTCTCGAGCTCCTCCATGATCTCGTCGACGACGTGGTGCTCCTCGTAGCCCTCGAGCACGATGTCCTTCGCCTTGGGATGTGACTTGAGCGCCGGGTAGAAGATCTCTTCCTCGATCCGCTCATGGATGAGCATCTCGGCCTTGATCTTCTGGAACAGGTCCGTGCGAGTCGCTTCGGCGCTCTCGGTGGTGTCGTCTCCGTCGGAGAGCAGCGTCTTGACCTTGTCGTGATCTGCCTGCAATAGCGAGATGGCGTCCATTGGTCTCCTTCAGGGATGTGGTCCAGATCAACGCTTCCCGGTACGCAGATCGCGTGCCGAAGTCCAGCCGGCGCACCCGCGATGGTCTGGCGCTCAGACCTGGCCGAGGAACGCCTCCAGTGCCGCGCGGGTCGGCATTCCATCACGCGCGCCGGCAGCGCCGACGGACATGGCACCGGCTGCATTTGCCGCGGCGATCGCTTCATCCAGCGAGCGGCCCTCGGACAGCCACGCGGCAAGGACCCCACAGAAGGTGTCGCCCGCGCCTGTGGTATCGACGACCATGCCGGGTGGCACCCGTCCTTCGAAGCGTTCGCGCCGCCGGCCATCGACCAGGAGAGCTCCTGCCGGGCCCTGGGTGACGATGATCGGTCCCCGGTGGCGAGTGGCCAGCTCGTCCAGGGCGACGCCGGTGATCTCGTTGCCGATGGCGACGACCAACTCATGCTCATTCGGGGTCAGGATTGGACCGAGGGTGAGTACTTCGGATGAGAGGGCGCGCGCCGGCGCCGGGTTGAGGATGGCCGTGACGCCCGCAGCGTGGGCCGTGCGCAATGCATCGATCATGGCTGCCGCCGGGATCTCGTGATTGGTCAGGGTGCAATCGGCGGAGCCGATGAGGATGCGATCGTCCTCCTCGAGCTCCAGCGTCGCGTTCGCCCCCGGAGCCACCACGATCTGGTTCTCGCCGCGCGGTCCCACGGCAACGATGGCGACGCCAGTCAGCTCGTTCGCGAGGCGTCGGACACGGGTCACGTCGATGCCCTCCTCCATCAGCGCCGAGAGCGCGCGCTCGCCGTGTGCATCGGTCCCCACCGCGCCGATCATGCTGACCTGCGCTCCCGCTCGCGCCGCGGCGACCGCCTGGTTTGCTCCCTTGCCGCCGTCGTGCGTGGCGAACTGCCCACCGAGCACCGTCTCGCCTGGTCTGGGGAGGCGGTCGGCCACCACGACGAGATCGATGTTGATGGAGCCGATGACGACGACGTGAGCGCTCATCGAACGAGTATGCCCGACGCCACGATGATGAGTCTGTCTATGGCTGAAGCCGGCGCCGGTTCCACGTCCCGTCGCCGCCGCGCCGGTACTCGACCCGGTCGTGCAGGCGGTCGGGACGGCTCTCCCAGAACTCGATCGTGCGCGGGACGATGAGGTAACCGC